>JBEOKB010000256.1:0-9862 GCA_040275425.1 Siculibacillus sp. | reverse complement strand
GCAGAACTATGGCGGTGATGAGCATGGCGAAGCCGATGGTCAGGCCGGTGGCATAGGTGATGGGAAAAGTCGTTGCTGCCGTCAATTCCGGCATCACGATGGCCAACAGCATGATATTCGCCGCCACCACGATGCCGCCGGCAACGCCAAGCGCGGTATGGGCGCGCCAACGCATCAGCTGACCAGAACAATAGAAGTTGAATGCAGGCGGTCTTCCACCATCAATGCTCCAAGGCTTTGACAATCTCCTCACACACCTTCTTGGCGTCGCCGAACAGCATCATGGTGTTGTCGCGGAAGAACAGCTCGTTCTCCACGCCGGCGTAACCCGAGCCCATGCCGCGCTTGATGAACAGCACGGTCTTGGCCTTCTCGACGTCGAGGATCGGCATGCCGAAGATCGGCGACGCCGGATCGGTCTTGGCCGCCGGGTTGGTCACGTCGTTGGCGCCGATGACGTAAGCGACGTCGGCCTGACCGAACTCGGAGTTGATGTCCTCGAGCTCGAACACCTCGTCGTACGGCACGTTGGCTTCCGCCAGCAGCACGTTCATGTGCCCCGGCATGCGTCCCGCCACCGGATGGATGGCGTACTTCACCTCGACGCCCTGCTCCTTGAGCATGTCACCCATCTCGCGCAGCGCGTGCTGGGCCTGCGCCACCGCCATGCCGTAGCCGGGCACGATGATGACCTTCTCGGCGTTCTTCATGATGAAGGCCGCGTCCTCGGCCGAGCCGTGCTTGACCGGACGGCTCTCCTTGACGCCCCCCGGACCCGCCGCCGCCGTCTCGCCGCCGAAGCCGCCGAGGATGACGGAGACGAACGACCGGTTCATGCCCTTGCACATGATGTAGGAGAGGATCGCGCCCGACGAGCCGACCAGCGCGCCGGTGATGATCAGCGCGGTGTTGCCGAGCGTGAAGCCGATGCCGGCCGCCGCCCACCCCGAGTAGGAGTTGAGCATCGACACGACCACCGGCATGTCGGCGCCGCCGATCGGGATGATGATCAGCCCACCCAGCACCAGCGACAGGATGGTGATCATCCAGAACACCGCATGGCTCTCGGTGCGCACGAACACCACCACCAGCAGCACCAGCAGGATCGCCAGACCGCCGTTGATGAAGTGGCGCATCGGCAGCATGATCGGCTTGCCCGACATGTTGCCGTTGAGCTTGGCGAAGGCGATGACCGAGCCGGTGAAGGTCACCGCGCCGATGGCCACGCCCAGCACCATTTCCACCAGCGACCCGCCGTGGATGTGGCCCGGCGCGCCGATGCCGAAGGCCTGCGGGGCGTAGAGCGCCCCGGCGGCGACGAACACGGCGGCGAGACCGACCAGACTGTGGAACGCGGCCACCAGCTGCGGCATCTCGGTCATGGCGATCTTCTTGGCGATGACCGCCCCGAGGACGCCGCCGAGCGCCAGACCGGCGACGATGAGGATGGCCGAGCCGACCGACGGCTTGGCCAGCGCCAGCGTCACCAGCACGGCCAGCGTCATGCCGATCATGCCGAACAGGTTGCCCTGACGCGAGGTCGCCGGGCTCGACAGACCACGCAGGGAGAGGACGAACAGCACGCCCGCGACGAGATAGAGGACTGCGGCGATGTTGGCGTTCATGATCACCGCTCCTTCTTCTTGTACATGGCGAGCATGCGATTGGTGACCAGGAAGCCGCCGAAGATGTTCACGCTGGCGAACACCAGGGCGATGAAGCCGAACACCTTGGCCATGACCGAACCGGAATCCATCGCCGGCACCGCCACAGCGAGCAGCGCGCCGACCACGATCACCGAGGAAATGGCGTTGGTCACCGCCATCAGCGGAGTGTGGAGCGCCGGGGTCACCGACCACACCACGTAGTAGCCGACGAAGATCGCCATGACGAAGATCGACAGGCGGAACACGAAGGGATCGATCGCGCCGCCCGAGGCGGCATGAACGGCGGCGCCGGCGGCGTCGGCGAACTGATCGACGTAGGATTGGGCGGCCTGCGCGGCCGCCGCGGCGTCCTGAGCGGCGGCCTGCGCGGCCTTCGCCGCCGCGGTCGCCTTCTCGAGAGCCTGATCGGGAGTGATGTTGGCCATGAACGGAATGTCCTGCGGAAGAGGGATCAAGAGGCGAGCGAGGGATGAACGATCGCGCCGTCCCTGGTGATCAGCGTCGCCTGAACCAGCGGGTCGTCCCACTTGGGCGACACCGTCTTCGTCTCCTTGTCGACCATCGTCTCGACGAAGGCGTAGAGGTTCTTGGCATAGAGCGCCGAGGCCGAGGCCGGGATCTTCGCCGCCAGATTGACGTAGCCGACGATCTGACAGCCGTTGGCGGTGTCGACCACCTCACCGGCGACCGAACCCTCGACGTTGCCGCCCTGCTCGACCGCCAGATCGATCAGCACCGAGCCCGGACGCATCGAGGCGACCATCTCGGCCGTGACCAGACGCGGCGCCGCCCGACCCGGAATGAGCGCGGTGGTGATCACCACGTCCTGCTTCTTGATGTGCTCGGCCACGAGCTTGGCCTGCTTGGCCTGATACTCCGCCGACATCGGCTTGGCGTAACCCGCCGCCGTCTCGGCCGCCTTGAACTCCTCGTCCTCCACCGCGATGAACTTGGCGCCGAGCGAGGCGACCTGTTCCTTGGCGGCCGGGCGCACGTCGGTGGCCGTGACCACCGCGCCGAGACGCCGCGCCGTGGCGATCGCCTGCAGACCGGCGACGCCCGCGCCCATGACGAACACGCGCGCGGCCGGAACCGTGCCGGCGGCGGTCATCATCATCGGGAAGGCGCGGTGATAGGCGTAGGTCGCCTCCACCACCGCCTGATAGCCGGCGAGATTGGCCTGCGACGACAGCACGTCCATCACCTGCGCGCGGGTGATGCGCGGCATGAACTCCATCGTGAAGGTGGTGAGCCCCGCCTCGGCCATCGCCTGGATGTCGTCCTTGTGGGCGTAGGGGTCGGCCATCGTGATGACGATCGTCCCCTTCCTCATCAGCGCCCGCTCCTCGGCGAGCGGGCGACGCACCATCAGCACCAGGTCGGCATCGGCGAAGGTCGAAGCCATGTCCGGCGCCATCGTCGCCCCCGCCGCCACGTATTCGGCGTCGACGAAGCGCGAGGCCAGCCCCGCCCCGGTCTCGACCGTGACGTCGAACCCGAGCGACTTGTACTTCTTGACCGTCTCCGGCGTTGCCGCCACACGCCCCTCTTGCGGGTAGCGTTCGACGGGAACCGCGATCTTCATGGACTTCTCCCTCGTGTGTCTTGCGCGCCCGAGGACGCGGTGAGGCTCTCGCTCGGCCGCGCTCCACTCGACACCCGCGAGCCCTCGGAGACCTGCCCCGAAACGCTCGCGTCCATCGCGCGAAGCCCGACCGCCCCGGACCTTCGGGGACGTCGACGTGCCCACCCGCGCACCTCCCTCTGGGAAGAGGGCGAAGCGACGAGCGGACCATCGTTCACGATCCCATCGATCCCATGCGAATCGATATGATCGCGTCAGTGCCGAAGCAGGAAAAAGCCCATGAGGGCCAGCACGACCACCACGAGTCCCGTTCCCCACCTCGTGAGGCTGACGAACCGGGCATAGGTGCGTTCGTGCTCGTACAGATTCCGCGCGTCGATCTCGGACATGCGCGCCTCCCTGGCGTGGCTTCGTGTGACTCTCGTGACGGAGTCTTGACCACGCCCATTGAGGCACCAGACCGTGACCGGCGCAACGGTGTTCCGTCGTCCTCCCGAAGAAGTTCGGTCCCCTGAGACCGGCTTCTGCTTCGGGCGACATCTTCGCCACCCCACTTCGGCCTGTCACTTAACCGAAGGCTCTAATTCGACGCGCTGCAGCGCGGCAGATTGCCGCTCGGCGAGCCGCTCGGGGTGGAAGTCCTCCAGCGCCTGTTCGAACAGTCGGTGGAAGTTCAGTTCCGCGTCGAGGTGGAGGAACACCCCGCCGAGACCGATCGCCGCCCGATCCATGAACAGGAATTCGCGCGGCGGCTTCACCGGCCCGTGCTTCTTCAGCGCCTCCGCCACCGCCATCGCCTGGGCCCGGCCGAACTCGATCGGCGACACCCCCTCGGCGATCCGCCGCGTCCGATCGGTCAGGAGCGGCCCGAACAGGAACCGCGCCCACATGTCGAGCGTGTCGATCAGATCGTTGGTGAGGTTCTCGAACCCCCACGCCTCGTAGGCCGCCACCACCCGATCGCGATCGCCGGTGAGCAGGCCCTTGTAGTGCTCGTGGACCGCCGCCACCGCGCTCGGCGGGAAGATCCGCACGCAGCCGAAGTCGAGCAGGTTGATGCCGCCGACCTCGCCGTCCTGCTCGAAGGCGGCGTAGTTGCCCAGGTGCGGATCGCCGTGGATCACCCCGAACCGGCAGAACGGATTCCACCACGCCCGGAACATCGCCTCCGAGATCCGGTTGCGCACCTCCTGCGTCGCGGACTTGAAGTCGAGCAGCGGCCGCCCGTCGAGCCAGGTCATGGTCAGGAGCCGCCGGCTCGACAGCTCGTCGACCGCCTGCGGAATGCGCACACCCTCGTCCTCGGCGTGCATCAGCCCGTAGAGGCTCATGTGCCGCCGCTCGCGCTCGTAGTCGAGTTCCTCGCGGATGCGCGCCCCGATCTCCTCGGCGATCTCGGTCGTGTCGATCTGCGGCCGCATCCGCCGCATCAGCGCGAACAACGCCCCGAGCTGCGACAGATCCGCTTCCACCGCCGAGGCCATGTCCGGATACTGCAGCTTGACCGCCAGCCGCCGCCCGTCCGGTCCGACCGCCCGATGCACCTGTCCGAGCGAGGCCGCATGGGCCGGTTCGTAGTCGAACGAGGCGAAGCGCCCCGCCCAGTCCGGCCCCAGCTCCGCCGCCATCCGCCGCTTGACGAACACCCGCCCCATCGGCGGCGCGTGCGCCTGCAACCGTTGCAGCTCGACCGCCCATTCGGCCGGAACGGCGTCGGGGATGGTGGCGAGGAACTGCGCCACCTTCATCAACGGTCCCTTGAGCCCGCCGAGCGCGTCGGCCAGCACCCGCCCCTCGCGGGCGAGATCGCTTCCGCCCGTCAGCCTCCCGCCGGCGATGCGCACCGCCGCCGTTCCGACGTCGACCCCGATGCGGGCATGGCGCAGCACGCGCCCCGTCAGCGAATTGCGTTCGTCGTCCGCGGCCATGATGCACTCCCGTTGCCCGTCCGCCCGATCATATGGGGCGAAGACGGCCGACGGCGAGAAATCGGGCGGGCGATCAGGCGGGCCACCGATCCCGGATCCACCTCGCCAGACTGTCCTCCGACACCGACCCGGCGGCGAGATCGAGGACGATCCGCGTCGCTTCCGCCGGCGGCGGCGCGAACCGCACCCCGTTCTTGCGCAGAAACAGCATCATCGCCACGAAGGCGGCCCGCTTGTTGCCGTCGACGAAGGGATGGTTGCGCGCGATGCCGAAGGCGTGAGCGGCGGCGAGAAGCGCCAGATCGCCGCCCTCGTACTCCCACTTGTTGCGCGCGCGCCCCAACGCCGATTCCAGCGCCCCGCGATCGCGCAGGCCCGCCGGGCCGCCGAAGCGCTGCAACTGCCGCTCGTGCAGCGCGATCACCTCCTCGACGGTGAGCCAGATCGGACCGAAGGCCGCCTGCCCCTGATCGGAAAATCCGGGGGTCGGGCCGGTCATTTCGCCAGCTCCTTCAGCGTGTCGCGATATTCGTCCATGATCTCGTCGACCAATGCCATCGAGCGCTCGAAGTCGGGATCATAGGGCGACAGCACGAACCCACCCGCCCCATTGGGCGTGGCGTGCAGTTCGTCCCCCGGCTTCAGACCCAGCCGGACCAACAGCTCCTTGGGCAGGATCAGCCCGGTCGAATTGCCGATCTTCTTGACTTCGAGCTTCATGGGCGATCTCCGCGCGTTGTACGAAACGTATAACACACGAGCCTTCCGTTGTACATTCCGTACAACGGAAGGCCGTACGCGCCTCACCCCTCCATCGCCTCCAGCTCGTCGATCAGCCCCTCGATCACCGCGAGCCCGATCGACCAGAAGTTCGGGTCGGTGGCATCGAGCCCGAACGGCGCCAGCAGCTCGGAGTGATGCTTGGTGCCGCCCGCCTTGAGGAGATCGAAGTACTTGGTCTGGAAGCCCTCCGGCTGCTTCTGATAGGCGCCGTAGAGCGAGTTCACCAGACAGTCGCCGAAGGCGTAGGCGTAGACGTAGAACGGCGAGTGGATGAAGTGGGAGATGTAGACCCAGAAGGTCTCGTAGCCCTCCGCCAGCCGGATCGACGGCCCCAGGCTCTCGCCCTGCACCTCCATCCAGAAGCCGCAGATCTGCTCGGCGGTCAGCTCGCCCTCGCGCCGCGCCTCGTGGATCTTCTGCTCGAAGGTGTAGAAGGCGATCTGGCGCACCACCGTGTTGATCATGTCCTCGACCTTGGAGGCGAGCATCGCCCGCTTCTCCTCGCGCGAGGTCGCGTCCGCCAGCAGCGCGCGGAAGGTCAGCATCTCGCCGAACACCGAGGCGGTCTCCGCCAGCGTCAGGGGCGTCGGCGCCATCAGCGTGCCGTTGGGCCCCGCCAGCACCTGATGCACCCCGTGGCCGAGCTCGTGCGCGAGCGTCATCACGTCGCGCACCTTGCCCATGTAGTTGACCAGCAGATAGGGGTGCGCCGACGGCACGGTCGGATGGGCGAAGGCGCCCGGCGCCTTGCCCGGCCGGGTCGGCGCGTCGATCCACGGCCGGTCGAAGAAGGTCTTGCCCAGGGCCGCGAGCTCCGGCGAGAACCGCCCGTAGGCCGACAGCACGATGTCGCGCGCCTCGTCCCAGCCGATCACCCGGCTCGGCGCGGTGGCGAGCGGCGCGTTGCGATCCCAGTGGTCGAGCCGGTCCTTGCCCATCCACTTGGCCTTGAGCGCGTAGTAGCGGTGGGAGAGCTTCGGGAACGCCGCCCGCGCCGCCGCCGCCAGCGCCGCCACCACCTCCGGCTCGACCCGGTTGGAGAGATGACGCGCATGGGTCGGATCGGCGAAGTGGCGCCAGGTGTCCGAGATCTCCTTGTCCTTGACCAGCGTGTTCATGATCAGCGTGAACACGCGCAGGTTCGCCTTGAACGTCGCCGCCAGCGCCTCCGCCGCCGCGCGCCGTTTGGTCTCGTCGCCGTCCTGGAGCCGGGCGAGCGTCGGCTCGAGCGTCAGCTCCTCCTCGCCCAGCCGGAAGCGCAGCGAGGCGACCGTCTCGTCGAACAGCCGCGTCCAGGCCGCGGCCCCGGTGGTGTACTTCTCCAGGAACAGCTTCTCGATCTCGTCGGCGAGCTGGTGCGGCTTCTCCTTGCGGATGTCCTCGAGCCACGGCTTCCAGTGCGCCAGCCGCGCGCTCGTCGCGATCAGCGCGTCGATGCCGGCGTCGTCGATGCGGTTGAGCTCGAGTTCGAAGAACAGCAGATGGGTCGAGGCCCGCGTCATGCGGTCCTGCACGTCGCCGTAGAACTTGGCCCGCGCCGGATCGGTGGTGTCGCCCGCATAGGTCAGCCCGGCGAACGACCCGACCCGGCCGAGCAGATCCTGGATCGCCTCGTACTCGCCGACGAGATCGGCGAGCCCGGCCGCGTCGCCCGCCGCCACCATCTCGGCCAGTCGACCCTTGGCCTTCGCCTCGAACGCCCGGCACCGCTCGAACCCGGCCTCCAGATCGGCCTTGAGCTCGGGCGCCTCGGGCGAGGAATAGAGATCGCCGAGATCCCATTCCGGCAGGCGGCCGAAGGGACCGTCGCCCCCTCCGGCGTTCGCGTGATCGAGGACGGCTGCGGAGGTCACGACGGTCATGGCGGGGTTTCCTGAAGGCGCGCGCTCCCGATGCGGTGGCACCGGCGCGGGGCGCGGGGACGGGTTCGCACCATCCATATCGGGTCCGAGGCCGCCCCTTCAACCGCCCGGGCGTCTCTTCGAGGTCACACGTCCCGCCCCGCCCCGTTCCGGGACCGAGAAAGAGAGCCCGCGTTAACTTCTGGTCAACCTCCTGCCCGCACGATCGACCCGAATCGAGACGAAACCCTTAACGAATGGTGGAGACGTAGGGGCAAATGGCCGAACGCATTCTGATCTGTGACGACGACCCGATTCAGCGCCGCCTCCTGGAAGAGGCGATCCGTCGCTTCGGTCACGTTCCGGTGGTGGTCGAGGACGGTCTGGCCGCCCTGCGCCTGATGGCCTCGCCCGAAGGCCGCGCCATCGCCCTCGTCGTCCTCGATCTGGTCATGCCCGAGCTCGACGGCATCGGCGTCCTGCTCAAGCTGCGCGAGACCGGCCACGCCGTGCCCGTCATCGTCCAGACCAGCCACGGCGGCATCGACGTCGTGGTCTCGGCCATGCGCGCCGGCGCCTTCGACTTCGTGGTCAAGCCGATCTCGCCCGAACGGCTCCAGGTCTCGGTTCAGAACGCGCTGAAGCTCGCCACCCTCGAGGACGAGGTCGTCCGCGCCCGCCGCTCCGCCACCGGCACGCTGACCTTCGAGGATCTCGCCACCACCTCGCCGTCGATGGAGCGCGTCATTCGCCTCGGCCGCCGCGCCGCCGCCTCCAACATCCCGATCCTGATCGAGGGCGAGAGCGGCGTCGGCAAGGAGCTGATCGCCCGCGCCATTCAAGGGTCCTCGGATCGCCGCGCCAAACCCTTCGTCACCGTCAACTGCGGCGCCATCGCCGAGAACCTCGTCGAATCGATCCTGTTCGGCCACGAGAAGGGCGCCTTCACCGGCGCCGTCGATCGCCACGTCGGCAAGTTCCAGGAGGCCCACGGCGGCACGCTCTTCCTCGACGAGGTCGGAGAACTGCCGCCCGAGATCCAGGTCAAGCTCCTGCGCGCCATCCAGGAGGGCGAGATCGAGCCGGTCGGCTCGAGAAGGCCGGTGAAGGTCGACTTCCGCCTGATCTCCGCCACCAACCGCTCGCTGCTCGACATGACCCGCGAGGGCCGCTTCCGCGAGGACCTCTACTACCGCCTCAACGTCTTCCCCGTCTGGATCCCCCCCTTGCGCGACCGTAAGGAGGACATCCCCGATCTGGTGAAGACCTTCGTCGCCCGCTTCGCCGCCGAGGAGGGCCGCCGCCGCCTGATCGGCGTCTCGCCCGAGGCGATCGCGCTCCTCGAGAGCTACGACTGGCCCGGCAACATCCGCCAGCTCGAGAACGCGGTGTTCCGCGCCGTCGTCCTGTCCGACGGCTCGATGCTCGGCCTCGACGAGTTCCCCCAGATCGCCGCCCAGGTCGGCCATGTGCCGGTCCTGCCGCGCCATCGCCCGGTCGTGGCGGTCGAGCGGGCCGAACCCGTCGCCCCGCCCCACGCCGCCGAGACCCGCCCCGCCCTGGTCGCGGTGGAGACGTCGATGTCGGGCTGGTCGCCGGCCTCGAACGGCCTCACCCTCGGCTCCGGCCCGACCCCGTTCGGCTTCCTGCGCTCGATGGACGTCAGCGGCCACGTTCGCGACCTCGCCGCGATCGAGGAGGAGATGATCCGCATCGCCATCGATCACTACGGCGGACGGATGACGGAAGTGGCGAAACGCCTGCGGATCGGGCGCTCGACACTCTATCGCAAACTCAAGGAATATGGTTTGGAGGAGGCGAACGACATCGAAGCGGCGGAATGACCGACGGCGCATCGCGCCATCGTGATTCCGCTTCCGTGTCCGTTCGGTTCATCATCCGCCATCGCCGTTCGCGTCCGCGTCAGAGCCACTCCGGAGTTGATCGATCATGAAGTCGACCGGCTGGTCCTCCCTCCTCCTCGGCACCGCGTTGGCGACCGCCGCCTGCGGCCTCGCGCGCGCCGAGACGCCCGCGATCGATCCCGCCGCCCCGGCG
>JBEOKB010000255.1:0-5510 GCA_040275425.1 Siculibacillus sp. | reverse complement strand
GATCCCCGGCGGTCGCCTCGGTCCCGAGGTCAAGACGCGTGGCCCGGTCGACCCGGTGCGCCCGCTCGGCCCCGCCGCCGAAACCACCGCGATTCCCCCCCTCACCGCGACTCGGCCCGACCCGCGCGACAAGAACGCCGCCGTGCTCGAGGAATACGCTCTGCGCGCCGACACCGCCGCCACCCCCGAGACCGACCCCTTCATGCCCCTCGGCCTGCGCGGCGCCGGGCTGGAATGGCGTCCGGCGGTGGAGGTCTCCTCGGGCTGGACCACCAATGCCTACGGCACCGCCGGCAGCCGCGGCTCCATGGTGTGGAAGGTCGCCCCCGAACTGACCGCCAAGTCCGACTGGTCGCGCCACCGCCTCGAGCTCGATCTGCGCGGCGCCTATCTCGGCTACGGCGTCGATCACCAGATCGACCGCCCGAGCTGGTCGGCCGAGATGAAGGGCCGCATCGAGTTCGGCGACGAGACCCGCGCCGACCTGCGCGCCCTGTGGTCGCGCGAGCGCCAGACCGCCAGCCTCGCCACCGGCGGCACCGCCACCGCCGCCCCCGATCTCGAGACCAGGATCCTCTCCCTGGGACTCACCCGCGAGGCCGGTCTGATCGGCCTCACCCTGCGCGGCGACCTCGAGCGCACCGACTACATCGACAACATCGCCGGCTCCGGTTCCGCCATCGAGAACAACACCCGCTGGGTCGGCGCGCTGCGCACCACGCTCGGGTCCGGCGCCGTCGTGCGCCCCTTCGTCGAGGCCCAGATCTCCACCCGCCGTTACGACACCATCGCCGTCGGCGGCTCGCTGCGCGACGGCAACGGCGCCGCGATCAAGACCGGCGTCGTCGCCGACGGCGGCCCGATGCTGCGCGGCGAACTCTCCACCGGCTGGGGTTGGGAAGCCCCCGTCTCCGGCGACCTGCCGACCATGTCGGCCTGGCTGATCGACGGTTCGCTGGTCTGGTCGCCGACGCGCATCGACCAGATCAGGCTGGAGGCCAAGACCGTCTTCGAGCCGACCACCCTGGCCGGCTCGCCCGGCGCCCTCCACCGCACCCTCGGCGCCACCTGGGAGCGCGCCCTGCGCCGCGATCTCGTCGGCTCGCTCGGCCTCACCTGGTCCGACAAGCAGTATTTCGCCACCCCCACCTCCGAGGGCAGCCTCCTCCTCGCCGGCGCCATCACCCACAAGCTCAATCGCAACGTCCAGACCTTCGCCAAGGCGAGCTGGGAACACGCGATGGTCACCGGCGCGCCGAGCTACGACGTCGGCATGATCATGGCCGGCGTCCGCCTCCAGCGCTGAGCGAGAACGCGAACGGCCGCCGCCCGAGGGCGACGGCCGCGAAATCCGCGTCGGTGAGGGCCGAGACCGCGATCACATCCCCTTCAGGATCGCCTCGAGTTCGGCCTTGAACTCGTCGCGCAGCTCCGACCGTTCCAGGCCGTAGACCACGTTGGCGGCGAGGAAGCCGACCTTGGAGCCGCAGTCGTAGGTGCGCCCGTCGAACTTCACGCCCCAGAACGGCGCCTGCGCCATCAGCTTGATCATCGAGTCGGTCAGCTGGATCTCGCCGCCCGCGCCGCGCTCCTGCGTCTCCAGCAGATGGAAGATCTCCGGCTGCAGGATGTAGCGGCCGTTGATGAAGAGATTCGACGGCGCCGTGCCCTTCGGCGGCTTCTCCACCATCGCGGTGATCGGCAGAGCCGCGCCCTCGGCCGCGCCGACGCCGACGATGCCGTACTGATGAGCCATCTCCGGCGCGCATTCCTCGAGCGCGATCACGTTGCCGCCGACCCGATCGTAGACCTCGGTCATCTGGGCGAGGCAGCTGCGAGTGCGCCCCTTCATGATCATGTCGGGCAGGAGCACCGCGAACGGCTCGTCGCCGACGATGTCGCGCGCGCACCACACCGCGTGACCGAGCCCGAGCGGCTCCTGCTGGCGGGTGAAGCTGGTGGTGCCCGCCTTCGGGCGCTGCGCCTCGAGCAGGCTGATCTCGGCCGTCTTGTTGCGGTTCTTCAGCGTCGTCTCGAGCTCGTAGGCGATGTCGAAGTGATCCTCGATCACCGCCTTGTTGCGGCCGGTCACGAAGATGAAGTGCTCGATCCCCGCCTCGCGCGCCTCGTCGACGACGTACTGCAGCACCGGCTTGTCGACCACGCACAGCATTTCCTTCGGCACGGTCTTGGTCGCCGGCAGGAAGCGGGTCCCCAGGCCCGCGACGGGGAGGACGGCCTTGCGAATCTTCTTCATCTCGGGAGCTTTCCTGAAACCCTCGACGGCCGCCTTCTCGGGCCGTCGGCTAGCGGTGGCGAAACATGCGTAGTCGAACACCCGATCGCCGACAAGCGTGTCGACGCCCGGGGAGCCGCCGTGCGAAGCGACCTCGCGGCGACACCCCTCTCGCGCGCCGCTGTGGCGGGCGAAAGGCGCCTCCGTGGCGACTTCGTGGGCGCCCACCTTGAAAGCTCTCGTGTTAAGACGGTGTTAAGCCGCGATTAACCATGATCTCCCGAGAACGACGGTCCGTCGGGCGCGAGGCGATGCGACCTCGCCCGACGCCGAGGAGAGACCCGATGAGCCGACCGACGCCGGACCGTGCGCCGACCTTCCCGCTGCTCGCGCTCGACGCGACCCGCCGGTCCTTCCTGATCGGCACCGGATCGCTGGCGCTGGGGGCCTGTTCGGCCAACCCGATCGGCGGGTCCGGCCCGGCACGGGCGCAGAGCCAGGCCGTGTCGGCCGAGACCCCGCCCGCCGCCACCATGGGCTTTCGCGAGTGGGTCGAGACCTTCAAGGCCCGCGCCCTCGCCAAGAGCGTCTCGGCGCGCACCTACGACCGCGTCATGAACGTGATCGAGCCCGACACCTCGGTCTACAAGCACGACAAGGCCCAGCCCGAGGTCCAGGAACCGATCTGGCGCTACGTCGACCGCCGCGCCAGCGAGTACAACACCACGACCGGCCGCAAGCGCATTCAGGAATACGCCGAGCTGTGGGACCGCATCGAGGCCCGCTACGGCGTCGACCGCCACCTCCTGTGCGCGCTCTGGGGCCTCGAGAGTTCGTTCGGCGATCTGGCGATCTCGGCCAAGTACATGAAGCCGGTGGTGCCCTGCCTCGCCGCCCTCGCCTGGGGCGACGCCCGCCGCCGCTCCTACTGGGAACAGGAACTGATCAACGCCCTCGTCATCGTCGATCGCGGCTGGGCCGAGCCCGGCGACATGATCGGCTCCTGGGCCGGCGCCATGGGCCACACCCAGTGGATGCCCGAGGTCTGGCTCGCCATGGGCGTCGACTTCGACGGCGACGGCCGCATCAACCCCTTCGGCAGGCCCGACGACGCCCTCGCCGGCACCGCCCGCTACATGGTCGAGCGCGGCAGGTATCGGCGCGGCGAGGCCTGGGGCTACGAGATCACCCTGCCGCCCAGGTTCGACCACGGCCTCGCCGACGGCAAGACCCAGAAGACGCTGGGCGAATGGACGGCGCGCGGCGTGCGCCGCGCCGACGGTTCCGCCTTCCCCCGTCCCGGCGAGATCGCCCGCCTGTCGCTGCCCGCCGGCGCCAACGGTCCCGCCTTCGCGCTCCTGCAGAACTTCTTCGCGGTGAAGTCGTACAACCCGTCGTACAAGTACGCCCTGGCGATCTGCCACCTCTCCGACAAGATCCGCGGCCACGGCGGCTTCGTCCACGCCTGGCCGACCGACGAGCGCGCCCTCACCCTCGCCGAGGCCCAGGAGATGCAGCAGCGCCTCACCGCCCTCGGCTTCGACACCGGCGGCGTCGACGGCCGCACCGGCGAGAAGACCCAGAACGCCGTTCAGGCCTGGCAGAAGTCGATCGGCATGACCCCCGCCGACGGCTACCCCTCGAGCAAGGTTCTCGAGCGCCTGCGCGGCGGCTAGACTGCGCCCGACCGACTCTCTCGCCGTCGGTCCGGCCGGACCCGCGCGTCCGGCGACGGGAGAAGGGTCGATGCGCCGAAGTCTCGCCACGCTGTTCACGGTTCTCCTCGCCGCCCTTCTGTTGGCGGGCGAACCGGCGCGCGCCCAGGACCCGATCTCCGGCCTGTTCAACATGCTGTTCGGCGCTCCGCGTCGGGCCGAGCCGCCGCCCTTGCCGCCCGAGCCGGTGAAGAAGAAGCCGGTCGAGCCCAAGATCGTCGAAGCGCCGAAGAACCCCGATGCCCAGACGGTCGTGGTGATCGGCGACGTCGAGGCCACCGGCCTCGCCACCGGCCTGCAGATGGCCTTCGCCGAGGAGCCCGCCCTCGTCGTCGTGCCCCGCACCAAGGCGACCGCCGGCCTGATCCGCGACGGTGAGGCCGAATGGATCGCGCAGGTGCCGAAGGTGCTGACCGAGGCCAAGCCCGACTTCCTCGTGGCGATGATCGGCATCAACGACTGGCTGCCGATCCCCGTGCCCGGCGGCAAGCCGCTCGAGCCGGGCTCCGACGAGTGGATGCGCGTCTACGGCGAGCGCGTCGATCGCCTCGTCGCCGCCCTGCGCTCGACCGGTCGGCCGTTCTGGTGGGTCGGCCTGCCGCCCACCGCCGACGCCGATCTCGGCCCCACCCGCCGCGCCGCCTATTCCGCCTTCCTGTCCTCGCTCAACGACCTCGCCCGTCCGCGCGTCGGCGCCGCCGGTGGCACCTTCGTCGACGTCTGGTCGGCCTTCACCGACGAGGAGGGCCGCTACACCCAGATGGGCCCGGACATCGACGGTCAGGTCAAGCGCCTGCGCACCAACGACGGCATCCTGTTCACCCGCCCCGGCCAGCGCAAACTCGCCTTCTTCGTCGAGGCGGGCATCGTCCGCCTCAAGCGCGGCGACGCCCCCGACTACGCCGCCCAACCCGAGGAGAAGGCGGTCGAGCCCCATCCCGAACGCGCGGTCACCGGCGCCCCCCCGGCGCTCTCGCCGCCGCCGTGGGCGGCCATCGGCCCGATCCTGCCCCTCGACGGCACCGCCCCCGGCCCCGACGAACCGGCCGGTGTTGACGTCGATGACGGTCATCGCCTCGGTCCGGTCGATGACGAGCGAGCCGCCGCTGGGGAGCCAGACCTTGCGGTCCATGGCCTTGGCGATCTGCTCGTCGACGCGGTACTCGGCGAAGATGTCGCCGGTCCCGGTCCAGGTCGAGACCCTCGGGGCAAGATCGGGTGCGACGCCATCGACATACGCACTCACCTCGGACCATGCCTTGTCCCCGGACACCACGAGCGCGGAGTAGTCCTCGGTGAAGACGTCTCGGATGACCCGGACGGTGAGGTCGGGCTCGCCATGCAGGAGCGTGGGCGCCCCGCCGCTGCCGGACTTCTTCTTGGCGGCCGCGGCAGCCTTGGTCTTGATCTGCTCCCAGGCCGTGGTGAGGCGCTCGACATCCGCGCGCAGTTCGGCCTCGGAGGCACCCTCGGCGGCGGTGCGCACGATGACCCCGGCGGAATCCGGGACGGCTTCGCGCAGGATCGCCTTGAGGCGGGCGCGCTCGGTGTCCGGGAGC
>JBEOKB010000254.1:0-9407 GCA_040275425.1 Siculibacillus sp. | reverse complement strand
ACCATAGGGGCAAGGGGCGGCGAATTTCAAGTGTTTCGGCCGATCCGGGGCGAGGTGACGCGGGAGGCGCGATCGGGTAGATCTGGCGACCCGATCCCGCGTGTCTCGGAGAGCGTTCGTGACCCCTGCCGAATTCGAGAGCCTGCCCTATCGCCCCTGTGTCGGCATCTGCCTGATCAACCGCGCCGGGCTGGTGTGGATCGGCCGCCGCGCGAACGAAGGCCTGGTCGAGCACGTCTCACCCGGCCACGAGTGGCAGATGCCGCAGGGCGGCATCGATCCGGGCGAGGACCCGCTCGCCGCCGCCCGGCGCGAGTTGTGGGAGGAGACCAACGTGCGCACGGCGACGCTGATCGCCGAGGCGCCGGACTGGTACAGCTACGATATTCCGCGCGACGTGGTCGGCGCACGCTGGAAGCACAAGTGGCGTGGCCAGACGCAGAAGTGGTACGCCTTCCGCTTCGAGGGCGAGGAGGGCGAGATCGACATCGTCAATCCGCCCGCGGGCGAGCGTGAATTCGCCGAATGGCGCTGGGAGCCGTTGGCCAATCTTCCCGGGCTGATCATTCCGTTCAAGCGACCGGTCTACGAGCGGGTAGCGGCGGCCTTCGCGCATCTGGGCGCGCCGGCCTGATCGTCTTCCCCGGGTCGGTAAGGCTTCCTTGACCATGTTCGCGCATGCTCGAGGAAAGGCCGGGACCACCCGAGGGAGGACGATCATGCAGCCCATCACCACCATCACCCGTACACGGGGAGCGATTCGGTTCACACGGCCGGTCGACGGCACCCTGCGTCTGGCGGTGGCCGTGCTCGGCCTCGGCGTGGCGATCGGGGCGCTGGTGCCGGTGGCGATGCTGCGGCCGGGGCTGGCGCCGTTTCCCGACACCTTCGTATGGATGACCTGCGGCGCGGGACTCGCGCTCGGTTCGCTGATGATGGCGATCGGTGCCTGGGGCATCGAGCGGACGGTGGCGTTCCAGGCGTCGTCGGCGTCGATTCTCGAGGAGGTGCGGACCTTCTCCGGCCTGACGGTGCGGCGGCGGCTCGGCTACGAGGAGTGCGGAACACTGGGCGCGGTGCGCGAGGATCGTCCGGACGGGCGGGCGACGTGGCATCTGTTCCTGGTCGACGGCGGCGACGGCGCTGCGGTGGAGATCGCCGACTTCGGCTCCGAAGAGGAGATGCGCGGCACGGTGGCGCAGATCGCGGCGATTCGGCCGGACTTCGCGCTCGGCTGAGCGATCACGCGACGGGGCGCTGGCGGTGAGGGACGTGCCGTCGGCTCGGCGCAGGGGTCGCGGTGGTCGGCCTCGCGAGAGTGACGGACGTCACCCGGATGGTCCGCCGGTGACCGGCTCGTACGTGATGAAAAACCCCGGCCGCGCGAGCGACCGGGGTTTTCGATTTGGTCGGACGAGAGACGATCAGTGCTGGGACGCGGCGACGGAGAACACCGCCTTCAGCTGATCGAGCTTCTCCTGGGCGACGCGCTTGGCTTCCGCCGTCTTGGCGTCGGCCACGTCTTCCTCGGCGTCCCTGATCTCCTTGGCGATCACGTCGGCCTTGAGCTCTTCCACCGGAATCGCCTGTTCGGCGAGGATGGTGAGGCCGTTGGCCGAGGCGTCGGCGAAACCGCCGCGCACGAAGATCTTCGTGACCTTGCCGGAGGGCGAGGTCGATTCGACGACGCCGGGGCGCACGTTGGTCATGAACGGCGAATGGCCCTTCAGCATGGTGAAGTCGCCGTCGGAGCCGGGGACCATCACCTGCGCCACGTCCTCGGAGAGGACCAGACGCGCCGGAGAAACCAGTTCGAACTTGAACGCTTCGGCCATAATCGCCTCGCTTCAATGCCTCGTCGGAACGAGGCCGGTCTCATCACGAACTCAGTCCGGGTTCGGGCGGGGATCCGTCCGAACCCGATACGGGGTCCGGCGATCAGGCCGCCTCGGCGGCGAGCTTCTTGGCCTTCTCGATCGCTTCCTCGATGGTGCCGACCATGTAGAAGGCCGCCTCGGGGAGGTGATCGTAGTCGCCGTTGCACAGACCCTTGAAGCCGCGGATGGTGTCCTTCAGGTCGACGAGCTTGCCGGGCGAACCGGTGAACACTTCGGCGACGTGGAAGGGCTGCGACAGGAAGCGCTCGATCTTACGGGCGCGGGCCACGGCGATCTTGTCCTCTTCGGACAGCTCGTCCATGCCCAGGATCGCGATGATGTCCTGGAGCGCCTTGTAGCGCTGAAGGATCGCCTGAACCTGACGAGCGACCGCGTAGTGCTCTTCGCCGATGACGAGCGGCGAGAGGATGCGGCTGGTCGAGTCGAGCGGGTCCACCGCCGGATAGATGCCCTTTTCGGCGATCGAGCGCGACAGAACGGTCGTGGCGTCGAGATGCGCGAAGGAGGCGGCCGGCGCCGGGTCGGTCAGGTCGTCGGCGGGCACGTAGATGGCCTGGACCGAGGTGATCGAACCGGTGTTGGTGGTGGTGATGCGCTCCTGGAGGGCGCCCATCTCCGTCGCCAGGGTGGGCTGATAGCCCACCGCCGACGGGATACGGCCGAGCAGCGCCGACACTTCCGAACCCGCCTGGGTGAAGCGGAAGATGTTGTCGACGAAGAACAGCACGTCCTGACCCTGGTCGCGGAAGTACTCGGCGACGGTCAGACCGGTCAGAGCGACGCGGGCGCGGGCACCCGGGGGCTCGTTCATCTGGCCGTAGACCAGCGCGCACTTCGAACCGGCGGCAGAACCGTTGTTCTCCTTCGGGTCGACGTTCACGCGGGACTCGATCATCTCGTGATAGAGGTCGTTGCCCTCACGAGTGCGCTCGCCGACGCCGGCGAACACCGAGTAACCACCGTGCGCCTTGGCGACGTTGTTGATCAGTTCCATGATCAGAACGGTCTTGCCGACGCCGGCGCCGCCGAACAGGCCGATCTTGCCGCCCTTGGAGTAGGGAGCGAGAAGGTCGACGACCTTGATGCCGGTCACGAGGATCTCGGCTTCGGTCGACTGTTCCGCGAAGGTCGGGGCCGGGGCGTGGATCGGGCGACGCTCGACCGCGTCGACCGGACCGAGCTCGTCGACCGGCTCGCCGATGACGTTGATGATGCGGCCGAGGGTGCCGTCGCCGACCGGAACGGCGATCGGCAGGCCGGTGTCGCGCACTTCCTGTCCACGGGCGAGGCCCTCGGACGAGTCCATGGCGATGGTGCGCACGGTGTTCTCACCGAGGTGCTGGGCAACCTCGAGAACCAGACGCGAGCCGTTGTTGGTGGTTTCGAGCGCATTGAGAATCGCCGGGAGGTGCTCGTCGAACTGAACGTCGATGACGGCACCCATCACCTGCCGAATGCGACCGATCTTGCTGTCAGCCATCGTGATGTCCTCTGAATAAAAGCTCAGACCGCTTCGGCGCCCGAGATGATTTCGATGAGTTCCTTGGTGATCTGAGCCTGACGCGACCGGTTGTAGGTCGTCGACAGCTTCTTGATCATTTCACCGGCGTTGCGCGTCGCGTTGTCCATGGCGGACATGCGCGAACCCTGCTCGGACGCGGCGTTCTCGAGCAGCGCACGGAAGACCTGGGTCGAAACGTTGCGCGGCAGAAGGTCCGCCAGGATCTCCTCCTCGCTCGGCTCGCACTCGTAGACGGCGCCGGTCGACTTCTCGGTGCCGGCCGGGATCTCGGCCGGGATGATCTGCTGCGCGGTCGGGATCTGCGAGATCACCGACTTGAAGCGCGAGAAGAACAAGGTCGCCACGTCGAATTCCCCGGCCTCGAACATGGCCAGGATCTTCTTGCCGACGCCGTCGGCATGCTCGTAGCCGAGCTGCTTGACGCCCTTGAACTCGATCACTTCGACGATCTTGTCGGCGAAGAGGCGGCGAAGCTGGTCCGCGCCCTTGCGGCCGACGCACAGGATCTTGACCGTCTTGCCGTCGCCGATGAGGCCGTTGGCGGTGTCACGGGCGAGACGCGCGATCGACGAATTGAAGGCGCCGCACAGGCCGCGCTCGGCGGTGCACACCACCAGCAGATGGACGTCCGACCTGCCGTTGCCGGCGAGAAGAACAGGGGCGTCCGGGCGACCTTCGAAGGCGCCGGCCAGATTGGCCAGAACGGAATTCATCCGCTCGGCGAAGGGCCGGGCGGCCTCGGCGGCCTGCTGGGCGCGGCGCAGCTTCGCCGCCGCCACCATCTGCATGGCCTTCGTGATCTTCTGCGTCGCCTTCACCGAGGCGATGCGATTTCTGAGATCCTTCAAGCTCGGCATCGGGCCGTCCTATCCTCGAGCGTGAAACCGGGCGGATGCCCGGTTCTTCCGTCGTCGATCCGCCGGGAGAACCCGCCGGATCGACCGATGACCAGTTCCTCGCGCCCGATCAGGCGAAGGACTTGGTGAAGGCTTCGACGACCGACTTCAGCTTGTCGCCGAGCTCGGAGGTCAGTTCCTTCTTGTCGCGGATGCCGTCGAGAAGAGCGCCGTGCTCGGCCCGAAGGGTGCGCAGGAGGCCCTGCTCGTAGGCGCCGACCTTGTTCACCGGGATCGCGTCCAGGTAACCATTGATGCCGGCGTAGATCACGCAGACCTGCTCTTCGGTCTTGAGCGGGGAGAACTGCGCCTGCTTGAGGAGCTCGGTCAGACGAGCGCCACGATTGAGCAGACGCTGGGTCACCGCGTCGAGGTCCGAACCGAACTGAGCGAAGGCCGCCATCTCGCGGTACTGCGCCAGCTCGCCCTTGATCTTGCCGGCGACCTGCTTCATCGCCTTCACCTGGGCCGAGGAGCCCACGCGAGAGACCGAGAGGCCGACGTTCACCGCGGGACGAATGCCCTGGTAGAACAGGTCCGTCTCGAGGAAGATCTGACCGTCGGTGATCGAGATCACGTTGGTCGGGATGTAGGCGGACACGTCGTTCGCCTGGGTTTCGATGACCGGCAGAGCGGTCAGCGAGCCGAGGCCGTTGTCCTTGTTGAGCTTCGCCGCGCGCTCCAGCAGACGGGAGTGCAGGTAGAAGACGTCGCCCGGATAGGCTTCACGACCCGGCGGACGACGCAGAAGGAGCGACATCTGACGGTAGGCGACGGCCTGCTTGGAAAGGTCGTCGTAGATGATGACGGCGTGCATGCCGTTGTCGCGGAAGTACTCGCCCATGGCGCAACCGGCGAACGGCGCGATGAACTGCATCGGCGCGGCGTCGGAGGCGGTGGCGGCCACGACGATCGAGTACTCGAGAGCACCCTGCTCCTCGAGGACCTTCACGAACTGGGCCACGGTCGAACGCTTCTGACCGATCGCGACGTAGACGCAGTAGAGCTTCTGGCTCTCGTCGCCGGTGGCGTTGATCGGCTTCTGGTTCAGGATCGTGTCGAGCGCGATCGCGGTCTTGCCGGTCTGACGGTCGCCGATGATCAGCTCGCGCTGGCCACGGCCGATCGGGATCAGCGCGTCGACCGACTTGAGGCCGGTGGACATCGGCTCGTGCACCGACTTGCGCGGGATGATGCCCGGGGCCTTGACGTCGACGCGGCGACGCTCGGTCGCCTCGATCGGACCCTTGCCGTCGATCGGGTTGCCGAGCGCGTCGACGACGCGACCGAGCAGGCCCTTGCCGACCGGCACGTCCACGATGGCGCCGGTGCGCTTGACGACGTCGCCCTCTTTGATCTCACGGTCGGAACCGAAGATCACGATGCCGACGTTGTCGACTTCGAGGTTGAGCGCCATACCACGGGTGCCGTTGGCGAACTCGACCATCTCACCGGCCTGGACCTTGTCGAGTCCATGCACACGCGCGATGCCGTCGCCGACGGACAGAACCTGGCCGACCTCAGAAACCTCGGCTTCCTGGCCGAAGTTCTTGATCTGCTCCTTGAGGATTGCGGAAATTTCCGCCGCCCGAATATCCATCAGCGGACCTCTTTCAGTGCGACCTTGAGAGAAGTGAGTTTCGTCTTCAGAGAGGTGTCGATCATGCGGGAGCCCACCTTGACGATGAGGCCACCGATGATCGAGGGATCCACCTTCGGGACGATCCGGATCTCCTTGCCCTGAGCGACGCCCGAAAGAGCCGCCGTGAGCGAGGAGACCTGGTCCTCGGTGAGGGAGTGCGCCGACGTGACCTCGGCCACCTGTTCGCCGCGGTGAGCCGCGACGAGCTGGCGATATGCCTCGATCATGCCGGGAAGAACGAAGAGCCGGCGGTTGCGCGCCGCGAGCCCGATGAAGTTGGCGGCGAAGCCGCCGATGCCGAGCTTGGCGAGCACGGCCGTGACGGCACGAGTCTGCTCCTCGGCCGAGAAGACGGGGCTACCCACGAGGCGCGCGAGATCGGCGCTCTCGGTCATCGCGCGACCGAAGGTCTCGAGATCGCCGCCGACGGTATCGACGGCACCCGCCTCGAGGGCCACTTCGAAGAGCGCGCTCGCATAGCGCCGAGCCACGCCGGATACGATCGAAGTCGTCTCTGCCACCGGTCCCAGACCCCCACGCCAATTCGGGCGTCCGGTGCGGCATCGCCCCGCACGCCCCTGAAATCGTTGGAATTTTCTCGACGAAAAAGTACTCGGATCGAGCTTTTCCGCCGAAGACGGGCGTGTCCTAGCATACGGGGGAGGTCGGCGCAACACGCGGTCCGGGCCGCCTTTCGAAAGTCTAAGGAGGGCGAGTGAACGTGGTGCGACGCGGTAACTCACAGAAAACTCTGGGGGTCGACGTCCACATGGACACGGATCGATCCGCGCGGCGGCGGAGAATCGGCGAGCCAGGAGCGGAGGTACGACTGAATGTCGAGAGAGCGGGCGCAGCGCATCAGCAGGCGGAATCGGTGACGTCCGCGCACCACCGCGATCGGGGCCTCGGCCGGGCCGAGCACGGCGAGTTCGGGCGCGCGCGGGGCGACGGCGGCCATGGCGCGGGCGTGGGCGTGGGCCTCGTCGCGGGTCTCGGCCGAGACGACGATGCCGGCGAGGCGGCCGAAGGGGGGCAGTCCGGCGCGGCGGCGCTCGTCGGCCTCTCTTTCGTAGAAGCCGTCGCGGTCGCCCGCGACGACGGCGCGCAGCACCGGATGGTCGGGGGCGCGGGTCTGGAGGAAGGCGCGGGCGCCGGCGTCGACGCGACCGGCGCGGCCGGTCACCTGCTGGATCAGCTGGAAGGTCTTCTCGGCGGCGCGCAGGTCGCCGTGGGCGAGGCCGAGATCGGCGTCGACGACGCCGACCAGATCGAGCAGGGGGAAGTTGTGGCCCTTGGCCAGCACCTGGGTGCCGATGACCAGATCGGCGCGGCCTTCGGCGAAGGCGGCGAGTTCGGCCTTCATGCGGGCGGAGCCGCCGGGCATGTCGGAGGACAGCACGAGGCGGCGGGCGTCGGGGAAGAGCTGCGCCGCCTCCTCGGCGATGCGCTCGATGCCGGGGCCGCAGGCGACGAGCGCGTCGATCTCGCCGCATTCGGGGCAGGCGTCGGGGCGGCGGACCGAATGGCCGCAGTGATGGCAGACGAGTTGGCCGCGGAAGCGGTGCTCGACCAGCCAGGCCGAGCAGTTCGGGCACTCGAAGCGGTGCCCGCAGGTGCGACACAGCGTCAGCGGGGCGTAGCCGCGCCGATTGAGGAAGAGCAGGGCCTGGCGGCCGTTCGCGATGGTGTCGCGCACGGCGGCGACCAGGGGGGGGCTCAGGAACTTCCCCGGCGGGGGCGTGTGGCGGCGCAGGTCGAGGGTGCGGATCTCGGGCAGGCGGGCGGGGCCGACGCGGGTCGGCAGGACGAGGCGGCGGTAGCGGCCCTGTTCGGCGTTGACCCAGGTCTCCAGCGACGGGGTGGCGGAGGCGAGTACCACGGGGAAGTCGCCGAGGCGGCCGCGCAGCACGGCCATGTCGCGGGCATGGTAGACGACACCCTCCTCCTGCTTGTAGGCGCCGTCGTGTTCTTCGTCGACGACGATCAGGCCGAGGTCGGCGAAGGGCAGGAACAGCGACGAGCGTGCGCCGATCACCACCGGCACCTCGCCGGTGGCGACTCCGCGCCAGATGCGGGCGCGGGTCCTGGGCGGCACCTCGGAGTGCCATTCGGCCGGCTCGACGCCGAAGCGCTCGGCGAAGCGGGCGCGGAACTCGGCGGTCAGGGCAATCTCGGGCAGGAGCACCAGCGCCTGACGGCCGAGGCGGGCGGCCTCGGCGACGGCCTCGAACCACACTTCCGTTTTGCCGGAGCCGGTGACGCCGTCGAGGAGGTCGACGCGGAAGGTCCGGGCGGCGACGGCGGCGACGAGATCCTCGGCGGCGGCGGCCTGATCGAGGGAGAGCGGTTTGCCGCCGTGAGCGGGATCGGGCGCGCTCGGGGGACGGCCGGGCGGGAGCCAGACCTCCTCCAGGGTTCCCTGGGCGATCAGGCCGTCGATCACGCTCGCCGAGACGCCGGCGGAGGCGGCCAGCCCGGTGCGCGACCAGGCGAAGTCCTCCTCCAGCGCGTCGAGGACGCGGCGGCGGGCGGAGGTCATGCGTTCGGGCAGGTGCCGGTCGTCGGGGGTGCCGGTGAGGCGGACGCCGCGAATCGGCGCCTCCGGCTCCAGGGCCTCGGGCGCGCGCAGGATCATGCGCAGCACCATGCCGCGCGGCATCAGATAGTAGCGGGCGAGGCGGTCGACGAAGCGGCGCAGCGCGACGCCGAGCGGGGGGACGTCGAAGGCGCGCTCGACCTCGCGCAGGCGGTTGTCGCCGACCTTGAGGGCGCGGGCGTCGGGGGCGGGGTCCCAGACCACGCCGAGCACGCGGCGGGGGCCGAGCGGCACCTCGACGATCGAGCCGGGGACGAGATCGAGCCCGCGCGGCACGCGATAGGAATAGGCCGTGTCGATCGCCACCGGCACCAGGACCGGGACCACCGCGGGGCGGGCATCGGGGGCGGGGGGGAAGAGATCGGTCACCGGGGCCTTTCGCGATTCGGGCGACGGGCGCCGAGGGCGAGGATAGGGGGTGACGCGGGCGACGTCGACGCGGGCGGTCAATCGGACCTTAACGGAGAGGAGCGAGACTCGGCGGCTCCCGTTCCGAGAGGTCTCCGCGTCCGATGTCCGCCTCGCCCTCCTCCTCGCCGGAAATCCTGATCCTCGCCGCGCCGGACCTCGCGGACGCGGTGGTGCGGTGGCGACGCCATCTCGAGGGCGAACGGCGGGCGTCGCCGGAGACGCTGGAGGCCTACGGGCGCGACGTCGAACAGTTTCTGCGCTTTCTCACCGAGCATCTGGGCGAGCCGCCGACGATCGAGGCGCTGTCGCGGCTGCGGCCGTCGGATCTGCGCGCGCATCTGGCGCGGCGGCGCGGGGCGGGGGTGGGCGCCCGTTCGCTCGGACGCAACCTCGCGGGCATTCGGTCGCTGGCGCGGTTCCTCGAGCGGCGCGACGGGTTAGA
>JBEOKB010000253.1:0-3119 GCA_040275425.1 Siculibacillus sp. | reverse complement strand
GCGAATTCTCGCCCGCCAACTCGATCGAGGCGGTGATCTGGGTGGCGGTCGGCGGACGCGGCACCCTGGTCGGGCCGATCGTCGGCGCGGTCGCGGTCAACTGGGGCAAGACCTGGTTCACCGCCGTGCTGCCCTCGCTGTGGCTGTTCGCCCTCGGCGGCCTGTTCGTCCTGGTCACGCTGTTCCTGCCCAAGGGGATCGTCGGCACCTGGACCGAGTGGCGCGAGAAGCGTCGCGCCGCCGCGCGCGCCGTCGACGTCGCCCCCGCCCCGACCCCGGCGGAGTGAGGAGAGAGACATGAGCCTCGAGATCGCGTCCCAGTCCCTGCTCTACCTCGACGACGTCAAGGTGTCGTTCGACGGCTTCAAGGCGCTGAAGGGCCTCAGCCTCGTGATCGCGCCGGGCGAGATGCGCGCCATCATCGGCCCCAACGGCGCCGGCAAGACCACCATGATGGACTGCATCACCGGCAAGACCCGTCCCGACGAGGGCGAGCTGCTGTTCGAGGGCGGCTCGATCGATCTGACCCGCCTCGACGAGGCGGCGATCGCCGAACTCGGCATCGGCCGCAAGTTCCAGAAGCCGACCGTGTTCGAGAGCCACACGGTCGAGGACAACGTCTATCTGGCGCTGAAGGCCGATCGCGGCCCCCTCGCCTCGCTGTTCCATCGCGTCTCCGCCGCCGAGGCCGCCCGCATCGACGAGATCCTGGCGACGGTGAGGCTCGCCGATCGCCGCGCCGATCTCGCCCGGAACCTCTCCCACGGCCAGAAGCAGTGGCTGGAGATCGGCATGCTGCTGGCACAGGAGCCCAAGCTCCTGCTGGTCGACGAGCCGGTCGCCGGCATGACCGACGCCGAGACCATGCAGACCGCCGCCCTGCTGCGCGAGATCAACGCCACCGGCAAGTCGGTGGTGGTGGTCGAGCACGACATGGCCTTCGTGCGAGAACTCGGCGTGCGCGTGACCGTGCTGCACGAGGGCGGAGTGCTCTCCGAGGGCACGATCGACCACGTCGCCAACGACCCGCGCGTCATCGAAGTCTATCTGGGACGGTGAGACCCATGCTCAAAGTCGAGACCATCGACCTCTACTACGGCGCCGCCCAGGCTCTGCGCTCCGTCTCGGTCACGGCCGAGATCGGCGAGATCTCCTGCGTGCTCGGCCGCAACGGCGTCGGCAAGACCTCGCTCCTGCGCGCCGTCACCGGCCATCAGCCGATCGCCGCGGGTCGCATCGAGTGGGAGGGCAAGGACCTCGGGCGCTCGGCGCCTTACGATCGCGCCCGCGCCGGCATCGCCTTCGTGCCCCAGGGCCGCGAGATCTTCCCGCTCCTGACGGTGGAGGAGAACCTCGAGACCGGCTTCGCCTGCCTGCCCCGCTCCGAACGCTTCATTCCCGACGAGATCTACGATCTCTTCCCCGTGCTCAAGGACATGCTGCGTCGGCGCGGCGGCGACCTCTCCGGCGGCCAGCAGCAGCAGCTCGCCATCGGCCGCGCCCTGGTCACGCGCCCGCGCCTCCTCGTCCTCGACGAACCGACCGAGGGCATCCAGCCCTCGATCATCAAGGACATCGGCCGTGCGCTCGAATATCTGCGCGCCAAGGGCACCATGGCCATCCTGCTGGTCGAGCAGTACTTCGACTTCGCCCGCGAACTGGCCGATCGCTACGCCGTGCTCGATCGCGGCGAGGTGGTGATCAGTGGCACCAGCGACGAGGTCGACCCGGAGGCCGTCCGCGCCAAGATCGCGGTCTGATCCCGAACGACGACGCGCGGGACACCTGGTGCCCCGCGCGCGCCGTCGTTCACGAATGCCGTCAGTGCGGCTGGATCACCTGGAACACCACGTGGCGGGTGTCCTTGCCGGCCGCCTTGGCGGCGGCGGCGAGCGAGGTCTGATGGTCGACGCCGGTGAGGCCGACCGAGGCCAGCCTCTGATCGATCTCGGTCGCCGAGAGCTTCAGCACCGGCTCGAGATCGGCGATCCTGGCGTTGCCGATCGCCTGGAACATCGCGACCTGCGGATTGCCGCCCGCCGCGCCACCGGTCAGGCTCGGCACCACGAAGAGCACCGCCGCCAGAAGGCTCGCCGCCAACGGCCACACCAGCCGCCCCTTCTGGAAATAGAGCTTCATCGGCAGCCAGTTCTTCCAGACGTGCAGCGCGAACGGCACGATCAGCACCATCGACAGCCACTCGTGCATCCCGTGGAACCAGCTCGACCCGATGTGGAAGAACAACGCGACGCCCGAGACCAGCGACACCACGAACAGGCCGGTGGTGAAGGGCGTGGCGTAGCGATTCACGATGTCGCGGAACATGTCGGCTCTCCTTCGATGCGGCGACGGAGGTCCGGGACCACCCGTCGAACTCGCGAGAAGGCATGCGCCCGCCGACCGCTCACGTCGAGTTAACTCGCGGAAAGGTGGCGCCGATCCTCCGCCGAAGAGGCCGGAAGAACGAGAAGACGCGCGCCGATCGCTCGACGCGCGTCAGGGTGTCGCAGGCGATGTCCGGCCGGGCGGGCGCATCGGCGGATGCGCCGACGCCTCAGGGCTTGGGCGCGTCGCCGAGCTTCTTGGCGGCCTCTTCGGCCTTCTTCTGGAGCTGCTGCTGGAGCTGCTCCTGGTTCTGCTGCGAGGCCGACGGGTCGATGCCCGGGCCTTCCGCCACCGACTTGAACGTGGACAGGCGGAAGGGGAAGCTCATCGGCTTCTGCTGGATGTTGAGCGAGGTGACGATCAGGGCCTGCCCCTTCTTCATCTCGCCCAGCGTCTGATCGGACAGATCCATCTCGGCGTAGCAGGCGTTGGGGAAGCAGATCGTGTACTTGGCCTCGATCTGCTTGCCCTTGTCGACCTGCACGCGCATGCCCGGCTGGATCAGCACCACCGGCGGCACGGCGATCAGCAGCACCTTCTTCGGATCGCCCTCGATGTCGCGCAGCGCCACCGAGGCGACCAGCTGGCCCTCGGCCGAGCGCAGTTCCTTGGCGACGAGGCAGACGTTCTTCTTCTCGGCGTCCTTCGAGCACAGCTTGATCCACGGCGCCGGATCCTCCTCCGCCGGCGCGGCGGCGGCCGGAGCGGCCGGCTTGGCGGCGGCGGGCGCGGCC
>JBEOKB010000252.1:0-3787 GCA_040275425.1 Siculibacillus sp. | reverse complement strand
GGTTGGTGAACTGCCCGCCCGGCATCTCGTGCAGATAGACCTCCGACGCGCCCGATCTGAGATCGCTCTCGAAGGCGCGGTACTGAGTGCGCACGGCTTCCCAGTAGAACGACAGCTCGCGGATGGTCGCCGGATCGAGCCCGGAATCGCGCTCCGTGCCCCTCAGCGCCGAGACGATCGAGCCGAGACAGGGCTGTGATGTGAGGCCGGAGAAGGCGTCCATCGCCGCGTCGACCGCATCCACTCCCGCGTCCACCGCCGCCAGCACGCTCGCCGCGGAAATGCCCGAGGTGTCATGGGTGTGGAAGTGGATCGGGATCGAGATCTCCTCGCGCAGCGCCTTGAACAGCACCTTCGCCGCCGGCGGTTTCAGGAGCCCGGCCATGTCCTTGACGCCGAGGACGTGTGCGCCCGCCCGCTCCATCTCCTTGGCCAGATCGACGTAGTACTTCAGCGAGTATTTGGCGCGGGTCGGATCGAGAATGTCGCCGGTGTAGCAGACCGCCGCTTCCGCCACCTTGCCCTCCGAGGCGACCGCGTCGATCGCCGGGCGGATGTTCTCCATCCAGTTGAGCGCGTCGAAGATGCGGAACACGTCGACGCCTCCTCGAGCCGCCTCGCGCACGAAGAACTTCACGACGTTGTCGGGATAGTTGGCGTAGCCGACGCCGTTCGCCCCGCGTAGCAGCATCTGGAGCAGGATGTTCGGCGCCTTCTCGCGCACCAGCGCCAGCCGCTCCCACGGGTCCTCGGTGAGGAAGCGCATGGCGACGTCGAAGGTCGCCCCGCCCCAGCACTCGAGGGAGAAGAGGTCGGGCAGTCCGCGCGCATAGGCCTCGGCCACCTGAACGATGTCGTGGGTGCGCATGCGCGTGGCGAGCAGCGACTGGTGGCCGTCGCGCATGGTGGTGTCGGTGACGAGAATACGGCGCTGCGCCAGCATCCAGTCGGCCAGCCCCTTGGGACCTCGCTCGTCGAGGATCTGCTTGGTGCCGGGCCGGACGGGCGCGTCGAACATCGGCACGATCGGCTTCGGCGCGTCCTTGGGCGGCAGGGCCCGCCCGCGCACCTCCGGGTGCCCGTTGACGGTGACGTCGGCGATGAAGGTGAGGAGCTTGGTCGCCCGGTCCTTGCGCCGCGCCCCCCGGAACAGCTCCGGCGTCTCGTCGATGAAGCGGGTGGTGTAGCTCGCGTCGCGGAAGGCCGGATGGCCGATCACGTTCTCGAGGAAGGTGAGGTTGGTGGCGACGCCGCGAATGCGGAATTCGCGCAGGGCCCGGTCCATGCGGGCGATCGCTTCCGCCGCCGTCGGCGCCCAGGCGGTCACCTTCTCCAGCATCGGATCGTAGTAGCGGGTGATGACCGCGCCCGAATAGGCGGTGCCGCCGTCGAGTCGGATGCCGAAGCCCATCGCCCCGCGATAGGCGGTGATGCGGCCGTAGTCGGGAACGAAGTTGTTCTCCGGGTCCTCGGTGGTGATGCGGCACTGGAGCGCGTGGCCGTTGAGGCGGATGTCGCCTTGCGCCGGAACCCCGCTCTCCGGCGTCCCGATCGCCGCGCCTTCGACCAGATGGATCTGCGCCTTGATGATGTCGATGCCGGTCACCTGCTCGGTGACGGTGTGCTCGACCTGGACGCGCGGGTTGACCTCGATGAAGTAGAACCGGCCGGTGTCGGAATCCATCAGGAACTCGACCGTGCCGGCGGCGACGTAGCCGGTGGCCTGCGCGATCTTCACCGCATGGCCGCACAGCTCCGCCCGCTGCGCAGCGCCGAGATAGGGAGCGGGCGCCCGCTCCACCACCTTCTGGTGACGCCGCTGCACCGTGCAGTCGCGCTCGAACAGGTGAACGACGTTGCCGTGGGTGTCGCCGAGGATCTGCACCTCGACGTGGCGCGCGCGCTCCACCAGCTTCTCGAGATAGATCTCGTCCTTGCCGAACGCCGCCTTGGCCTCGCGCTTGGCCGCCACCACGTCGCGCATCAGCTGCGCTTCGTCGCGGATGACCCGCATGCCACGCCCGCCGCCGCCCCACGACGCCTTGAGCATCACCGGATAGCCGATCTCCAGCGCCGCCGCCCGGATCGCCGCCATGTCGTCGGGCAGCGGCTCGGTCGCCGGCATCACCGGCACGCCGACCGAGATCGCCAGATTGCGCGCGGCCACCTTGTTGCCGAGCCGCCGCATCGTGTCGGCCGAGGGGCCGATGAAGGTGAGCCCGGCCTCGCGGCAGGCGTCGGCGAACTCCGGGCTCTCGGAGAGAAAACCGTAGCCGGGATGAATCGCGTCGGCGCCCGAGAGCCTGGCGACGCGAATGATCTCCGGCACCGAGAGATAGGCCTCGATCGGCCCCATCCCCTTGCCCACCTGATAGGCTTCGTCGGCCTTGAACCGGTGCAGCGCCAGCTTGTCCTCCTCGGCGAAGATCGCCACCGTTCTCAGCCCCAGCTCGTTGGCGGCACGGAACACGCGAATGGCGATTTCGGAGCGATTGGCGACCAGCAGCTTCTCGATCTTCGGCACGGGCGAGCGTCCTTCTCTTCGACGGCGCGACGACGCTGAACGGCCGAAAACGGACGGATTCCGGAGAATCCGAGCGCACTCGGTCACGTCGCGTCGATCCCATCATACGAAGGGCGTAGACGTCTGTCAGGGGAAACCGTACAGGTGAGACGAAATCGAACGCTCCGCCCTCCCGCGCGGGGAAGGACGAAGCGCCGAACGCCGACGATCGCCCCGACCAACGGGACGATCGAGAGGATCACCACCCTCGCGGGCCGCCGGTCACGCGGCGAGGCGGTGATGCGCCAGGAAGTGGCGCAGCGTCTGATAGAGCGAGGCGGCGTGCGCCCCGTCCTGCCGGCCGAGAGCCTCGCGGATGTCGTCCACGATCATCGTGTGGACCTGCGCGGCGCCGTTGGCCTGATGAATCATGTAGTTGCCGAGCGCGGCCGCGGCGACTTCGGGAATGTGCTCGTGTTCGGCGATGGCGTCGATCTCGTCTTCGTCGAGGTCGCACAGACCGAGGATGTCGTCCTTCGAGATCATGATGAACCCTCCCTCTGATATTTTATTAGAGAAGAGTTTACCATGAAATTCGGTCGCCTGCTTTGACGTCCCTCAATATCCGCCCTGCGACGACTGCAAGCACTGAAACAACAGCCGGAGAACGACGTGAACACCGGTCCCCTCCAGATCGAAGTCACCCGCGGCGGCCATGTCGAGAGCCGCCATGCCGTCACCGTCGCCGTGGTCGACGCCGCCGGGCGCACGCGGCTCGCGCTCGGCGACGTCGCCCGTCCGGTCTTCCCGCGCTCGGCGATCAAGGTGATTCAGGCCCTGCCGTTGGTGGAGAGCGGCGCCGCCGACGCGCTCGGCCTCGGTACGGCCGAACTGGCGCTCGCCGGGGCCTCCCACAGCGGCGAGGAGATCCACGTCGAGACCGCCCGCGCCATGCTCGCCCGCGTCGGTCGCGACGAGACCTGCCTCGTCTGCGGCCCGCACTGGCCCAGGCGCGAGGTCGACGTCGCCCGCCTCGGTCGCGACGGCCGCGCGCCCACCCGCCTCCACAACAATTGTTCGGGCAAACACGCCGGCTTCGTCTGCCTCGCCTGCCACACCGGGATCGATCCGACCGGCTACGGCGACGTCGATCACCCGATCCAGCGCGAGATCGCCGCGGCGATCGAGGACGTCACCGGCGTCGATCTCGCCGCCGCGCCGCACGGCATGGACGGCTGCTCGATCCCGACCTGGGCGGTGCCGCTCGATCGCCTCGCCCACGGC
>JBEOKB010000251.1:0-4439 GCA_040275425.1 Siculibacillus sp. | reverse complement strand
TGGCGCACCCGACAGGATTCGAACCTGTGACCTTTGCCTTCGGAGGGCAACACTCTATCCAGCTGAGCTACGGGTGCTTCCGATCACCTCATCGGTGATCCGCGCTCGATGACGAGCGGGCCGAACGAGGGCCTTCATAGCGGAAGGGCGGGAGGGGAGCAACGGATATTGCCGGTGCGGCGCGTTCGTCGTGCTCGGCCGAGTTCGCGCTCGCGGCGGATCGCACGAGCGCGGGGGCGGAAGGGCGAGAACGGCCGCAATTCGGGCCGTTCACACGAGAGGAGAGGCCGTTCGCGTCGTCGAGGGTCAGTGGCGGCGGCGGCCGGGGCCGAGCTCGTACAGCTCGCCGAGGCTCAGGCGCGTGCCGGTCGCGAGACGCAGCATCAGTCGCATGCGACGCTCGCGGGCGCTCTCGCGATTCGCGGCGGGCTCGGCGGTCGGCCCATCGGTCTCGACGTCGTCGGTCCAGGCCTCGAGATCGGCAGGTCCAAGCATCGATGTACTCCGGTCGTCTCACGCGTTCGACCGTCGCGAAGGACGTCGAACTCATCCGCTGCGGGCGGATCCCGTCGGCCACCAGATCCGATCGTCGTTCCGACGGTTCTACCCGGATCTCCTCGCGGATACCCCGGCGCCGTGTTGACCGCATGAAGCCATGCTGCACTGCAAATGTCAATGTTGCACTGCACCATTCACCAGGACGTGATGTCGCACACATTCTTGGACAGTCGGTCTGGAATATCTGATAGATCCCTCGCGCCGATCGTGGAATCGGTCCAGCCGGAGTTCGGAGCATGCTCGATCGTCGATCCCTGTTCGCTGCCGCTGCCGCGCTCGCCGTGGTCGGTTACGTCGTCGCCACCGGGTCGGGCCGGGCCGATTCGGCGATCGGCTACGACGAGGTGCGCAAGGGGCTTGAGCAGGGGTCGATCGTCCTGATCGACGTGCGCGAGAGCGGTGAATTCGTCGCCGGCCACGTGCCGGGCGCGATCAATCTGCCGCTGTCGGCCTTTTCGCCGGCGGCGCTGCCCAAGCCCGAGGGCAAGCGCGTGGTGTTGATGTGCCGCTCCGGCAATCGCTCCGGCCGCGCCCAGGCCGCCGCGCACGGCGCCGGGCGCACCGACGTGCTCAACTATTCCGGCTCGATGATCGAGTGGACCGCCAAGGCCGGTCCGATCGCCACCGGCCGCTGAGGCGATCGCGCCGAGGGGACATCGAAAGGGCCGGCGGAGCGATCCGCCGGCCCTTCGGTTTCGGAGACCGATCGCCTCAGGCGCCGATGTTGAGGATCTTCGGCACCCGGTTGAGGCGGACGCGATAGGCGTCGGGCATACCGGAGCCCAGAAGCGGGCGCAGGTAGAGGCGGAAGGCGTCGGTGACGTCGTTGCCCTGCTCCGAGATGAACTCGTCGGGCATGTGGCGGGTCTTGCCGGCGACCTCGGTGAGGGGGGTGAGCTGGTAGTCGACCGAGTAGAAGCCGGTGCGATGGATCGTCACCGAGCCGTCGACCTTGCCCCACATGGCGTACTGCACCGCCTTCTCGCCCACTTCGCGCGCCTCGCGCTGGTCGACGTCGGAGACGCAGCCGATGAACGAGCGCTGGAGGTAGCCGAAGGTGTCGCCGCGCACGCGCGAGATCTTGAGCTTCGACTTGATCTCCTCGCACAGCAGATCGGCGAGCGCGCCGGTGCCGGAGAGCTGGACGTTGCCGTGGGCGTCGTGCTCGACCTGGGACATCAGCGAGGTGATGATCGGCACGCCCTTATCGTCGTGGATGCCTTCCGACACCGCGACGACGCAGCGGCCGTACTTCTCGTAGGTCGCCTTCACGTCGGCGAGGAAGCGGTCGATCGAGAAGGCGCGCTCGGGGATGTAGATCAGGTGCGGGCCGTCGTCGGGAAACTTCTTGCCGAGCGCGGAGGCGGCGGTGAGGAAGCCGGCGTGGCGACCCATGACCACGGCGACGTAGACGCCCGGCAGCGCCGCGTTGTCGAGGTTGGCGCCCATGAAGGCCTGGGCGACGAAGCGCGCGGCCGAGGGGAAGCCCGGGGTGTGGTCGTTGACCATCAGATCGTTGTCGATGGTCTTGGGGATGTGGATGCAGCGCAGGTCGTAGTTCGCCTTTTGCGCCTCCTCGGAGACGATGCGCACGGTGTCGGAGGAGTCGTTGCCGCCGACGTAGTAGAAGTGGCCGATGGCGTGGGCCTTCAGGACCTTGAAGATCTCCTGGCAGTACTTCAGGTCGGGCTTGTCGCGGGTCGAGCCGAGGCCGGAGGAGGGGGTGTTGCCGACCATCTCCAGATTGTGGCTGGTCTCCTGGGTGAGGTCGATGAAGTCCTCGTTGATGATGCCGCGCACGCCGTGATACGCGCCGTAGACCAGCTCGACGTTGCGGAACTTGCGCGCCTCGAGCACGGCTCCGACGATCGACTGGTTGATGACGGCGGTCGGGCCTCCGCCCTGGGCGACGAGGATCTTGGTCTGCGACATAGGGGGTCTCTTCCTTCACGGGATTCGGCCGGGGCCGGATGGCGTCGTCTCTCCGTCATCCTGCGCAGTCGAGCGGCTTTCACAAGTCGTTTGTGAACGCGGATCGTCGCAGGAACGTGCATTTCCGTGCTGCGATGCGAAAGAATGCGGCGGTCGTTCTCGACCGGCGCGCGCGAACCGGCTATAGGAAACGCCATCTCGGCGAGGAACCGTGATGCCGACCCTCGGTCGACCCGCCTCGCGCCGACCGGAGCACCCCCTTTGGCCTTTCCTCTCGCGAGCCCTGCGCTCGATCGCGCCCTCGTTGCGCGCAACTACGACGAACCGACCCCGGTCCAGGCCGCCGTCCTGGCCGCCGAAGCGCGCGGTCGCGACCTCCTCGTCTCCGCCCAGACCGGGTCCGGCAAGACCGTGGCCTATGGGCTCGTGCTCGGCGCCGAGCTGCTCGGACCGCTGGAGGCCTTCTCCGAGGCGGGCATTCCGCGGGCGCTGGTGATCGCGCCGACGCGCGAACTGGCGCTGCAGGTCGAGCGCGAGCTGGCGTGGCTGTTCGAGGAGACGAGCGCGCGCATCGTCGCCTGCGTCGGCGGCATGGACCCGCGCGCCGAGCGCCGTCGGCTGTCGCAGGGCGCCCACATCGTCGTCGGCACGCCCGGCCGTCTGCGCGACCACATCGAGCGCGGCGGGCTGGACATCTCCGGGCTCGAGGCGGTCGTGCTCGACGAGGCCGACGAGATGCTCGACATGGGCTTCCGCGAGGATCTCGAGTTCATTCTGGAGCAGACGCCGGCCGAGCGGCTGACGCTGCTGTTCTCGGCGACGTTGCCCAAGACCATCGTCGCGCTCGCCACCCGCTATCAGCGCAACGCGCTGCGCATCGCGGTGGCCGGGGCGGAACGCGGTCATGCCGACATCGAGCATCGCGCCGTGCGCGTGGCGCCGAAGGAGGTCGAGGCGGCGGTCGTCAATCTGCTGCGCTACTACGAGGCGCCGGCCGCGATCGTCTTCGCCAACACCCGCGACGCCGTCCGCCATCTCCAGGCGACGCTGCAGGAGCGCGGGTTCAAGGCGGTGGCGCTGTCGGGCGAGCTCGGTCAGCACGAGCGCAATCTGGCGCTCCAGGCGCTGCGCGACGGCCGCGCCCGCGTCTGCGTGGCGACCGACGTCGCCGCGCGCGGCATCGATCTGCCCAATCTCGATCTGGTCGTCCACGCCGAGCTGCCGCACGACCGCGAGGTGTTCCAGCACCGTTCGGGCCGCACCGGCCGGGCCGGGCGCAAGGGCGTGTCGTGCCTCCTCGTAGTGCCCGCGCGCCGTCGTCGCGCCGAGCGGCTGCTGGCGGAGGCGGGTCTGCGCCCCGAGTGGAGCGGTCCGCCGACGGTCGAGGCGGTGCGCGAGCTCGATCGCGAGCGCTTCATCAACGATCCGGCGCTGATCGAACCGGTCGGCGAGGAGGACATGGAGCTGGCGCGCCTGCTGATCGAGAGCCGTTCGGTCGAGGAGATCGCCGGGATGCTCGCCCGCACCTGGCGCACCGCGCGTCCGGCGGCGGAGGACGTGATCGATCCCGGCGCCGACGATCGGCGCGAGCGTCGGCGTTCCGACGAGGACGGCGGCGATCGGCGCATGGCGTCGGGGGTGTGGTTCCGCTGCGACATCGGGCGACGCGAGAACGCCGATCCGAAGTGGGTGCTGCCGATGCTGTGCCGTCGCGGCCGGATCGAGCGCTCCGACATCGGCGCCATCCGAATCTTCGACACCGAGACGCGGTTCGAGGTCGCCACGCCCGTCGCCGAGGCGTTCTGGGCGGCGGTGCGCCGTCCCGACGACGAGAACATCCGCTTCGCCCTGGTCGAGGGCGCGCCGGAGCCGGAACCGGCGCGGCGCGGTCCTCCGCGCGGGCGCGGCGGTCCGGGTGGTCCCGGTCCGCGCGGGCCCAAGGGCGGGTT
>JBEOKB010000250.1:0-3410 GCA_040275425.1 Siculibacillus sp. | reverse complement strand
CGTGCGCGCCGCCGCCGCCGAGCTCGGCGAGGATCTCCTCGGGTGAGCGGAAGGCGAAGTCGTGCAGCATGACGACGACGTTCTGAACGTCGCCGGCATCCTTCTCGATCGTCACCATCGGCGCGGCGAGCAGGCGCTGCTCGGTCATCTGATGCGAATGCATCCAGTGCGTGCCGGGGGTGAGGAGGAAGTCGTGGACGTCGCGCCCGCCGATCGGGCTCTCACCACCGCCGGGCCGCGAGCGGTCCTGGTCGAAGGGGGCGAAGACCTGCCCGTGCCAGTGCATGATCAGCGGCCCGTCGGTGGCGTTGACCACTTCGCCGGAAAAGCGGTCGCCCTCGCGCGCCACCAGTCCCGACTGTCCGTTCGGCCCGGTGATGCCGAAGACCTTCGCCGCCTTGCCCTTCACCTCGAGCGTCCGCGATCCGACGGTGAGGAGCGGCGCGGCGGCGCGAGCCCGGCCGAGCCCGACGAGGCCGCCGAGGAGGAGGGCGGAGGATCCGGCGAGGAGGCGGCGGCGATCGATCGAGACGGGCGACGGGGCGTGGATCATGGCGGAACTCCGAGGGCGGCAAACGAAGAAGACGGGAGACGGAGGCGGGGTGTGATCGGAGCGCTCAGCCGCCCCAGCCGCGCGGGAAGTCGGCGAAGACGGTCGTTCGACCATCGCCCGTGAAGGCGATCACCCGGAACGGCTCGGGCGCCATGCCGGGCGTCTCCATGCCGGGCGAGCCGATCGGCATGCCGGGGACGGCGAGCCCGCGGATCGCCGGCCGTTCGGCGAGAAGGCGCGCGACGATCTCGGCGGGCACGTGGCCCTCGAGGAGCCAGCCGTCGATCTCGGCGGTGTGGCAGGAGGCGAGCGCCGCCGGCACGCCGAGGCGGCGTTTGACCGCGTCGATGTCGTCGGTGACCTCGATGCGAGCGTCGAAGCCCGCCCGCCGGACATGGGCGACCCAGGCCTCGCAGCAGCCGCAGTTCGGATCGCGGTGAACCCGCATCGGCGGCCGCGCCGAGGCCGGGCACGACGCCGCGAGCGGCGAGGAGGCGACGGCGAGGCCGCCGAGCAGGGTGAGGAGGCGACGTCGTGCGATCATGGGTCGAGCCTTTCGAATGCGGCCGGCGCACATCGCCGGCGAGAGTTTCGAGGGGTCAGAATTTCGCCTGCGCGGTGGCGCCGTCCGGTCCGGTGACGCGGACGGCGCCCTTGACGCCCTTGGGCACCGGCACCGGCGCGGTCCCGACGAGGCGCGACGGCTCCGCCGGTTCCAGAGCGAAACGCACGGGTTTGCCGTCGACCACGAGGATGGCCTCCGCCTTGAAGCCGGTCGACGGCACCGCCGCATCCGACAGGTCGGAGAGATGGACGGTGACGGTGGGGCTGCCGTCGGCGACCAGCTCGACGTGGTGGTGGGCGCCGGCATCGACCAGGGCGCCGCCGTGGGGGCCGACGCGCGGTTGATGGGCGGCGGCCGGTCCGGCGACCAAGACGGCCGAGAGCGCGAGAGCGGCGAGGAGCGTCGACGGACGGATCATGGATGCCTCGGTCATGGGTCAGTAGGCCTCGAGCGGCCGGGAGGGCGAGGAGGGGGTGGCATCGTGCCTTCGCGCCTCGGCGACGGCCCGCTCGAGCGAGCGGCGGCCGAACGAGAGGACCAGCACCGGCGTCACCAGAGTGTCGAGCACCGTCGCGGTGACGAGGCCGCCGAAGATGGTGACGGCGACCGGGTGGAGGATCTCCTTGCCCGGCGCGTGGGCGTCGATCATCAGCGGCAGCAGCGCGACACCGGCGGAGAGCGCGGTCATCAGAACCGGGGTCAGCCGCTCGAGCGAGCCGCGCGTCACCAGCTCCGGCCCGAACGGCAGGCCCTCGTGGATCGCCAGATTGAGGATGTGGCTGATCTTGAGGATGCCGTTGCGGGTGGCGATGCCGGTGAGCGTCACGAAGCCGATCATCGAGGCGACCGACAGCGGTTGCCCGGCGATCCACAGCGCCGCCACCGAACCGATGAGGGCGAGCGGCACGCTCGCCATGATCACACCGACGAAGACGGCCGAGCGGTAGCGGCTCCACAGGATGGCGACGACCAGCACCAGCGACACGATCGACAGCAGGCCGATCTTGCGCATGCTCTCCTCCTGCGCCCGGAAGGTGCCGTCGAGCCCGGTGGAGATCCCCTCCGGCAGGCGCGCCGCCGCGACGATGGCGCGGATGCGGCCGATCACCTCGCCCATGTTCGCCTCGCCGGAGGTGTTGGCGAAGACGACGACGCGGCGATGGCCGTTCTCGCGCAGGATCTGGTTGGGACCGTCGGTCTCGACCACGTCGGCGATCTGGCGCAGCGGGATCCAGCCCTCGGGGGTCTCGATCAGCATGTCGCCGAGCGCCCGCGTCGTGCGCCTGTTGTCCTCGAGCCGAACCACCACGTCGAAACGGCGATTGCCGTCGACGACGCGGCTGACGAGGCGGCCGTTGGAGAGGCGCTCGAGCTGATCGGTGACGGCCGCCGGCTGCAACCCGTGCAGGGCGGCGCGGCGATAGTCGACGATCACCTCGAGCTGCGGGATGCGCACCTGCTTCTCGACCTGGAGATCGACGATGCCGGGCACGGCGGCGAGTTTCTCCCGGAACTCGGCGGCGACGGCGCGCATCGTGTCGAGATCCTCGCCGAAGATCTTCAGCGCGATCTGGGCGCGCACGCCGGAGAGCATGTGGTCGAGGCGGTGCGAGATCGGTTGGCCGACGTTGGTGGCGACCGGCAGCACCGCGAGGCGGGCGCGGATGTCGGCGGCGATCGCGTCCTTCGAGCGGCCGCCGGGATGGAGATCGACCTCGACCTCCGAGGAGTGGACGCCCTCGGCATGTTCGTCGAGTTCGGCCCGGCCGGTGCGGCGGCCGACCAGCTTCACCTCCGGCACCTCCATGATCAGCCGCTCGGCGACCAGGCCGACGCGGTGGCTCTCGGCGAGCGAAATGCCGGGATCGAACAGGAGGTTGATGGTCAGCGTGCCCTCGTTGAAGGGGGGCAGGAAGGTGCGCGGCAGCTGCGTCGCGGCAACCACGGCGAGGACGACGCCGAGCCCGGCCCCGGCGAGCGGCAGCGCCGGCCGGGCGAAGACGAAGGCGAGCGCCCGGGCGTTCGCCCGTTTCAGCACGCGCACCAGCGCGCCGTCGGAGTGGTCGAGCCGCTTCATCCCCGGCAACAGCCAGTAGGCCATGACCGGGGTCAGGGTGATCGAGACCAGGAGGCTCGCGGCGATCGACACCACGTAGGCCTGTCCGAGCGGCGCGAAGAGGCGACCCTCGATGCCGTCGAGCGAGAACAGCGGCACGAACACCAGCACGATGATCATGGTGGCGTAGACGATGCCGGAGCGCACCTCGCGGCTGGCGTCGACCACCACGTCGA
>JBEOKB010000249.1:0-3947 GCA_040275425.1 Siculibacillus sp. | reverse complement strand
GCCGGGCACGGTGTGGCGCGAAGGAGCGATCGCGGCGGCGGATCTCGCGGGCGCGCCGGTGGCGGGGCGTTGGCGGCAGATCGCCGGGGCGGTCGGCCACACCTTCACCCATTTCCACCTGGAGCTGACGGTGATGCGCGGCGACGTCGACGGCGGGGCGGCCGCGCCGGAGGGGCACTGGTGGTCGGGGCCGGGCGAGGTCGACGGCGAGGCACTGCCGACGGTGTTCCGCAAGGCGATCGCGGCGGCGAAATGAATTCACGGCGCCGAGAGGGGGGCTCGGCGCCGTGCTTCGTTCAGGGGGGAACGAACTTCGGAAAGGGTCAGACCGCGTCGGCGAGACGGTCGCGCATCTCGCGGCGCAGGTCGTCGATGACCACGGCGCGGCCGTGGCGGGAGGCGTGCCAGAAGGTCCAGCCGTTGCAGGCCTCGGCGCCCTGCACCAGCGCGCCGACCTTGTGGATCGAGCCGGTGTGGCCGAGGGCCTCGAGGCTGCCGTCGATACGGACCTTGGCGAGGTGGCGGCCCTTGGCGTCGAACAGGATCTCGCCCGGATCGACCAGCCCGGCCTCGATCAGCGAGCCGAAGGGGATGCGGGTCTCGGCGCGCTTGCCGCGCACCAGTTCGAGGGCATCGGCACCGAGGGGGGTGACGGCGTCGATGCGGGCCCGAGCGGCGTCGGCATAGGTCGTGTCGCGCTCGATGCCGATGAAGCGGCGGCCGAGGCGCTTGGCGACGGCGCCGGTGGTGCCGGTGCCGAAGAAGGGATCGAGCACGACGTCGCCGGGGTTCGACGAGGCGAGCAGGACGCGGTGGAGAAGACCCTCGGGCTTCTGGGTCGGGTGGACCTTGTCGCCGGAGTCGTCCTTGAGACGTTCGCCGCCCGAGCAGATCGGGATCAGCCAGTCGGACCGCATCTGCGTGTCCTCGTTGAAGGCCTTCAGCGCGTCGTAGTTGAAGGTGTACTTCTTGGCGTCCTTGTCGCGCCCGGCCCAGATCAGGGTCTCGTGAGCGTTCTGGAAGCGCTTGCCCTTGAAGTTGGGCATCGGGTTGGTCTTGCGCCACACCACGTCGTTGAGGATCCAGAAGCCGAGGTCCTGGAGGATCGAGCCGACGCGGAAGATGTTGTGATAGCTGCCGATCACCCACAAGGTGCCGTCGGGCTTGAGCACGCGGCGCGCGGCCAGGAGCCAGGCGCGGGTGAAGGCGTCGTAGGCCTCGAAGCTCTCGAACTGATCCCAGGCGTCGTCGACGGCGTCGACCAGGCTCTGGTCGGGGCGATGGAGCTGCCCGGCGAGCTGCAGATTGTACGGCGGGTCGGCGAAGATCAGATCGACCGACCTGGCCGGCAGCTCGGCCATGTGGGAGACGCAGTCGCCGATCAGGATGCGGTCGAGGACGGGGGTGGCCCCGGCGGTCGGCGCGAGGGTGGAGGCAGGCGAGCCCGTTCGGGCCGTCCGGATACGCGACTGGGACATGAACGCACTCGCCTGGGTTACGCGGCTACTCGATGGCGATCATGGTTACCGATCGAGGTAAAGGCCGGGTAAAGGCGCGGCGTGCATCGCGCGACTTCTCTCGTCGCACCCGCGACGGGGCTTCCCGCCGACCGCTTCCCCCCCTACAAAGGGCGGCCTGCGGATTCCCCCCTCACGAGGTCCCATGCTGGTCATCTTCGACTGCGACGGCGTTCTGATCGACAGCGAGATCGTCGCCGCCCGCCTGGAGGCGGAAGCCGCCACCGAACTCGGCCTGCCGATCACGGCGCAGGAGATCTGCGCTCGATTCGCCGGAACCACCACGCGCGAGGTGTGGGCGACGCTCGAGCGCGAACTCGGTCGGCCGCTGCCGCCCGGCTTCTTCGAGGCCCATCTCGCCCATGTGCGCGAGGTGTTCGGGCGCGAGCTCGAGGCGATCCCCGGCGCGCGGGCGGCGGTGGAGCGGCTCCGCCTGCCCTACTGCGTCGCCTCCTCGACGCAGCTTCCGGCGCTCATCACCAATCTCGGCACGACCGGGCTCGCCGATCTGTTCGACGGCCACGTCTATTCGGCCAGCCAGGTGAAGCGGGCGAAACCGGCGCCGGACGTGTTCCTGTTCGCCGCCTCGCAGATGGGGGCCGACCCGGCCGAGTGCGTGGTGATCGAGGACTCGGTCGCGGGCGTCACGGCGGCGGGGCGGGCGGGGATGCCGGTGATCGGCTTCACCGGCGGCAGCCACGTCACGCCGGGGCTGGGCGAGCGGCTGCTGGCGGCGGGCGCGCGCGAGCTGTTCTCCAGGATGGACCACCTCGACGACGTGCTCGAGCGGCATCGATGCGCCTAGACTGAGGCGCGGTCGATTCGCGGACCGCGAGGTTCCGAGGTTTCGATGACGCCCGCTCCGATCGACACGCCGCCCTCCGGTCCGTTCGAGACCTTCACCTCGGCCGCGCAGGCGGTCGATCGGCTGATCGAGCTCTACGACGAGGCGATCGCCTTTCTCGACCACCGCTTCCGCGAGGTGGCGGCGGGGGCGAGCGTGCCGGGGCGCATCCGGGCGTTCTATCCCGAGATACGCATCGGCATCGGCACCCATGCGCGGCTCGATTCGCGGCTGGCGTTCGGCTACGTCCAGGGGCCGGGCGTCTATGCGACCACGGTGACGCGGCCGGATCTGTTCCGACGCTATCTCGAGGTGCAGATCGGGCAGCTGCTCGCCAATCACCGGGTCGGGGTGGAGATCGGGCCGTCGCGGCTGGCGATCCCGCTGCACTTCGCGGTGCGCTCGACCGGCGAGGTGATGCCCGACGTCGCCGAGCGGCTGGGGCGGCCGTTGCGCGACGTATTCGACGTGCCGGATCTGGCGGTGACGGACGACGCGATCGTCAACGGCACCTGGCGCGGCGGCGACGGCGATCCGGGGCCGCTCGCGCCCTTCACCGCGCCGCGCATCGACTATTCGCTGCACCGGCTCCAGCACTACACCGCCACCGCCGCGCATCACTTCCAGAACTACGTGCTGTTCACCAACTACCAGTTCTACGTCGACGAATTCGTCGCCCACGCCAAGCGGGTGCTGGCGAGCCACGAGCACGACTACGAGGCGTTCGTGGAGCCGGGCAACGTGGTGTGGCGGCCGGGCGAGGCGGGGCCGCGCGAGGGCGAGGCGCCGGCGCGGCTGCCGCAGATGCCGGCCTATCATCTGATCCGGCGCGGGCACGGCGGCATCACCCTGATCAACATCGGCGTCGGCCCGTCGAACGCCAAGACCATCACCGACCACGTGGCGGTGCTGCGCCCGCACGCCTGGGTGATGCTCGGCCACTGCGCGGGGCTCCGGAACACCCAGAAGCTCGGCGACTACGTGCTGGCGCACGCCTATGTGCGCGACGATCACGTGCTCGACGCCGATCTGCCGCTGTGGGTGCCGGTGCCGGCGCTGGCCGAGATCCAGGTGGCGCTGGAGCAGGCGGTGGCGGAGGTGACCGGGCTCGCCGGGTTCGAGCTGAAGACGGTGATGCGCACCGGCACGGTGGCGACGATCGACAACCGCAATTGGGAGCTGCGCGATCAGCAGGAGCTGGTCGAGCGGTTCTCGCAGTCGCGCGCCATCGCCCTCGACATGGAATCGGCGACGATCGCCGCCAACGGCTTCCGGTTCCGGGTGCCCTACGGCACGCTTCTTTGCGTCTCCGACAAGCCGCTGCACGGGGAACTCAAGCTGCCGGGCATGGCCAACGAGTTCTATCGCCGACAGGTCGGCCAGCACCTGGAGATCGGTCTCCGGGCGATGGAGAAGCTGCGCGGCCAGCCGGCGGAGAAGATCCACTCGCGCAAGCTCCGGAGCTTCGAGGAAGTGGCGTTCCAGTGAGGCGGGATGCCGCGTCGGCGGCTCCTTCGCGCGCAGCGCGCTTCCCTTCTCCCCTCGCGGGACCTTTGCGCAATTGCCGGGACGCGTCGAAACGGCTC
>JBEOKB010000248.1:0-4897 GCA_040275425.1 Siculibacillus sp. | reverse complement strand
GCCGCGACCATCCGTCCGGGCAGGCCCGCGTCGACCGTTCTCGGAACGGATCGCCGAGCAGAACCATCGGCCCCCCTTCGATCCGAAGATCGGAGCAAGCTCTGGGATTGCGATGCGGTGTGAAATCGGCGGTGGGCGAGGGGCGTATCGGGGCAACGGGATGCCATCCGGCATCAAGGGGCGACGGTCCTCGGCTCGACCGAACCCGTTCCGAAAGCCGCGGGTGACCGTGGCTTCTCGCTATTCGGGCCGTCGCCGTTTCAGAACCGGTGGCTCTCGGGTCAACGCACCAGGCAGCGCTCGACGGTGCGGCCGTGGACGTCGGACACCTGCTCCCACTGGTCGCAGTGGCGGACGAGGCGGCGGTGACGGGGGACGCGGTTCGGTTCGCGCGGGGCGCAGGCGATGGTCGGCGGGCAGTTGTTCGGCGTGCCGTAGAGCAGAACCTTGCCGCTCTCGCCGCCGTGGGCTCCCTGCCCGGGCGCGCGGGAGCCGCTGCCGGACGTCTTCTGGGCGTGGGCGGTGCCGACGGTCAGCGCGAGAGCGACGGCGGCGGCGACGACGAGGAGCGGGTGACGGGGCGAAGCGAACATGACGACCTCCCAGGGTGCGGTGCGGTCGGCGGAGTGCCGTACCTTTCGAACATGGGTCGGCTGAGAGCGGACTTCGGTTCAAAGCCGCCGTGATTTTTTCTCGACGTCGGCGACGCGCGGTCGCGGCCGTGGCACCTTCGGCGGCGACGGCATCGAGGAAAGACGAAATGGCCGAGGCGAGGACCAGTCGAACGCACCCGCTCGAGATCGCCGAGGTGCGGGCGAGCCCGGCGCACGGGCGCATCGGCATCACCTTCTGTCCCGGCAAGCACGACCCGGCCGCGCTCTCGGGGGCGTGGGCGCGCGATCTCGCCGTCGATCTCGACGCGATCGCGGCGTGGCGCGCGCGGCTGGTGGTGACGCTGGTGGAGCCGGCCGAACTCGTCGCCCTTCGCGTGCCGCGGCTCGGTGAGGAGGTGCTGGCGCGCGGGCTCGACTGGCGTCTTCTGCCGATCCCCGACTATTCGGTGCCGAGCGCGGCGTTCGAGCGGCGATGGGAGGGCGAGGGGCGGGCGGTGCGGGCGCTCCTGCGCGGCGGGGGCGACGTGGTGGTCCACTGCAAGGGCGGGCTCGGACGCGCGGGCATGATCGCGGCGCGGCTGCTGGCCGAACTGGGCGTCGAGCCGCTCCGGGCGATCCGCGAGGTGCGGCGGGCGCGCAAGGGGGCGATCGAGACGCCGTCGCAGCTCGCTCTGGTGCGCGCAACGGCGTCGATGGTCGCCGCCGACGGCAACGGGCTCGACGTCGCGACGCTGCGCCGAGTGGGCGGGCGGCTCGGCACCAATGCGGGCGGCACGTTCGAGGACGAGCGCGGGCGGCGCTTCTACGTCAAGATGGTCGAGACAGCGGCGGCGGCGCGCAACGAGCGGCTGGCGGCCGAACTCTACCGGCTGGCCGGGGCGCCGACGCTCACCTACGTGCCGGTGAGGGACGCGACGCGAGTCGCCACCGTGTTCGTCGAACTCGACGAGCGTCACGCGGCGCGGTTCGACGCGGGCGAGCGCCGGCAGGCACGGCGCTGGTTCGGGGTCCACGCCTGGACGGCGAACTGGGACGCGGTCGGGTTCGGCGGCGACAATCAGGGCGTGGTCGACGGGGTGGTGACGACGCTCGACGTCGGCGGCGCGCTGGAGCTGCGGGCGCTGGGCGACCCCAAGGGCGAGGCGTTCGGGCCGACGGTCGGCGAGATCGACCGGATGCGGCACGACCCGGACAATCCGCACGCGGCGCGGCTGTTCGGCGACATGAGCCCGGCCGAGATCGCCGAGGCGATCGCGGTGGTGGCGCGGGTTCCGGACGTGGCGATCCGGCGGGTGGTGGCGGAGAACGGCGGGCCTCCGGCGCTCGCCGACAAGCTGATCGCCCGCAAGGCGGACATGATCCGCCGCGCGGCCGACCTCGCAGGGCCGGGCACGGGGGGCGGGTAGGCGGCGTCTCAGGCGCGTCCGTCGTCGGGGGGCGCGGCCAGCGCCGTCAGACGCGGCGTCTGCGCTCGGATCTCGGCGACGACGGCGGGGTCGAGCGCGTCGAGCCAGCGCGACGGGATGGCCTCGAGGCCCCAGGTCGCCCCGGCGAGCATGCCGGCGAGGGCGCCGGCGGTATCGGCGTCGCCGCCGCGATTGACCGTCGCGACGACGCAGTCCTCGAACGAGGCGGCGGTGAAGTAGTGGTGGGTCACCGTGCGCATGGTGTCGACGACGAAGGCGGTGCACAGGCCGGCGTAGGGCTCGATCCGGAAGACCCGGTGCTTGGCGGCGAGATCGTCGGCGACCGCGCGGGCCGCCTCCCGGCCGTCGCCGCGCAGGAGCGCGTGGGTCATGGCCACGAGGGCGAGGCAGGCGTCGTCGGAGAGGGGGTGATGGTGGGTGGTGCGGGCCTGGGCCAGCGTCCAGGCCTCGGCTCGCGCCGGGTCGCCGAGGGTGGCGAGGGCCACCGGCAGCACGCGCATGGCGGCGCCGTTGCCGGCGTCGCCCTCGGAGGGCGGGCCCTGGACGGTTCCCTTCGCCACGAAGCGGCGGATGCCGCGTCGGCAGGTGTTGCCGACGTCGGCGGGGCCGGTCGCGAGCCAGGCGGCGAATTCCTCGCACAGGTGGCGCAGGTCGAGGCCGTTCCGCTCGATCAGGGAGCGGCCGAGGGCGAGCGACATCTGGGTGTCGTCGGTGACCTGACCGGGGCTCAACCGCAGCCAGCCGCCGCCGACGATGTCGCGCAGGACGCCGTGTTTCGCGGCGATCTCGCCCGCGGTCATGAACTCGACGGTGGCGCCGAGCGCATCGCCGACGGCGAAGCCGAGATAGGCCGCCAGCGCGCGGTTCTCCGGGCTCGGTGCGGTCATGGGACGGATCTCCTCAGAAGTAGGCGACCTTCACGCGATACTCGCCGCCGACGGCGAGATACTCGCGCTCGCCCTTCAGGACGTGCGACGGCAGCAGGTCGTTGAAGAACAGGATCTTGGCGAGCGGCACGCGCGCGGTGAGGATCTCGTCGCCGAAGCAGTCGGCGATGGTGCGATCGGAGGTGAAGGACACCAGATTGTTCAGGCGGATCACCGCCTCGCCGCGCGAGGGGCGCTCGAGGACGCGGTGATCCTCGACGGCGTTGACCCCGCGATAGAGGGTGAGGTGGGTCTCGCCGGGAAAGACGAAGCGGCCGATCGCCCATTGGCAGTATTCGAAGAGCAGGTCGAGCTGAACCCAGATGGCGTTGTCGTGGAAGCGGCTCGACATCTTCTCCTCGACGTAGGCGGACCACACCGGACCGGCCGCTTCGGCGATCACCGCCTTGTGGAAGCACGGGCAGACGCCGAATCTGCTTTCGACCCAGCCCTTCAACACCGCGCCCTCGGTGCCGTTGCTGTCGAAGCTCCAGCCGCGAACGAGGCGCACGAAGGACGAGCGGAAGGGGCGCCCGGTCGAGCCCTCGCCGTGCTGTTCGGGATCGACCCCGAACATGGCGGTCATGTAGGCGGCGAAGGCGCGGCCCGCCTCGGCGAGGTCGGCGGCGCGGTCGAGCATGGCGAACAGGGCGTGGTTCATCTCGCGCACGCCCCAGATGTGGAGCGGGGCCGGCTCGTCGTTGAAGTCACGACTGTCGAGCCACTCGGTGGGGCGACCCACGAGATTCGTCGAATGGCGGAGGGCTCGGCGCCCGTGATCGTCGGCCGGTCGCATCGCGCCATCATGGGGCGTTCGCGGGCGCGGCGGAAGCGTCTTCGTCGCGCGGGCGGCGCCGTCCGGCTCAGCCGTTGCTCGACAGCATGCCGACGACCTTGACCAGGACCGGATCGAGGGCGGTCGGGGTGAGGCGGGCGCCGCTGGTGACGGCGCTCAGCGACAGGCGCTGGTCGTTGACCGCGAAGATGCGGCAGAGCGTGGTGGTGTTGGAGACGTCGTGCACCAGGATCGACTGGGGCGCGGGACGGTCGGCGCCGCTCATGCGGTCGGCGAGCAGCAGGATCATCGAGGAGTTGGCGGCCTGACGATCGATGCCCTGGGCCTTGGCGTTGGCGGCGAGCGGCAGGCCCTCCTCGTCCGAGAGGACGACCGAGGAGAAGTTGCCGACCTCGGCGATCTTGTCGAGGAGCAGGGTGAGGTCGCGGCGCTGGCCGGAATCGGTCTTGAGCTGCGACAGGTCGAGCGAGAGCTGTTCGCGCTGAACCAGCGGCGCCAGCGCCTGCTCGATGGTGGAGCGCAGCATGCGTTCCTGCGCGGTCGACTTGCGGCCGAACTCCTCCCGCATCTGCTGCATCTCGCGACCCTGGAGGAAGGTCAGGTTGCGTAGGCGTTCGCGGGCGTCGTTGCCGCGCGAGACGCCGGCGAGCCAACCGGCGCCGAACAGCAGCGCTCCGGCGGCGAGGCCGAGGAGGAGGGAGAGAATCGTCACGGTTGCCTCGCTGCACCGGTGGCGTCCCGGCAGATCTCGACGCCGTCGACCTGGAGAATGACCAGGCGATTGGTGGTCGTGCCGGACGGAAGGTTTCTGGGTTGGCTGGTGCCGGCGGCACGCGGCATCATGCGCGCTTCCGGGACACCGGCGCGGGCGAGCCAGGCGATGACGGCGCGGGCCCGAGAGAAGGACAGGACGACGTTGTAGTCCTCGGTGCCGGAAGTGTCGGCATGGCCCTCGACCGACAGCACGGCGGTGGGGTGCTCCTCCATCCAGCGCCGCAGCATCAGGGTGCGATCGTCGATGTCGGCGAGATCGAGTCTCGAACTGGCGCGGGCGAAGGGCAGACCGATCACCGGAAGGCACGGCGCCGGCGCGGGCGGAGCCGCCACGGGCGGGGCGACGGGCGCGACGGGCGC
>JBEOKB010000247.1:0-43186 GCA_040275425.1 Siculibacillus sp. | reverse complement strand
TCCCCGCGAGCGGGGAAGGAAGAGGTGAGCCCCCGCACCCCAGACGCCGCCGCGCCGCCTCACACCACGTCGGCGAAACCGGCGCGCAGCCGACCGAACAGCACCCACCCGACCCAGAACATCACCAGCGACGCCGCCAGATAGGCCCCGTAGCCGGCGAGATCGACCGGTCCGTCGAAGAACAGCGCGTTGCGCGCGTGCTCGAGCACGTAGGTGAGCGGATTGAGGTAGTAGAACGGCCGGAACTGCTCCGGCACCTGCTCGATCGAATAGAAGATCGGGCTCATGAACATGATGATCGGCGCGAACGCCTGAAGCGCCAGCGTGAGATCGCGCACATAGGCCCCGATCGCCGCGAAGATCCACGAGATGCCCGCCGCCGTCAGAATCAGCGGCACCATCAGCACCGGCAGCCACAGAATGCCGACGGGCACCCCGCCGGTGACGATCAGCAGGAAGACGACCAGCAGCACCAGATTGATCACGAACTTGAACAGCGCCGTCCCCACCACCACGACGGAGAGGATGTCGACCGGAAAGATGATCTTGGTGACGTAGGTCGAATATTCTCGCACCACCACGGCCGAGCGCGTCACCACCTCCATGAAGAACACGAAGATCATCAGGCCGCAGAAATAGATCAACGGCACCTCGAGCGCCGAGCGCGGCGTGCGCGACCAGCCCGACTTCAGGATCACCCCGAAGACGAAGGTGTAGAGCGCCACCAGCACCAAGGGGATCACCACCACCCAGGCGAAGCCGAGCACGCTGCCGCGAAACGACGCCTGCAGGTCGCGCACCAGCACGCGCCGAAACAGCTCGCGGTTCTTCCACACCGAAGTCAGGGGCGCGGCCAACGCGGCCAGAGACGCCGACACTCGTCTGTCCATGTCGCAAAAGTCTCGATCGACGGTTCCGAACCCCGGCGAAGGCAACAAAGCAATGGTGTTTTGCCTCGTTCTGCGTTAGCTCCGCTACCGGCGCTCCCAGGACCCCCACCGACGATCCACGTCGTCGAGTTTAGACCCGAGCCGAGACTGTCGCAACCATGCTCCCCTCGTCGAACGGTAGAATCTGGATCGAGGTCGACGATCTTCTCGAGTATTTTCGCGGATCAGTCACTCCGACCGGCATCGGGCGTGTACAACTCGAAATCATTCCGCACCTCTTCGAGGCGACGGGCGGCAACGTCGGGATCGTTCAACTCGGGCAGACCGCGAGGAATGTTCGCATTCTGAGCCGCGATGAACTCGTTCGCCTGACAGACGGCAACGCGTTTCTTTCGAAGTACGGAAATTCGGGCCGACTGCTTCCGGTTCATCAGTTGCGCCGCTACCTCACCGCCCACGTTCGCCGTCGGCTCCACGACGCCTTCTCGGCGAAGGCGCATCTGCGCCGCTTCCGCGCCGAGGTGCGCCCCGGCGACACGCTGCTCAATCTCGGCGCGTCGTGGTCGCACCACGGCTTCGCGCGCACGGTCGCCACGCTCCGGCACGACCACGGCCTGCGCTTCGCGATGATGATCCACGACGTCCTGCCGATCAGTCATCCCGAATACGTCTCGCCCGGTTTCATCCCGGGGTTCACCCGCTGGTTCTGGGAGATGGAGAAGGTGTGGGACCTCGTCCTCACCCCCTCGAACGCCTCCGCCCGTGAGGTCGCCCGCCTGCTCGAGCGCGAAGGCCGCCCGCTGCCGCCGATCCGGCGCGTGCCCTTCGGCGTCGGCTTCTCCTCCGACGGTTCGGCGAACGCGACGGCGGCCGACACGACGAGACGCACCCACGTGCTCTACGTCTCGACCATCGAGATCCGCAAGAATCACCGCCTGCTCGTCGACGTGTGGGAACGCCTGATCGCCCGTCACGGTGCGGCGGCGGTGCCCGATCTCGTCTTCGCGGGCAAATGGGGGTGGGAGATCGCCGATCTGCGCCGCCGCCTCGAGGCGAGCGCGATGCTCGGCGGCAAGGTGCGGGTGATGGAGCGCCTCAGCGACGAGGCGTTGGCCGACCTCTACCGCACCGCCCACTTCACCGTCTTCCCGAGCTTCTGCGAAGGCTGGGGCCTGCCGATCGGCGAGAGCCTGGCGTTCGGGCGCTACTGCATCGCCGCCGACGCGACCTCGATCCCGGAGGTCGGCGGCCCTCTCGTCGACCTCCACCCCCCCGGCGACGTCGACGCCGCCCACGCGCTGATCGAGGCGGCCCTGTTCACCCCCGGCCTGATCGCCGAGAAGGAGGCCCGCATTCGCGCCGCCCGCCCCCTGCCCGACTGGCGCGGCACCGCCGACGCGATCGTCGCGGCCATCGCCGAGACCGCGCGCGGCTGACGCCCGGCGCCCCCTCTCCAAAAAATTTCACACGACCTCCCCGTTCGGAATTTCCGCCCTTCCCGACGAAATCCACCCGTCCGGGCCACGAAATCGCTCCGCCGCGATCGATCGTGCCGCTCCTCGCCGTCGCGAACGTCGTTCGGAACGTCCTTTCGAAATTCCGACGTCGCGCGGACGAACCATCGGCGCCGCGAGAGGTCTGTGGACGAAGCGTTCTTCGTCTGGCGGTGCAGCGAGAACATGCCAGTATGGGCCACCCGCCTTCCCCCACGCCCCGCGCTCGCCCGTGGGGGCGGAAGGCTCGCGTCCGGCGTCGCGCCCGAGCGGCCCGGCCCCACGAGGGAGATCCGACGTGAACGACAATGCGGACAATCTCACCACCACCCGGCGCGACGCTCTGATCGGCGCCGGTCTCGCCGCGCTCGCCCTCGCTCTCGGCGGCGGCTCGGCGCTGGCCAAGGCCAAGCCGATCGCCGTGGCGCTGGTCGCCTCCGTGCCGATCGAGCAGCAGTGGATCTCGCGCCTGCATCTGGCGCTGAAGGCGGCCGAGAAGCGCGGCGACATCACCTACGTCTACTCGGAGAACGTCGCCAACACCGACGCCGAGCGCGTCATCCGCGAATATGCCGAGGCCAAGAAGGACCTGATCATCGGCGAGGCCTTCGGTCTGGAGAAGGCCGCGCGCAAGATCGCCGCCGATTATCCCAAGATCGCCTTCCTGATGGGCTCGTCCTTCCCCGAGGCCGCGCCCAACTTCGCCGTCTTCGACAACTACATTCAGGACGCCTCCTATCTCACGGGCATCGTTGCCGGAAAGGCGACGAAGTCCAACGTGATCGGCATGGTCGGCGGCTTCGCCATTCCCGAAGTGAACCGCCTGATGCAGGCGTTCATGGCCGGCGCCCTGTCGGTCAACCCCAAGGTCAGGTTCCTGGTCTCGTTCATCAACTCCTGGTACGACCCGCCGAAGGCCAAGGAGACCGCCTTCGCCATGATCGAGAAGGGCGCCGACGTGATGTACGCCGAGCGCTTCGGTGTGTCGGACGCCGCCAAGGAGAAGGGCGTCAAGTCGATCGGCAACGTGATCGACACCGCCGCCCAGTATCCCGGCACCGTGATCGCCTCGGCGCTGTGGCACATGGAGCCCTCGATCGACAAGGCGGTCGCCGCCGTGATCGGCGACACCTTCAAGCCCGAGAACTACGGCCCGCTCAGCCACATGGCGGTGGGCGGCTGCTCGCTCGCCCCCCTCGACCCCAAGCTGGTGCCGCAGGACGTGATCGACATGGTGCTCGCCAAGGAGAAGGAGATCCGCGCCGGAACCTTCAAGGTGGCGATCGTCGACACCGAACCCAAGTCGACCATGTGATCGAAACACGCGGGATCGCGCCCGGCGGAGAACCTCTCCCCGCCGGGCGCGATCGGCCGTCCCGTTCGCCCCCGTCGGAGTTCGCCCCTTGTCCGATCTGCCGTCCGCCCGCGACGACGCCCCCGTCGTGCTCGAACTGCGCGGCATCACCAAGCGGTTCGGCCCGTTGGTGGCCAACGACGGCATCGATCTCGATCTGAGGCGCGGCGAGATCGTCGCCCTCCTCGGCGAGAACGGCGCCGGCAAGACCACCCTCATGAACATCCTGTTCGGCCACTACGTCGCCGACGCGGGCGAGGTGCGCGTCGCCGATCGAGACGGCCGTCTCGCCCCGCTCGCGCCGGGACGCCCGCGCGCGGCGCTGGCGGCGGGCGTCGGCATGGTCCATCAGCACTTCACGCTCGCCGACGGCCTCAGCGTGCTCGACAACGTCGTGCTCGGCACCGAATCGGCGTTGCGCCTCACCCGCGCCACCGGCCCGGCTCGGGCGAAGCTCCACGCACTGATGGACCGATCCGGCCTCGACGTCCCGCTCGGCGCCCTGGTCGGTGATCTCACCGTCGGCGAACGCCAGCGCGTCGAGATCCTCAAGGCGCTCTATCGCGACGTCCGCATCCTCGTCCTCGACGAGCCGACCGCCGTGCTGACGCCCCAGGAGGCCGACGGCCTGTTCATCACCCTGAAGACCCTGACCGATCGGGGCCTGTCGGTGATCTTCATCTCCCACAAGCTCGACGAGGTCATCGCCATCGCCGACCGCGTCGCCGTGCTGCGCGGTGGCCGCAAGGTCGCCGAGCGCCCGACCGCCGGCGCCGATCGCGGCCAACTGGCCGAGCTGATGGTCGGCCGCGCCGTTCCCCGCTCGCGCCGCGAGCCGCGCGCCCCCGGCGAGGAGGTGCTGGCGCTCGACCACGTCTCGATCGCCGCCCCCGACGTGCGCTCCCGCCTCGTCGACGTCTCGCTCGTCGTGCGCGCCGGCGAGATCGTCGGCGTCGCCGGGGTCTCCGGCAACGGTCAGAAGGCGCTCGCCGATCTCCTCGCCGGCCTCGTCGCCCCCACCTCCGGCACCATGCGCGTCCTCGGCTCGACGATGGGCTCGCCGACGCCCGGCACCGTCGTCGCCTTCGGCGTCGGCCGCATCCCCGAGGACCGTCACGGCGAGGGCACCATCGGCCCGATGACCATCGCCGAGAACATCGCCCTCGAGAGCTTCCGCTCGAAGCGGTTCCAACGCGGCGGCTTCCTGCGCTTCGGCGAGATCCACGCCCACGCCGAGCGCGCCATCGGCGCCTACGACATCCGCTGCCCCGGCCCCGGCGCGGCGATCCGTCAACTCTCCGGCGGCAACATGCAGAAGGCGGTGCTGGCGCGCGCCCTCGACGGCGAGCCGAAGCTGATCCTCGCCAATCAGCCGACGCGCGGCCTCGACGTCGGCGCCGTCGCCGAGGTCCACCGCCGCCTGCTGGAGGCGCGCATGCGCGGCGCCGCGATCGTGCTGGTGACCGAGGATCTCGACGAGCTGATCGAACTGTCCGACCGCATCGCCGTGATGTTCCGGGCGCGCCTGTCGGCGAGCCTGCCGACCGAGGAGGTGACCATGCGCTCGCTCGGCCTGATGATGGCCGGCCACGATCCCTCGGAGGCGGCGTGATGGTGCGTCTCGTCCCCCGCATCGAGGCGCGGCCGTGGCTGTCGGCGGTGGTGCCGATCGTCGCGGCGCTGGCCGCGCTGCTGCTCGCCGCACTTCCGCTCGCCGCCGCCGGCGCGCCGGTGCTCGAGGCCTATCGCGTCATGTTCGAGGGCGCGCTCGGCTCCCGCTTCGCCCTGACCGAGGTGGTGGCGCGCGCGACGCCGCTGATCCTGACCGGGCTCGCGGTGGCGGTCGCCTTCCGCGCCCGGCTCTACAACATCGGCGCCGAGGGCCAGCTCTACATGGGCGCGCTCGCCGCGGTGTGGATCGGCTCCGGCCGTTTCGACGGCCCGGCGCCCCTGATGATCGCCGCCGTCCTGGTGGCGGGCGCGGTCGCGGGCGCCGTGATGATGCTCGGCCCGACGCTCCTCAAGGTGAAGCTCGGCGCCGACGAGGTCGTGGTCACGCTGCTGCTGAACTTCGTCGTCGCGCTCTTCGTGCAGATGATGATCGAGGGGCCGATGAAGGACCCGATGAGCCTCGGCTGGCCCCAGAGCGAGGCGATCCTCGATTCCGCCACCCTGCCGAAGCTGATCGAGAAGACCCGCGTCCACGCCGGGCTGATCGTCGCGCTCCTGGCGGCGCTCGGCGTCCATCTCCTGCTGAAGCGCACCGTGGTCGGCTTCGAGATCCGCGCCGTCGGCGCCGGACCGAAGGCCGCCCGCTTCGCCGGTATGAACGTCACCGCCGCGATGGTCACGGTCGGCGCGCTGTCGGGTGCCCTCGCCGGTCTCGCCGGGGTCGGCGAAGTGGCCGGCCTCAAGGGCTATCTCACCGCCGATCTCTCGCCCGGCTACGGTTATGCCGGCATCGTCGTCGCCATGCTGGCGGGCCTGTCGCCGCTCGGCGTGGTCGCCGCCGCGCTCTACGTCGCCGCCGTGTTCGTCGGCGCGGATTCGATGAGCCGCGCCATCAACGTATCGAGCTACATCGCCAATCTGATCGTCGCCATGGCCCTGATCGCGGTGCTGCTGTCGGGCGTGATCGTGCGCTTCCGTCTGGAGTGGGAGCGCCGCCCGGCGCGAAGGAGGGAAGGATGAGCGACGTTCTCGACATCGTGCTCAACCTGTCGTTCTGGATCGCCGCGCTCCGGATCGCCACGCCGCTGATCTTCGGCGTCACCGGCGCGCTGATCTGCGAGCGCTCGGGCGTGCTCAACCTCGGCATCGAGGGCATCATGACGGCGGGCGCCATGACCGGCTGGCTCGCCGTCCACTTCGGCGCGGGCCTGTGGACCGGCGTCCTGGTGGCGGCGCTGACGGGCGCGCTCTTCGGCCTCCTGGTCGCGGTGTTGACGGTCAAGCTCGGCCTGTCGCAGCACGTCGCCGGCCTCGGCGTCACCATGCTCGCCACCTCGGCCTGCTACTTCGGTTACCGGGTCATCCTGCCCGGCGTCACCACCCCGCCCCGGATCGAGCCGTTCCAGGCGATGAACCTGCCCGTCCTGTCGGATCTGCCGATCGTCGGACCCGTCCTGTTCCAACAGACGCCGCTGACCCTGCTCGCCCTCCTTCTGGTGGCGGCGACGGCGTGGTTCCTGGCGAAGACCCCGCTCGGCCTCGCCGTGCGCGCCGTCGGCGAAAACCCGTCCGCCGTCGAGGCCCAGGGGCTCGACGTCCACGCGGTGCGGATCGGTGCCGTGGTCGTGGGCTCGGCGATCATGGCCCTCGGCGGGGCGTTCCTGACCATGTCGGCCTTCAACGCCTTCTTCTTCGAGATGGTCGCCGGGCGCGGTTGGATCTGCATCGCGCTCACCGTCTTCGCCTCGTGGCGACCGGGCAAGGCGCTGCTCGGCGCGGTGCTGTTCGGCGCCTTCGACGCCTTCCAGGTCCGCCTGCAACAGGTGATGGGCGGCGCCGTCCCCGGTCAGGTGTTCCTGATGATGCCCTATCTCCTCTCGATCCTGGCGCTGGTGGTGTGGTCGCGCTCGGCCGGCTACCCCAAGGCGCTGATGGTCCCCTTCGTGCGCGGCCAGCGCTGACACCCGGAGAGCCCGATGCCGATCGATCTCGTCGTCCGCGACGCCCGCCTGCCCGACGGCCGCACGGCCCAGGACATCGCCGTCGCCGACGGCCGCATAGTCGCGATCGAACCCGCCTTCGCCGGGACCGGCGCGCGCGAGATCGACGCGAGCGGGCGGCTGGTCGCCCCGCCCTTCGTCGACGTCCACTTCCACATGGACGCGACCCTCTCCCTCGGCCTGCCGCGCCTCAACCAGTCCGGCACCCTGCTCGAGGGCATCGCGCTGTGGGGCGAGCTGAAGCCGCACCTCACGTTCGAGGCACTGGTCGAGCGGGCGATGCGCTACTGCGATCTGGCGATCGCGCAAGGGCTGCTCGCCATTCGCACCCACGTCGACGTCTGCGACGATCGCCTGCTCGCCGTCGACGCCCTGCTCGAGGTCAGGCGTCGCGTCGCGCCGTGGATCGACCTGCAACTGGTCGCCTTCCCGCAGGACGGATACCTGCGCTCGCCGACGGCGGCGACCAATCTCGTGCGCGCGCTGGACAAGGGCGTCGACGTGGTCGGAGGCATCCCCCATTTCGAGCGCACCATGGCCGACGGCGCCGCCTCGGTGCGGGCGCTGTGCGAGATCGCCGCCGCGCGGGACTTGCGCGTCGACATGCACTGTGACGAGAGCGACGACCCGCTGTCGCGCCACGTCGAGACCCTCGCCTACGAGACCACCCGCCTCGGCCTCGAGGGCCGCGTGACGGGCTCGCATCTCACCTCGATGCACTCGATGGACGACTACTACGTCTCCAAGCTGCTGGCGCTGATGGCCGAAGCCCGCCTCCATGCCGTCGCCAATCCGCTCATCAACATCATGCTCCAGGGCCGCCACGACACGTACCCGAAACGGCGCGGCATGACCCGCGTCGCCGAGCTGCGCGCGGCGGGCGTCAACGTCGCCTTCGGCCAGGACTGCATGCTCGACCCCTGGTACGGCCTCGGCACCGCCGACATGCTCGACGTCGCCCACATGGGCCTCCACGTCGGCCAACTCTCCTCGCGCGAGGCCTCCGCCTTCTGCTTCGAGGCGGTCACCACCAACGCCGCCGCCACCATGGGCCTCGACGGCTACGGCCTCGCCGTCGGCGCATGGGGCGACATGGTGCTGCTCCAGGCCGCCGACCCGATCGAGGCGATCCGCACCCGCGCCACCCGCCTCGCCGTGATCCGCCGTGGCCGGGTGATCGCCGAGGCACTCCCCCGCACCTCCCGCCTCGATCTCGACGGACGCGTCGCCGTGGTCGATCCCGCCGCCTACGCCCCGAGGATCTGACGCCCCCCCCTGAGCCGATCGGCCGCGTTGCCGCCGCGTGCTCGCCCGTGCGAGCCTCGGCCGAAACGGGCGCGAGACCCGCGGGGGGAGAGACGCATGGGACCGAAGGTTCTGATCTTCGACGTCGACGGCACGCTGGCGGAGACCGAGGAGATCCATCGCGCCGCGTTCGATCGCGCCTTCGCCGAGGACGGCCTCGACTGGCGTTGGGACGTCGACCTCTACCGCGCGCTCTTGAGGGTCACCGGCGGCAAGGAGCGCATCCGCGCCCGCGCCGACGCCCTCGGCCTCGATCGCGCCGCCCTCCCCGACGAGCGCATCGCCCGCCTCCACGCCCGCAAGACCGAGATCTACGGCGCCACCGTGCGCGCCGGCGGCTGCGTTCTGCGTCCGGGCGTCGAGGCGCTGATCCGCTCGGCCCATGCGGTCGGGCGCAGGCTCGCCGTCGTCACCACCACGTCGCGGCCGAACGTCGAGGCGCTGCTCGCCGCCACGCTGGGCGCCGACGGCCCCGCCCTCTTCGCCGTGACGATCTGCGGCGAGGACGTCGCCGCCAAGAAACCCGCGCCCGACGCCTATCTCCTGGCGCTCGAGCGCCTCGGCGTGGCGGCGGCCGAGTGCCTCGCCTTCGAGGATTCGTGGAACGGCCTCACCGCCGCGCGCGCCGCCGGGCTCGCCACCATCGTCACCCCGAGCCTCTATACGGAGGGCGAGGACTTCACCGGCGCGGCCCGCGTCCTGCCCGACCTGGTCGGCTTCGACCCAGATCGGCCGCTCGACTGATCACCCGATCCCGAGCCGGGAGAGGCCGACCGCCGCGGCGGCGGTGGCGGCCACCACCAGCCACGGCGGCCGCTTCCAGAGATGGAGCGCGCCGAAGGCGGTGGCGGCGAGAACGGCGTCGGCAGGCGAGCGCACTCCCGCCGTCCCGACCGGGAAGATCAACGCCGCCGCCAGCAGGCCGACCACGGCGGCGTCGACCCCGCGCAAGGCCCGCCGCACCGTCGCGTTCGCCCGCAGCCGCGCCCAATGGGGCAGAACGCCGATCACCAGCAGGAACGACGGCGCGAACACCGCCACGAGCGCGATCGTCGCCCCGGCCCAGCCGTTGGGCGGCGGGATCGCCACCGCGCCGAGCCACGCCGCGAAGGTGAACAGCGGCCCCGGCACCGCCTGCGCGGCGGCATAGCCGACCAGGAACGCCTCCTCGCTCACCCATCCGGGATCGACCACCATCGACCGCAACAGCGGCAGCACCACGTGACCGCCGCCGAACACCAACGCCCCGGCCCGCCAGAACGCGTCGACCAGCGCCGGCACGTGCCACGGCAGCAGCGCGGTGGCGATAGGCAACCCCACCAGCACGACGGCGAACAGCGCGAGCGCGATCCGCCCGGCCCTCGTCCCCCCTCCGACCGGCGCCTCGACCGTCACCGGCGGCGCGGCGCCCTCGCGCGGCAGCGCGAGACCGAGGAGCGCCCCACCCAGGATCACCCCCACCTGCGCCGTCGCGCCCGGCAGCGCCAGAACCACGGCGGCGGCGACCGCCGCCGTCGCCCGACGCGGCAGATCGGGGGCGAGGCTTCGCGCCATCCCGAGCACCGCCTGCGCCACCACGGCGACGGCCACGACCTCGAGCCCGTGCAGGAGCCCGGCCGGTAGCGCGTCGTGCCATCGGCCGAACCCCTCGGCCGCCAGAACCAGGAGGATCGCCGACGGCAGCGTGAAGCCGATCCAGGCGGCGAAGGCGCCCGGCAGTCCCGCCCGCCCCAGCCCGAGCGCGATGCCCACCTGGCTCGACGCAGGACCGGGCAGGAACTGGCACAGCGCCACCAGATCCGCGTAGGCCCGCTCGTCGAGCCAGCGGCGGCGCACGACGAATTCCTCCCGGAACCAGCCGATATGGGCGATCGGCCCACCGAAGGCGGTCAGTCCGAGGCGCAGGAACGCCAGGAACACCGCCCGGGCGGTGCGGTCGGCCGTCGTCTCGAGGGGGGGCGCGCGCTCGTCCGGCACGAGATCTCCGAGGAGGAGGAAGCGGGATCAGTCTAGCTCCCTCCCCTCGCATGGTCGAGCGACGTCCCGACGACGGTCCGTCGCGACGATCTCCGGCGGCGATTTCGCGCGCCCCGCCCCGGTGCATTTCCCGAAAAGCCCTCTATAAAGAAGGCGGTGCGTCCGCGTCCGGCGCGCGGCGGGTCTCCCCGCCCCTCCGGCACGGACGAGCGTTCGGTTTCGCCGCGTACGGGGCCTCCCGGCGGCTCCCGCAAAGAAGGGCTCAATCGATGGTTCGGACGATCGCCTCGGCTGCTTTCGCGGCCACTCTCCTCGCTTCCACCGGGCTCGCTTCGGCCGATCCGGTCAAGATCGGCTTCGTCTCGACGCTCTCCGGCCCGTCGGCGGCGCTCGGCGTGCACATGCGCGACGGCTTCCAGCTCGCGGTCAAGGAACTGGGCGGCAAGCTCGGCGGCCAGCCGACCGAGGTGATCGTGGTCGACGACGAGCTGAAGCCCGACGTCGCCGTCACCAAGGTCAAGGCGCTTCTGGAGCGTGACAGGGTCGACGTGGTCGCCGGGGTGGTCTTCTCCAACGTGATGATGGCGATCTCCAAGCCGGTGTTCGAGGCCGAGACCTTCCTGGTCTCGGGCAACGCCGGTCCCTCGCCGCTGGCGGGGGCGGGCTGCTCGCCGTTCTTCTTCTCCGCCTCCTACCAGAACGACCAGAACCACGAGACCATGGGCGCCTACGCCCAGTCGCGGGGCTTCAAGAAGGTCGTGCTGATGACGCCGAACTATCAGGCCGGCAAGGACTCGATGGCCGGCTTCAAGCGCGCCTACAAGGGCGAGGTGGTCGAGGAGATCTTCACCCAGCTCGGCCAGCTCGACTTCTCGGCCGAGCTGACCAAGATCGCCGCCGCCCAGCCCGACGCCGTCTTCACCTTCATGCCCGGCGGCATGGGCGTGAATCTGGTCAAACAGTACGCGCAGGCGGGTCTGGCCGGTAAGGTGCCGTTCCTCTCCGCCTTCACCGTCGACGAGACCACCCTGCCCGCCACCCAGGACGCCGCCGTCGGCCTCCTGTCGGGCGCGGAATGGGCGCCGAACCTCGACACCGCCGAGAACAAGGCCTTCGTCGCCGCCTACGAGAAGGAATACGGCGTCGTCCCCTCGCTCTACGCGGCGCAAGGGTACGAGGCCGCCAAGCTGATCGACGGCGCGCTGAAGGCGACCGGCGGCAAGGTCTCCGACAAGGACGCCTTCCGCAAGGCGCTGCTCTCCGCCCCGTTCAAGTCGATCCGCGGCTCGTTCTCCTTCGCCCCCAACGGCTTCCCCCGCCAGGACTTCTACGTCGTCAAGGCGGTGAAGCGCGCCGACGGCAAATACGCCACCGAGATCGTCTCGAAGGTGTTCGACAAGGCCGGAGACAGCTACGGCGCCGCCTGCGCCCTGAAGTGAGGCATACGCTCCCCCTCCCCCTCACGGGGGAGGGTCGGAGCGCGGCGCGGCGGAGGTCGTCGATGCCGTCTGTATCCCCTTCCCCTCTGCTTCGCTCCGGCCGGGGATGACGGGTGTGGTGGCCTCGCTCGCCGTGCCTCGCCACGATTCACGAATTCATCTCGGCCCATCAGCCACCGAACCCGCGCCCATGTCCTTCACCCTCCTCGCCGTCCAGATCCTCAACGGGCTCCAGCTCGGCGTGATCCTGTTCCTGGTCGCGGCGGGGCTGACGCTCGTCTTCGGCGTGATGGACTTCGTCAACCTCGCCCACGGCGTCCAGTACATGCTCGGCGCCTATCTGACCGCCGTGGCGGTGGCGACGACCGACAATTTCGCGATCGGCCTCGGTCTCGGCCTGATCGGCGCGCTCGCGCTCGGCTTCGCCTTCGAACTGCTGCTGTTCCGCCATCTGACCCGGCGCGACCATCTCGATCAGGTGCTGGCGACCTTCGCGGTCATTCTGGTGGTGACCGACCTCGTCAAGATGATCTTCGGCCCCGCCCCCCTGCCCTTCCGCCTGCCCGAGGGTCTGACCGGCTCGATCCGCCTGATGGACGGCCTCGCCTATCCGGTGTGGCGGCTGATGGTGATCGGCGCCGGGCTCGGCGTCGCCTTCCTGCTGTGGTTCCTCATCACCCGCACCCGCACCGGCATGTTGCTGCGCGCGGGCTCGACCCACCCCGACACGGTCTCCGCCCTCGGCGTCGACATCGATCGGGTGTTCCTGTTCGTCTTCGCCTTCGGGGCGATGCTGGCGGGCTTTGCCGGGGCGATGGCCGGGCCGATCCTCTCGGTCGAGCCGGGCATGGGCGACACCGTGCTGATCCTCGCCTTCGTCGTCATCGTCATCGGCGGCATCGGCTCGGTGCGCGGCGCGCTGGTCGCCTCGCTGATCGTCGGGCTGGTCGACACCCTCGGCCGCGCCTTCGCCACCGACCTCCTCCGCCTCGTGCTCGATCGCTCCGCCGCCGCCCAGGCGGGCCCGGCGATCGCCTCGATGGCGATCTATCTGGTGATGGCCGTGGTGCTGGTGTTCCGGCCGACCGGTCTCTTCTCCGGCGAACGCGTGACGTCGAGAACGAAATGACCGAGACCGCGACCCCGTCCGCGCGGCTCGGCCGCCTCCTTCTCCATCCGGCGAGCGTGCTGCTCGCCCTGGCGGCGGTGATCGCCGCCGGGCAGATCCTCGGCCAGAGCTTCTGGATCACGCTCGCCGCGCGCGGGGCGATCCTTGCGCTCGCCGCGCTGTCGCTCTCCTTCGTGCTCGGCCAGGGCGGGCTGGTCAGCTTCGGCCACGCCGCCCCCTTCGGCCTCGGCGCCTATGCCGTGCTGATCGCCGGGGAATACGGCGTGCGCGAAGTGATGGTGCTCCTGCCCCTCGCCTTCGCGAGCGCGGCCCTGTTCGCGCTCCTGACCGGCGCACTCGCGCTCAGGACGCGCGGCGTCTACTTCATCATGATCACGCTGGCCTTCGCCCAGATGGCCTATTTCGTCTTCGCCGGCATCTCCGCGCTCGGCGGCGACGACGGCATGGGGCTGGCGGGCCGGGCCACCTTCCTCGGCGCGAAGTTCCTGCGCTACGAGGTCAACACGGCGTGGCTGGCGCTGGCGCTGCTCGCCGTGACGCTGTTCGCGCTCGAGCGCGTCCGCCGCGCCCGCTTCGGCTTCGTGCTGCGCGCCGCGCGCGACAACGAGGCTCGCGTCGCCGCGCTCGGCTATTCGGTCTACTGGACCCGCCTCACCGCCTACGCCCTCGGCGCCGGCATCGCCGGGGTCGCGGGCGCGCTGATGGCCGAACAGACCGCCTTCGTCTCGCCCGCCCTGATGAACTGGCACCGCTCGGGCGAACTCATCGTCATGGTCGTGCTCGGCGGCGCCGGACGCCTCTCCGGCGCGATCGTCGGTGCGGTGGCGATCGTGCTGGTGGAGGAGTTCTTCGGCCAGATCACCGAATACTGGAAGCTCGGCCTCGGCCTCCTCATCCTCGCCGTGGTGATGGCCCGCGTGGTCGATCTCCCCGCCCTCCTGTCGCGGAGGCGCGGATGAGCGACCCGATCCTGCGCCTCGACGATCTGGTCAAGTCCTACGGCGCGCTGCCGGTATCGGATCACGTCTCGCTCGACGTCGGCCCGCGCGAGATCCACGCCCTGATCGGCCCCAACGGCGCGGGCAAGTCGACACTGGTCGGCCAGATCGCCGGCTCGATCGCCCCCGACGCCGGTCGGGTGATCTTCGCCGGACGCGACGTGACCGCGCTCGGGCCCACCCGCCGCGCCCGCCTCGGCCTCGCTCGGGTGTTCCAGACCTCGAGCATCGTCTCCGGCTTCACCGCGCTCGAGAACTGCCTCTTGGCGGCGGCGGCGACCGACGGCACCGCCTACCGCTTCTTCCGCCCGATCGCCGGCGAGAGGCGCACGCGCGAGCGCGCCATGCACGCGCTGGAGCGGGTCGGGCTCGCTCCCCGCGCCGACGTCGTCGCCGGCAGCCTCGCCCACGGCGAGAAGCGCGCGCTCGAGCTCGCCCTCGGCCTCGTCCAGGAACCGCGCCTCCTCCTCCTCGACGAGCCGATGGCCGGCACCGGCCGCGAGGAGACCGAGCGGCTGACCGAACTGCTGGCGAGCCTCGAGGGCAGGGTCGCCATGCTGATCGTCGAACACGACATGGCGACGGTGTTCCGCCTCGCCCACCGCATCACCGTGCTGATCGGCGGCGCCGTGGCCATCTCCGGCTCGCCCGAGGCGATCCGCGCCGACGCCACCGTGCGCTCGGCCTATCTCGGCGAGGAGGCGCCATGACCCTCGCCACGACGCCCGCAACCCCGCTCGTCTCGCTCGAGGCCGTCGACGCCGGATACGGCGAAGCGCGCGTGCTGTTCGGTCTCTCGCTCGCGGTCGCGTCCGGCGAGGTCGTGACCCTGATGGGCCGCAACGGCATGGGCAAGACCACCACCATTCGCACCCTGTTCGGTCTGGTGCGGCCGACCGCCGGCCGCGTCGTGGTGGCCGGACGCGACATGACCGGCCGCCCGCCGCACGCGATCGCCCGCCTCGGGCTCGGACTGGTGCCGGAGGGGCGGCAGGTGTTCCCGCGCCTGTCGGTCGACGAGAACCTGATCGCCACCGCCTCCACCGCCAAGGGCACGCGCTGGACGCTCGACGCGGTCCATCGCCTTTTCCCGCGTCTGGCCGAACGGCGCCGCAACCTCGGCGACGAACTGTCGGGCGGCGAACAGCAGATGCTCGCGATCGGCCGCGCCCTGATGACCAACCCGCTCCTGCTCGTGCTCGACGAGGCGACCGAGGGGCTGGCGCCGGTGCTGCGCGACGAGATCTGGGCGGCGCTCGCCGCGCTCAAGGCCGAGGGGCTGGCGATCCTGGTGGTCGACAAGCACCTGGAGGCGTCGATGCGCCTGTCCGACCGCCACGTGGTGATGGAGAAGGGCCGCATCGCGTGGGCGGGCGCCTCCGCCGAACTCGGCCGCGACCGCACCCTGGCGACGCGACACCTGGAACTGTGAGACCTCGGGAGGGCGGCACGATGGAAGCGCGGGTGCCGAGCATCGATCCCATGACCGAAGCCGCCTACCTCGGCCGTCAGGCGCGGCCGCACTGGCCCGACACCGTCGCCCGCCTCCAGGCGGCGAGCGCCGAGGTGCTCGCTCGACCCGACGTCGAGCGCGACGTCGCCTACGGCCCGCACGAGCGCCAGCGGTTCGACTTCGTCCCCGCCACCGGCCCGGCCCGCGCCGTGCTGATCTACCTCCACCCCGGCTACTGGCAGGCGCGCGACAAGGCGACCTTCGCCTGCCTCGCCCCGACCTTCGCCGCGCTGGGCTGCGACGTGGTGACGGCGAACTACCCGCTCTGCCCGAGCGTGTCCCTCGTCGAACTGACCGAGGCGGTGCGCGCGCTGGTGCCGGTCGTGGCGGCGGCGTGCGAGGCGCGTCACGGCCGCCGCCTGCCGATCGTCGCGGCGGGCCATTCCGCCGGCGGCCATCTCGCGGTCGAACTGGCGATGACCGACTGGAGCGCGCGCGGCCTCTCCGGGCGGCCGGTCACCGGGGTGATCGCGCTGTCCGGCGTGTTCGATCTGGTGCCGCTGGTCGTCACCTCGCTCAACGTCGCCCTCGGCCTCGATGCCGAGACCGCGCTCGCCGCCTCGCCGGTGCGCCGGGTCGGGCGGATCGGTTCAGCGGCCGTGTTCGCCGTCGGCGGCGGCGAGACCGACGCCTTCGTCGCCCAGACCTGGACGATGCACGACGCCTGGCGCACCGCCGGTCACGTCTCCCGCATGGAGATCGTCGGCGACGACGACCACTTCTCCCTGCTCGACACCCTCATGGACCCGTCGAGCGGCCTCCACGCGGCGATCGCCGACCTGATCGACCGCGCCGCGCGCTGAGGCTCACTCCGCCGCCTGCGGTTCGCTCCCCGCGACCCCCGTCTCGGCTGGACGGCGCGAGCGAGTGAGCGGGTCGAGCAGCAGATAGATCACCGGCGTCAGGTAGAGCGTGAGGATCTGCGACACCACCAGACCGCCGACCACGGCGAGGCCGAGCGGCTGGCGCAGCTCCGCGCCCGCGCCGATCCCCAGCGCGATCGGCAGCGTGCCGAGGATCGCGGCGAAGCTCGTCATCATGATCGGCCGGAAGCGCAGCAGGCACGCCTCGTGCGCCGCCTCGATCGCCGACGCCCCCGCCGCCCGCCGCTCCACCGCGAAGTCGACGATCATGATCGCGTTCTTCTTGACGATGCCGATCAGCATCACCACGCCGATCATCGCGATCACCGACAGGTCGAGCCCGAACAGTTTCAGCGTCAGCAGCGCGCCGATGCCCGCCGACGGCAGGCCGGAGAGAATGGTGATCGGGTGGACGAAGCTCTCGTAGAGAATGCCGAGCACGATGTAGATCACCAGCACCGCGGCGAACACCATCATCCCCTGCCCGGCCACCGCCTCGCGGAACACCTGGGCCGTGCCGGAGAAGCCGGTGATCACGGTGGGCGGCAGCCCCACCTCGCGCTCGATCGCGTGGATCGCCTCCACCGCCTGCCCCAGCGCCATGCCCGGCGCGAGGTTGAACGAGATCGTCGCGGCGGGAAGCTGACCCTTGTGGCTGACCAGCGTCGGCGCCGGCCCCTCGCTCACCGTGGCGATGGCGTCGAGCGGCACCGTCGCCCCCGACGGCGTGCGGATGGTCAGGCGGCGCAGCTGGTCCGCCCCGGTGGTGAAGCGGTCGCCCGCCTCCAGAATGACCGGATAGCTCGCCGCATCGGTATAGATGGTCGAGACCACCCGCGTGCCGTAGGCCGAATAGAGCCGCGAGCGCACCTGATCGACCGTCAGTCCGAGCCGTGAGGCACGGTCGCGGTCGATCTCCACCGTCGCCTGCCGCCCGCGCACCTGGAGGTCCGACGACACGTCGATCACCCCCGGCAAACGTCGGATCTTCGCCTCGAGCCCCGGCGTCACCTCCTGCAGCTCACGGAAGTCCGACGACTGGATCGTGTACTGCCACTGCGCCCGCGAGAAGGTCGTGCCGATGTTGATGTTCTGGACGTTCTGGAAATAGACGTTGATGCCCGGCACCCGCGCGACCGAGCGGCGCAGGCGCTGCATCACCTCGTCGGAGGAGATCCTGCGCTCCGGCTTCGGCTTCAGCGTGATGAACATCCGCCCCGAACTCTGCCCGGCCGAGGCCGATCCCGCCCCGACCGTCGACATCACCGAGATCACGTCCGGATCGGCCCGCACGATCTCCGTCACCTCGAGTTGACGTTGAGTCATGGCGACATAGGAGACGTCGTCCGCCCCTTGGGTCGAGGCGTTGAGGAGCCCGGTGTCCTCCTGCGGGAAGAAGCCCTTGGGTGTGTCGACGTAGAGATGGACGGTCCAGCCGACGGTCACGGCGAGCACGACGAGCATCGCCCACTTGGCCGCGAGCACCCGGTCGAGGCTCCACGAATAGAACCGCGTCATCGCCGAGAAGACGCGGTCGAACAGCCGCACCACGAGGTTGGGGCGGTGGTCGAGGTGATCGGCGGTGACGATGCGGGCCGTCAGCATCGGCGTCAACGTCAGCGACACCACGCCCGAGATCAGGATCGCCAGGGTGATGGTGACGCCGAACTCGAAGAACATCCGCCCGACCACCCCGCCCATGAACAGGACCGGGATGAACACCGCGACCAGCGACACCGTCATCGACACGATGGTGAAGCCGACCTCCTTCGCCCCGAGGAAGGCCGCCGTCATCGGCGGCTCGCCCTTCTCGATGTGGCGGACGATGTTCTCGAGCATGACGATGGCGTCGTCGACGACGAACCCCACCGCCAGCGTCAGCGCCAGGAGCGAGATGTTGTCGAGCGAGAAGCGGAACAGATACATGCCCGCGAAGGTGCCGATCAGCGACACCGGCAGCGCCAGCGCCGGAATGATCGTCGCCCGCGCCGACTTCAGGAACAGGTAGATCACCCCGATCACCAGCACCATCGAGATCAGCAGCGTGATCTCGACGTCCTCGATCGAGGCGCGGATCGACAGCGAGCGGTCGTTGAGCACGCGATATTCCATCGCCGCCGGCATGTCGGCGGTGATCTGCGGCAGCAGCGCGCGGATGCGGTCGACCACCTCGACCGTGTTGGCGTCGGGCTGGCGCTGGATCGCCAGCATGATCGCCCGCGTGCCGTCGAGCCACGCCGCGACGCGCTCGTTCTCGACGCTGTCGATCACTCGCGCCACGTCGCCCACCCGCACCGGCGCGCCGTTCTGCCAGGAGACGATCACCGGCGCATAGCCCTCCGCCCGCTCGATCGGCCCGGTCGCCGCCAGCGTCACGTTGCGCGACGGCCCGGTCAGCGACCCGACCGGCGAATTGGTGTTGGCCGACGCGATGGCCGTGCGCAGATCCTCCACCGTCAGCCCGCGCGCCGCGAGCGCGTCGAGATCGGCCTTGATGCGAACCGCGTATTTCTGCGCGCCGTAGACGTTGACCTGCGCCACCCCCGGCAGGGTCGAGAGGCGTTGGGCGATGGTGTTCTCGGCGTAGTCGTCGACGTCGGACAGCCGCATCACCTCCGACCGGAGCGCGATGAACAGGATCGCCTGATCGGCCGGATTGACCTTACGGAAGCCCGGCGGCTCGCTCATGTCGGTCGGCAGTTGCCGCGACGCCGCCCCGATCGCCGCCTGGACGTCGAGCGCCGCCCCGTCGATCGAGCGGTCGAGATCGAACTGCAGCGTGACGTTGGTCGACCCGGCGATCGACACCGACGACATCGACGCGAGCCCCGCGATGCCCGAGAACTGCCGTTCCAGCACGGCGGCGACCGAACTCGCCATGATCTCCGGCCCGGCGCCGGGCAGGCGCGCGCTGACCGAGATGGTGGGGAAGTCGACGCGCGGCACGGCGGCGACCGGCAATTGCCGCCAGCCGAACAGACCGGCGGCGACGAAGGCGACCATCACCAGGATGGTGGCGACCGGTCGGCGAATGAAGGGCGCGGAGATCGACATCGCGGCGTCTCCTACTTCGTCGCCGGCGCCGGCGCGGCTCCGGCGACGGGAGCGGCCGCCCCCTTGATCGCGACCGTCACCCCCGGCGCCAACCGCAGGTGCCCGTCTGTGACGACGCGGTCGCCGACCGCCAGCCCCTCCGACACCACGCTCTGCGCGTCGACGGTGCGATCGACCCGGACGCGCCGGATCTCCGCCCGCTCGCCCGCGCCGACCACCCAGACGAAGGCGCCGTTCTGGCCCATTTGGATCGCCGCGTCGGGCACCGCCGTCACCGCCGCGTCGGAGCGCAGCGTCACGCGGATGCGGACGTATTCTCCCGGCAGCAGCCGCTCCTGCGGGTTGGCGACCACGGCCTTGACCCCGAGCGTGCCCGAGGCGCCTTCGAGCGTGTTCTCGATGAACGACACCCGTCCGGTGAACGCCTCGCCGTCGCCGGGCCGGCGCACCTCGACCGGCACCTCGCCCGCCGCCATCGCCCCGCGCAACGCCGTCACGCTCGCCTGCGGCACCGCAAAGGCCACGTGGATCGGGTCGATCTGGTTGATGGTCGCGAGCAGCGTGCTGTCGGCCGCGCGCACCGACGACCCCGGCTTCAGCGGCAGCGAACCGACCCGCCCGTCGATCGGGCTCCTGATGACGTAGTAGCTCGCCAGCACCTCGAGATTGTCGAGCGCGGCCTGATCGGCGGCGATGGTCGCCTCCTGCGCCGCCACAAGGGTCTTGGCCGACTCGAGATCGCGCGCGCTCCTGGTGTTGGTCTTCACCAGCTGCGCCGTGCGCTCGAGATCAGAATTGACCAGCGCGAGCTGAGCCCGGTCGCGCGCGACGACGGCGCGCGCCTGGGCGATCTGCGCCCCGATCGCGCGGGCATCGAGGGTGAAGATCACCTGACCCGCCTTGACCCGATCGCCCTCGCCGACGCCGATCGACTCGATCTGGCTGTCGATCCGCGTCTTGACCGGGATCGAGGCGATCGCCTGCGCCGTGCCGACCAGATCGAGCACCACCGGCATCGGCCGCGCCGCCACCGTGATCAGTTCGACCGGCACCGCCGGCTTGGGCGTCTGGGCGAGCAGCGACCCCGGCGAGAACGCGGAGGCCAGCGCGACGGCGGCCGCGAAACGGAGCAACGAGGGCGAGACGTGACGGCGCGGCAAGGACATCGTGGCTCCCGAACGGCGGCGAGGGGCGATCCGTCGGGACAATTGCACGAATTCGCCCGTGACTTCACGTGAACAGTTCGCGAGCGAGCACGATCGGCCCCCGTCTGCTCAGTGCGCCATCGGCAGACCGATCGACCACGACACCATCATGAACCCGTCGAGCACCGCCGCCGACGCCACCGCCACCGGAGCCCAGGTCGGCCGTCGCGCGCACACGCCCGCCGCCGCCATCAACAAGGGCGCATCGGCGATGGCGAAGCGCAGAAGGCTGCCCGGACCGTAGGCGAGCGGCAGAAGCACCGCGACCACGGCATAGGCGAACAGATCCCACCGCTTCTCGGCCGCCAGCACCGCCAGCCCGACGATGCTCACCACCGCCGCGATCCAGTTGAGCGCCTGCGCCGGATCGAGCGCCCCGTGGCCGAACATCGGCGCCACCAGGGCCGCGAACGGCACCTGGAGCTCCCGCCCCCACGCCTTCTGGATCGAGGCGAAGGCGAGCGGGTCGCCGGTGCGCGTCCACAGGTACAGGCAGAACGCCGCGAGCGCCGCCACCGGCATCACCGCCGCGCCCACCGCCCTCGCGCCCTCGCGCCACGGCGCGCCCCTGCTCGCCCGCATCGCGTCGCCGAGCCCGACCACCAGCATCGGCAGCACCAGCACCACACCGATGTTGCGCGTGAGCGCGGCCAGCCCCGCGACCGCCCCGCACCCCCACCAGCGCCGTCGCCGCAACAGCGCGAAGAAGACGGCGAGAAGCAGCAGATGGAGCGATTCCGTATAGGCCGCGGAGAAGACGTAGCTGCCCGGCAGCACGCAGGTCAGCACCACCACCCACCGTCCGGCCGCCGCCCCGAACCGCGCCGTCGTCTCCGCCGACAGCACCGCCAGCGCCGCGAGCAGGCAGACGTTGGACAGCACCACCATCGCCGTGAAGTCCGACCACCCGGTCGTTCGCGCGAGCGCCGCCGCGATCATCGGATAGGCCGGGAAGAACGCCCAGTTGGCCTGCCCCGCCACCGGCCCCGATGCCCGCACCGCGTGATCGTAGCCGTCGCGCGCGATGTCGAGATACCACCCGGTGTCGGCGACGCCCCAGATCGCCAGCCACAGCCGGTCGGAGTAGGTCCACACGTGGGCGTAGTCGAGATGGGGGCGAAGAACCACGGCGCTCGACAGCCCGACGATCTCCAGTGCCGCCCGACTGGCGAGAAAGCAGACGACGACGAACACCGCGTCGCCGACCCACGGCGCGCCGCGCCCGGCCTCGAATGCCCCGACCCCCTCAGACGACGTCGCGGCCATCCCGCTCTCCCCGATCCCGGCCCCACGTCTAGTGCGGACCGTCGCCGCGCGCAAACCACCCGCCGCGCCCGGTCGGTCTCGCGCCTTCCGACGCGCCGAACGGAATTCCGGTTGCGGGATCGCCCGGAAGCGTCCAAATCCGAGGAGCGGATCGACCGCGAGGAGGGCCGACGCCATGGGCGGCACCGTCGACGACGTCTATTGGCGGGCGACCGCCCCGGCCTCGCTGGGCGAACGCCTGGCGATCCGCGCGCGCGAGCGCATCTACGCCGACTTCGTCGCCCTGTGCCGCCCCGGCCCCGACGACACCATTCTCGACGTCGGCGTCTCCGACGTCGTCACCGACGCCGCCAATCACCTCGAGCGGGTTCACCCCCATCCCCATCGGATCACGGCGGTGGGGCTCGGCGAGGGCGACGGCTTTCGCGCCGCTTACCCGGAGGTCGCTTATCGCCGCGTCGAGGCGAACCGCCCCCTGCCCTTCCCCGACGCCTGTTTCGACTTCGCCGTGTCGAACGCCGTGCTCGAGCACGTCGGCGGCGTCGAGCGGCAGAAGGCCTTCGTCGCCGAACTGGCGCGGGTGGCGCGTCGGGTCTTCGTCACGGTGCCGCACCGCTTCTTCCCCGTCGAGCACCACACCGCCATCCCGCTGCTGCACTGGTCCGACGCGACCTTCCGCCTCGCCTGCCGCCTGACCGGCAACGACCGCTGGGCGAAGCCCGAGAACCTGATCCTGATGACGCGAGCGCGCCTCGAGGCCTGCCGTCCCCCCGGCGTGGCGGCGCGATCGGGCACCACCGGCATCGGCCCCGGCCCCTTCGCCTCGAACCTCTGGCTGCTCCTCGGCGACGACGCCGAACCCGCGCCCCGGCCGCCGGCGCCCTAGCCTTTGGGCAGGATCTCGCGGAAATAGGCGATCGTCCGTTCCAGCCCGTCCTCGAGCGGGATCTTCGGCGCCCAACCGAGCGCGGCGGCGGCGAGATCGATGTTCGGCCGCCGCTGGGTCGGATCGTCGGACGGCAGCTCGCGGTAGACGATCTTCGACCCCGTGTCGGCGATCATCGCCAGAACCCTCTCGGCCAGCTCGCGGATCGAGAACTCGCGCGGATTGCCGATGTTGACCGGGCCGATGAAGCCGTTCTCGTTCTCCATCATCAGGATCATCGCATCGATCAGATCGTCGACGTACTGGAAGCTGCGCGTCTGCGATCCGTCGCCGTAGAGGGTGATGTCCTGCCCGGTCAGCGCCTGGACGATGAAGTTCGACACCACCCGCCCGTCGTTGGGATGCATGCGCGGACCGTAGGTGTTGAAGATCCGGATCACCCGGATGTCGAGCGCGTGCTGGCGGTGGTAGTCGAAGAACAGCGTCTCGGCGCAGCGCTTGCCCTCGTCGTAGCACGAGCGCAGACCGATCGGATTGACCCGCCCCCAGTAGCTCTCCGGCTGGGGATGGACCTCCGGATCGCCGTAGATCTCGCTGGTCGAGGCCTGGAGGATGCGCGCCTTCAGCCGCTTGGCGAGGCCGAGCATGTTGATGGCGCCGTGCACGCTGGTCTTGGTGGTCTGGACCGGGTCCCACTGATAGTGCACCGGCGAGGCCGGACAGGCGAGATTGTAGATCTCGTCGACCTCGACGTAGAGCGGAAACGACACGTCGTGGCGCATCAGCTCGAAATTGGGATGAGCGAGCAAGTGTGCGACGTTGTCGCGAGTGCCCGAATAGTAGTTGTCGACACACAGGACGTGGTAGCCCTTGCCGATCAGGCGCTCGCACAGGTGAGAGCCGATGAAGCCCGCCCCACCGGTCACCAGAACCCGCTTCCGATTGCTGATCTTGCGGTCCATTTCTCCCCCCGACACCAGTTCACCCGCCACGGCGACGCGGCCCACCCGGCCGTGCGCGGGTTCAGACTTCGATCGCTTCGTCGATCAACACCCGATGATCCGGAATACCGGCCTCCCCGCCCCGCACCAACCCGGTCAGCAGCAGCGTCATCAGCGTCAGCGCGCTCGTCTGCAGGAACAGGATCAGGAGGATGCCGAGCGCGACCGAGAACCAGCCCGGCGTTGCGTGACCGGACGACTTGAGCACCACCGAGACGACCGACGCCACCATCGAGGACAGCGCGATCGCCGCGCTGACGATACCGGTGCGCACCAGCACGTCCTCGGTGAAGACCATCACCGCCCGGAAGCCGTGCAGCACCAGACCGGCGAAGTTCATCTTGCTCTGCCCGGCGTAGCGCGGCCCCCGCGACAACGGCCGCGTGGCGACCCGGAGCTTCGACACCAGCACGGTCGCGGCGACGTGGGTCCAGGTCTCGCGCATCGCCGCCAGCCGTCGCACGGCGGCGGGGGACAGCGCCATGAAGTTGCCGAAGGCGATCCACCGCCCGGTCATGAGCCGGAACAGCAGTTTGTAGACGAGGTAGAACAGCTTGAACCGCAGCGTCTCCACCCGCGCCGTGCGCACCGCGACGCACACGTCGACGTCGCCGGCGTCGAGCGCGATCAGGAGCTCCGGGATGGTCGCCGGAACGTCCTCGCCGTCGGAATCCATCACCACCACCCGGTGGTTCGGCAGCGTCTCGGCGACGTGGCCGAGGCCGATGGCGATGGCGCGCTGATGGCCGACGTTGCGCCGGAGCCGCAGCACCGTCCCACTCAGCCCCGCCGCCCGGATCGCCTGCGGATCGACCGGCCGCCGCACCGAGCCGTCGTCGACCGCCACCACGTGGGTGCCCGCGCCGAGCGCGGCGCGCAGCTCCCGGCAGAGCCGCGCGAAGGCCTCGACGTCCTCGTAGACCGGTGTGACCACGACGTGGGAGATCGGCGAACTCATGAACCGAGCGGCCCCGTGACGAAAAGGGAGGCGGCACCCTACATGGAAGCCGCGGCGAGGAAAACATCCCCGCGCGGGTCGCCGCCCGCCTCTGCTCGGGACGAACGCGCGCGGCGCGACGCCGAGGCCGGATCGCCGCCGCCTTCGCCATTGACAGCCCGGCGCGAACGGCCTTCCGTCGTTTTGCCGTCCCCGCGCCCGGAACCCTCGATGAAACTCCTCGCCGCCCTCGCCGCCACGCTCCTCTTCGTCGTCGTTCTGGCGATCGTCTACCTCGTCCACGTCCGCTGGTTCACCGTCGACGTGATCCTCTATGCCGCGGTCGCAGATGCCCTGATCGCCGTGGCGATCACCCTGGTTGCCGCGCTCGCCGCCCGCGCCCTCGCCCCGCGCCTCCTCCCGCTCGGCGGCTTCGAGATAGGCCTTCTCGCGCTGATCTGGCTGCTCGGCGGCTGGGCCTTCGCCATCACCGGCCCGACCGTGCTCGACCGATCGCTGTCGATCTACATCCTGGAGAAGCTGCACCAGCGCGGCGGCGGCATCCGCGAGGACGCGATCGCCCGCGTGTTCGTCGAGGAGTACCTGCCCGAATTCCGTCTGGTCGACGTGCGCCTCACCGAGCAGCTGCGATCCGGCACGATCGAGATCCGCGACGGCTGCGTCCGCCTGACCCCGCGCGGCGAACGCGTCGTGGCCGTCACCGACGTCCTCCGCCGCAACCTCCTCGCCCGCAATCGCCTGCTCGCCGGCGTCTACACCGACGCCCTGGTCGACCCCTTCGCCAGGAGCCGCGCCGGCGTCATGGGTTACGAGTGCCGCTGACGCCCTCCGCCGTCGCGCAGGGCACGACGTCGACGATCCGCACCCCGGCCAACCGCTCCCGCGCCCGCTCGATCGAGATGCCGGCGAACTTCGCCCACCGTTCGGCCGGCATGTCCGGCGAGCCGCAGCGGAACTGATCGGTCAACCCGATCGGCAGCCAGCCGGAATACCCGTTGACGGTCTTCACTCCGAGGTCCTGCGCCAGGATCATGGCGTCGAGCGCGTATTCCAACTCACCGTCGCGTATGCCGGTGACGGAGCGCACCCAGAGGACCGTGCCCGGTTCGATCGGCGCCCCGAGCCGCCCGCGCAACGCCTCGATCCGATCCCGCCACACGGCGATCGGCGTGTTCAGGACCACGTGGGTCGCCGGTTCGAACGCCACCGCCACCAGCGCGATCAGCCCGGCCGCCGCCCCCCGCGCCGATCCCGCGCCCCCGACCCGCGCCACGGCCCGATCGACCGCGAACGCCACCAGGATCGCCACGGGCCACTGCAGGATCACGATGATCCGCGTCACGCTGCGGATCGCGTTGATCCCGGGCAGGCGAAGGACCAGTTGGTAGAGCGAATGGTCGGCGATCGACAGCGTGAACGCGACGAGCAGCGCCAGCGCCACGGCGGCGATGCGGCCGACCCGCCGCGTGCGCTCCTCTCCCCGCCCGCCGAGAAGGGCGAGCCCGACCGCCGCCAGGGCGAGAACGCCGAAGCCGAGGAACAGCCGATGCTCGTGCTCGGCCGCGATCCCCCGCAGGAGCCCGGCGAGCGTCTCCGACCACCGATAGTCCCCGGCGAAGAAATGACTGCCCGGACGCGGCAACATCGACGTGATCTCCCACGCCGGACGCCGCACCCCGTAGAACATCGAGGCCCAGGCGTGATGGGCGAGCAGCCAGAGGAGCGGCACGAGCAACGCGACCGAGGCGGCGACCCCGAGCCCCCACCGCCCGTCCCGCGCCGCCCGCGCCCCCTCGCGCACCCCCTCGACCAGACCCGCGCGATCGATCAGCGCGAACGCGGCCACCGTGGCGAGCAGGAGGTAGACGAGGAAGATGCCGAGGTAGATCGCGCAGAAGAACTCGACCACCGTCCAGGCGAGCACGACCAGGAGCAGGGCCGGTCGCCGCTCCTCGTAGGCCCGCACCAGCGCCAGAAAGGCGAGCGGCACCGCGAACCGCCAGGTCAACTGGAGATCGTTCTCCTGCGCCAGTCCCGGCAGACCGAAGGTGAAGACGAAGGCTCCGATCGCCGCCGCCGCCGGCGAGAAGGCGAAGCGACGCAGGACGTGGAAGGCCGCGAGAAAATCGAGGCCGAAGCCCGCGACGTACCACAGATCGAGCGAGACCTCGCGCGAGAGGCCGAGGGTGCGGAAGGCCGAATAGACGGCGACCGTCCCCAGATGCGTGTCGCTGAGGCCGAGAACGTGCGGATAGGGATGAAAGAAGCCGATGTCCCACAACGACGCCACCCGGCCGGTCAGCCAGAGGTGGCCGTGCTCCATAACGACGGCGTTGAAGCGCGCGTCGCCGAGATCGCCCGGCACCGCCTGAAACAGATCGGTCGCCCGCGCCAGATAGCCGATCGCCCCGACCAGGAACACCGCCGCCGCCACGGCCGCGCTCGCCGCCCGTCCACCGGAGCCGACGGCGGCCGTCGCCGGCTCTCGCATCGACATGGAACGATCTCCCCCTCGTTTCCATCACCCGTCGAGAGCTGACCCGCCCTTCCGAGCGCAGTCAAGGTCGACGGAAACGCGAACCCGAGGACGGACACGCCCCGCCGCACCGACATTTTTTCGGAAACGGGCGGGGCGCGCCGGTCTCGGGCGAAAACGATCTTGTGCTCCCCGCACCTGCGGTCGTAACCAGGATCCCGCCCGATCGCAGGACCGCAAGGAGGCCCTCGACATGCCGTTGTTCGCGAAGGTCGACGTCCTGTGGTCACGCGGCGCCTATGCCCACTGCGATCGATCGGGGCCGTTCTACAATCGGTTCCTGGGAACCGAACACGTCCTCGAGCCCGAGGCGTTCGCGCGCCACTACGGCGGCGCCTCCGGTCTCGTCTGGGTGCGGTTGAACACGGTCGCCCGCGACGGCCGCCCCTGCGGCGTCGACCGCTTCGTCGCCGATGCGCTCCCGACCATCCGCGAACCCTTCGTCCTGATCACCACCGACGGCGACGCCACCGTCCCCTCCGACATCCCGGCCGCCACCGTCGAGGCGCTGCTGAACAGCGAGCACCTCGTCGCCTGGTACACCCAGAACCACGACGGCACCGCGCACCCCAAGCTGTTCCCTTTTCCGATCGGCCTGGATCTGCACTCCATTCGCGGCGCCCCGTTCACCCCCGCCCAGCGCGTCGCCTACCTGAGCAGGGTCCGCGATCGTCGCGTCGAGGCCGACCGGCTGCCGCTGCGGGTCTTCACCGACCTCTCCGTCAACGCCAATTCCGGCGAGCGCCGCGCCATCCGAGAGACGCTCTACGGGGTCGAACACGTCGATTTTCTGGCCGAGCGCCTGTCGATCCGGGGGATATGGCGCAAATACGCCTCCTATCCCTTCGTGCTCAGCACCCACGGCTACGGCCTCGACTGCCACCGCACCTGGGAAGTGCTCTATCTCGGCGGCATCGTCGTGACCAAGCGCTCGTCGCTCGACCCGCTCTATCGCGATCTGCCGGTGGTGATCGTCGACGACTGGTCCGAGGTCGCCTCGCTCGACAATCTGGCGCGCTGGCGCGACCGCTACGCCCCCCTGACCCGCCGCGAGCACGTCTGGGACCGCCTGTCGTCGAGCCGCCTCTATCGCGAGATGCGCGCGAAACTCCCGCCGCGCTGACGACGCCGGACACCGAGCCCGGCGCCCGCTCCCGCCCCCGGCTCCTATTCGCCCTCGTCGGTCGATGCCGCGCCGGTGACGGTCGTGGCCGGATCGAGCACCGCGTCGAGCACCACGCCGTGCAGCGGCCATCCCTGCGGGTCGTCGAGCCACCCGAACTGGCCGTTCGGGTTGACCTCCAGGAACACCGTCTCCTCGCCGCCGACGATGAAGTCGAGCCGCCCGAACAGCAGCCCGAGGCGCCGCATGTAGGCGTCGATGCGCTCGGCCGTCCCCGGCGGCAACGGCCAGGGGCGCCAGGGGTCGTCGTGGAAGGCGTTGCGAATGCGCCAGTCCTCGACCCCCAGCTCCGTGCGGGTGCGCTCCATCGCGAAGCCGAAACAGCGCCCGGCGACGTAGAGGACGGTGGCGTCGCGGTCGCCCTCGGCGATCTCCTGCAGGAGCCACGGCCAATCCGGCGCCAGACGATCGGATTCGACCGATTGCACGAAGATGTATCGGTCCCGCTCGGCGCCGATCGCCTCGGCCGTCAGCCGCTTGATCATGCGACGGCCCGCCGGCCACCGCACGCCCCATCCGACCGCCCAGTCGGGCACCCGGAAGAATGCGCGCGCCACCCGCATCTGCGCGAGCCGACCGACCCGGCGCGACCCGCCCGGTTCGATCAGCCGGAGCCTGCCGCGCGCGCGGGCCCAGTCGGCGATCTCGCGCACGATGGTCTGGAGTTCCGCCTCGGTGGCGGCGCGATCGTCGGGCGACCCGCCCTCCCACTCCGGCGTCTCGTGCAGCGACGGCCGCCGCCACAGCACCGCGTCGATCTCCGAGGAGTCGACCGATCGTCCGGTCGGATCCCGAAAGACGAAGCCGTCGGCGGTCCAGGCGAAGCGATACTGCGCCCACAGATCGATGTTGAAACGAAAGACGGGCACGCCGCGCGTCGAACAGAGTTCGACGAGAATGTCCGCGGTTCCGTCGATGCTGTTGGTGAGCAGGAGCAACATGCGATCACGAAGGCTCTCGTCGGAGCGACGGCATCAGTCGAAGCCGCAATCGTGCACTTCGTCGGACCCGCCGTTGCGCGAGGTCTTGATGGTCGCCGTGTTGCAGTTGGCGGTGTTGTCCGCGACCGTGAGGTTCGACGGCCGACGCCCCTGTTGCAGCGTCCAGTCGTAGGGGGCCTCGCCGAGTTGGACCACGCCGGGGTGCGTCGCCAGCGCGGAGGGCGTGATGTCCCCGACGGTCTGCGGCATGGCGGCGGTGAGGAGCAGGAGGCTTGCGGACGTCAACATCGTCGATCTCCCGTGTCCGGACTTCTCTCGTCGAAGGGGCGAACGCCCCGACGACCGCGCCATTCTATGCCCCTCCGGCCCGTTCCGCGTTGCGCTTTCGCAAGTCCTCATGGGTCCGACCCGATCTCGCGACCGAATGCCCCAACGCACTTGTCCCTATGGGCGGCTTCGGGGCGGCGTCGTAAGATGTACCGAGACGAATGAAGCGACCGGACCGCTTCGGTCGACCGGGAGCGGGAGGTGGCGGAGCCGGCCGTGAGGCCGGCGGATCGACCGCGGAGGCCACGAAATGTCGACGATCCTGCGTTGGGCGCTCGTGGGACTCGGTGTCGCCGCCTCCACCGGTGCGGCGGTGGCGGACATGGGACGCGTGATCGTCTCCGGATCGGCGGTCGAGGTGACGGAGACGTCGCAGAAGGCGCTGATTCTGCACAATCGGCGTTCCGAGATCCTCGTTCTCGGCACCGAGATCGGCTCGACCGCCGCCCAGCCGATCATCCGCTTCATTCCCTTCCCCTCCGAGCCGAAGGCCTCGCTCGCCCCGCCGGACACCTTCGACCGGGTCGCGGCCCTGACGGCCCGCCACCGGCTCCGCTTCGCCACCCGCTGGATGACCAAGGGCGGCGACGACGTCCGCGGCCGGGATGTGGAGGTGGTGTCGGCCGAGCGCCTCGGCGCCCACGATCTCACCACCGTGCACGTGCGCGACGTCGGCGCGTTCCGGACCTGGATCAACGACTATTTCCGCAAACGGGGGCTGCCGACGGCGCCGAGCTATCCGAAGGAGGAGGCGATCGTCGCCGACTACCTGAAGCGCGGGCACGAATGGTTCGTCCTCGACTTCGTCGATCTCGCCGCGAGCCCGCGGTTCGTGGAGCCGATCGCCTTCCGCTTCGACAGCCCCGACCTCTACTATCCGCTCGTCACCTCGAACAGTTTCGGTGGCGAGGGGGCGGTCGAGCTCTTCGTCGTCGCCCCCGTCACCCTGTGCCGACCCGGATCGAACGATCCCGTCGCCGTCTTTCGGGGTGAGGACGTCGATCGCGCCGCCGTCGACGGATCGCGCAAGTGCCTCGACCTCGACGCCAAGGCCAGCACCTCGGTCCGACTGGTGCCGGAAGAGGACGATCTCGGCCCGATCGTCCCGGACTGGCGGACCTTCTTCGGCGCCGAGCCGATGTTCCTCCAGGCGATCCGGCGGGTAGGCTCCTATCGCTTCGAGGCCGACGTTCATGCCCCCCTGGTCGGCGAGCCGAAGGCGCTGGAACCGGCGGGCACCGGCGGACGCCCGCTGCCGGGTCTCGACGCCCTCGCTCTCCCGCCCGAGTGCACGCGCGTCCGGCCGATCGCCGGCCCCTGCAAGGCGGCACTCGAGTCCTGGTGGTTCGACACGGCCAGTGGGACGTGCCGACCCTATCTCTGGGGCGGGTGTGGCGACCCGCCGCCGTTCGAAACCGTGGAAGACTGCGAACGGACCTGCCGCCCCCGCTGAGCGGCATCGAACCCGCGCGGTCCGGACCACCTCGTCACAGGAAGGCGTCGCGAACATGACCCCATCGTCGCTCCATCGCTCTCGCCGAGCCCCGCTCGCCGCTCGCGGGCTGCTCCTCGCCTCGGTCGCCCTCACCCTGACGGCGGTCGCTCCGACGCGCGCCTCCGACCTGCCGACGACGCGGGTGGTGCTCTCCACCGCCGGGCTCGCCCAGTTCACCCACGAGGGCACCGTGACCGCCGGAACGGCGGTGTCCCTCCCCGTCCGCCTCGATCAGGTCGACGACGTGCTGAAGAGCCTGACGGTGTTCGACGCCGCCGGCGCGGTCGGGCCGATCAGCCTTCCCGGCCGCGAGCCCTTCGAGGAACTGTTCCGCGATCTCGCCTTCGATCGCGACGCCCTCGCCTCGCCGCACGAGCTGCTGAACGCCCTGGTCGGCAGCGAGGTGGAGATCACCGGTCCCGTCGCCGCGCGCGGGCGCATCTTCCGCGTCGAGCCCGAGCAGGTCGCTCTCGCGGACGGACGCGCGACGACGCAGCGCCACCGCCTGTCGCTTCTCACCGACAAGGGCCTGGTCCAGGCCGTGTTCGAGGAGATTTCCTCCCTCGCCTTCGTCGACCCCCAGGTGCGCGGCCAGATCGACCGCGCCTTCGTCGGCATCGCCGAGAACCGCGCCAAGGAGCGACGCACCCTGTCGATCGACGTGCTCGGCTCGGGTCCGCGCAAGATGGCCGTCGCCTACGTGGTCGCCGCCCCGATCTGGAAGACCAGTTGGCGACTGGTCCTGCCGACCGGCACCGGCAAGGCCCGTCTGCAGGGCTGGGCGATCCTCGAGAACCTCACCGGCGGCGACTGGAAGAACGTCGACCTGACCCTCGTCTCCGGCAATCCGGTCGCGCTGACCCAGCCGCTCTACACCTCGATCTACGGCGAGCGGACCACGGTCCCGGTGACGACCGGAGCGGCGATCGCCCCGCCCTCCGATTCCGGCCGCACCGCGCTCGCCCTGCGCGCCAAGGCCGCCCACGCCGGTGCCGCGCGCGACGAAATGGTCGAGGAACGCGAGTTCGCCAAGGCGATGGCCGCGCCCGCCCCGGCCATGCGCCTCGGCGCCGCTCCACCGCCACCGCCCCCGCCGATGGCGCCTCCGGCCGTGGCCGCCGAGGCCCAGGAGGCCGCGACCCGGCTCCTCTATCGCTTCCCCGCCCCCGTGACGCTGGCGACCGGCCACACCCTGATGTTGCCCTTCGTCGACCGTGAGATCGCCGCCGAGCGGGTCTGGGTCTACCGCCCGACCACCGACGCCCGCCATCCGCTCGCCGCCCTTCGCCTCCTCAACGACGGCGGGACGGCCCTGCCGACCGGCATCCTCACCGCCTTCGAAACGGCGGACACCGGCGCGCTCGAGCACGTCGGCGACGCGGTCCTGCCGCTCGTCGGCCAGGGCGAGGCGAAGTTCCTGTCCTTCGCCCTCGACGCCAAGACCGACGTCCGCCGCGAGGATCGCGGTGTTCGCCGCACCAGCCTCGGCAAGATCGCCTCCGGCGTGCTCGAGACGACGATCCGCTCGCGCCACGCCTTCGTCTACGAACTCACCGCCCCGGCCACCGAGGATCGCACCGTCGTGATCGAGGAGGCCCGCATCTCCGGTTGGACACCGGTCGCCAAGGAGGGGATCGAGGACACGCCGACGCATCATCGCCTGCGCGTCGTCGCCCCCAAGGGCGTCACCACCAGGGCGGAGCTCGTCCTGGAACGGGTCGACGTTCAGACCGTGAAGATCGGCACGCTCGGACCCGACGACCTGTTGGCGCGTCTCCAGGGTCTCGAGAACGAGGGACCGGCCCTGCGGGAGGCGATCGAACGTCTCGCCGCCGTCGTGACCGAGGTGTCCCGGATCCGCGCGCAGACGGATCGCAACAACGAGGAGCGCGAGAAGATCGCCTCCGATCAGGAGCGCATTCGCGCCAATCTGTCGTCGGTCGGTGCCGCCAGCGATCTCGGCCGGCGCTACGTCGAGACGTTGCGCGGCCAGGAGAACCGCCTCGTCGAACTCGACCGCGCCGATCGCGCGGCGATCGAGACCCTGGCGGCGCGGCGACGCGACGCCGAGGAGATCGTGAAGGCCCTGAAGCTCTGATCCTCGCCGTCGCCGCCCCGGCTCCGACCGGCGCGGCGCCGCGCGAGGAGAGGACATCGAACGAAGGAGTATCGAGATGACCGACATCGAGAGAACTCGCAGACGCTTTCTCCGTCAGTTTGCGATCGGCAGCGTGAGCGTCCTCGCCGCCGGCGTGATCGGACGCGCCAGAGCGGCCACCGACCCCGCCGGCCTCTTCGCCGGGCAGTTCCTGGAGGACGGACACGTCGTCAACATCCCCGCGGGTCACTACGACCGCGAGATGAAGGTCTTCGTCGAGGAGGAGAGCGGCCTGCCGATGGTGCAACAGGCGTCGCAGATGACCGGATCGTGGACCTACAGCGACACGACCCGCTGCACCAACATGTTCTACCCGAACGACGGCAGCCCCTACTGCGCCGCCTACGACAGCGACCAGGATTCCCATCCCGACGGGTTCAAGCCCGGCGAATGACGCGAGGGACGGGGCGGCGCCGTGCCGCCGCCCCCCCGACACCTCTGGCTCGGAGCGTCGCGCCTCCGACCGAAGGAGGACGGGCCATGACGGGCAAGATCCTCATCCTCACCGGCGAGAGTGATTCCACCGCCGATCTGATGGTGCTGCACCTGCGCGAGCGCGGCGTCCCCTTCGAGCGCTTCCACCCGCAGGATCTGCCCCGCCGGGCCCGCGTCACCCTGCGCTACCGACCGGGCGCCCCCCCGAGCGGCCGGATGACCACCGACGGCGAGACCATCGACTGGTCGGAGATCGGCGCGGTGTGGTACCGCCGCCCCGAGCCGTTCGCGCTCTCCACCGCCCTGACCGCCGAGGAGAAGGAGTTCGCCCATCACGAGTGCATCTCGGTGATGCAGGGCGCGTGGCGCAGCTTCGATGCGTTCTGGGTCAACCACCCCGACCGCATCCGCATCGCCGAATCGAAACCGCTCCAGCTCACGCTCGCCGGCCGGCTCGGATTCACGGTGCCGCGCACCCTCTTCACCAACGACCCCGACGAGGTCCGCGCCCTGTGGGCCGAGTGCGGCGGCGCCGTCGTCTACAAGTCGATGACCCAGGGCGTGCTCGGACGCGGTCTCCAGCAGTCGGTCTACACCAACCGCGTCACCGCCGAGCATCTCGCCCGCGCCGACCTCCTGAGCAACGCGCCCGGCTTGTTCCAGGAGGAGATCCCCAAGGTGGCGGATCTGCGCATCACCGTGATCGGCGATCGGCTGTTTCCCGTCGAGATCCGCTCGCAGAGCGAACCCGACGCCGTCGTCGACTGGCGCCGCGGCGAGGTGCCGCGCATGGAGCACGTCCCCTGCGAGTTGCCCGACGAGGTCGCGCGCGCCTGCCTCGACCTCGATCGCGCGCTCGGCCTGCACTATTCGGCGATCGACATGGTCCTGACCCCCGACGGCCGCCACGTCTTCCTCGAGATCAATCCGAGTGGACAGTTCGGCTGGATAGAGAGCCTGACCGGCCTGCCGCTGATCGAAACGCTCGCCGATCTGCTGGTGAGCGGTCGCGATCGCCGCTCGGCCGCCGTCGCGGCCGAGATCGTGGGCGGCGCACCCGCCTGAGGGGAACGTCGAGAAGGAGAAACCCCGTGTGGTTCTCGAATCGAACGCGCTTCGGCAGGCTCCTCGTCGCGGCGACGTGCGCCGCCAGCCTCGCCTCGGCGACGGATCGCCGCGCAGCGGCGGTGGCGCCCGACGAATGCGAACGCCAACGCGCGCAGTTCCCGAGCGACTGGAACGACGTCACCGCCGAGACGCCGATCTGGACCTGTCGGTCGCACTATGCCGGGTTGCTTCAGGTCCGACTCGGCCCGAGCGATACCGACGGACGCCGCCCGATGAGCCTCGTTCCGGTACGGGGCGACGCGCCGGCCGACCTCGGCCGCGATCCGGACCGACCGATCTTCCGCATCTGGCTCGACGCCGAACAGACGAAACGCCTCCGCGCCGGGCGCTACTTCGCGACGATCGTCCGGGCCGAGGCGTCCTGCTGGATTCGCGGCGACCTCGCCGACGACACCGTGTTCTTCATCGATGCCGCCCGCCCGCGACCCGATCGCGACGACGCCGGCCCCTTCTACAACAAGGCCCCGCGCCTCGGCGCCTTCGGCGGCCAGGCCTGGGAATGCGAAAGGAGCCGATGACACCCCCGAACGACGAAGCCGCATGAGACCACGAGCCGACCACCCGAACTGGAGAAGACCATGTCGAACGCCTACGAGAAGATGAAGCACGGCCTCGCCTCGAAGACCGGACGGACCTCGCTCGCGCTGCTGGCGCTGATCGCGACCGGGCTCGTGACCCTGGCCGAACTCTCCGTGGCCCAGGTGCCCGACCCCTCGCCGCCGACCTGCGTCTCCTGCCCCAAGGGCTACCACTGCGCCCACAATCCCGAGCGCTGCGTCCCCGACTGAGGACCCGCTCCGGCTCGGACGCCGACGTCCGGCGAACCCGCCCCACCCGCTCCCCCGACGCGCCTCCCCACGTGCGCCGTCGGAGGATCGAGCGTGGTTCGCGTGCGCCCATGCCGATCCCCCTCGGCCGAACATCGAACCGAGGCGAGAAGGACGAGCCGGGAAACGGCGCAAAGATACCCGACGACGGCGAAGCTTCGCCGGCGAAAGATCATCGAATGTCGTCGGGGAGCGGAGAAAATGGTGCTGCGAGAGAGGATTGAACTCTCGACCTCTCCCTTACCAAGGGAGTGCTCTACCACTGAGCTACCGCAGCATTCCATCGTCGCGGGGGGGCACCGAACCGGCGCCCGTCGCGCGGCCCGCTATGTGCCACAGGAGGTCCGCCGTTGCAAGCCTCCCGGCCGGCGAAAACCACTTCGCCCGAAATCCGGCCCGTTCCCGCCCTGCACCGGTGGAAAACTCCGCCGCGCCCGCGCCCTCGGCCCCGCCGCCGACACGCCGAGCCGCGAGGGCGGCGGCGAGAAGGACGCGCGTCGTCGCCCCTCCCCGCGCCCAGACCGCGCCGCCGCGACGCATACGGGGTTCACCCCTCGCCGCTTCCGAGGCATCATCGCGCCCATGACCGAATCGTCCCCGCCCCGCCGCACCGCCGCCGAAGAGAAGGCGGATCGTCTCGCCCAGGCTCTGCGCGCCAACCTGCGTCGGCGCAAGGATCAGGCCCGCGGTCGCGACGCCGCGGAGGACGCCGCCGCCCCCCCGCCGCGAGGACCGCACGCGAAGGACTGATCGCGCCCCGCCTCGGTTCGGTCACATCGGCGTGGTCGAAGGCGCCTCGACGCGACGACCGCGCCGGAACGTGCGGGCGATCCCGCCCTTGCTCGCGGCGGCGCCACGCTTTAAGTGAGCGGGCGAAAAAGCGCGCGGATCGGCGGGGCCGAGCGAACGTACGGGCACCGAGGGGACTTCAGGCATGGACAAGATCCGGATCGTCGGCGGCAATCGACTGAACGGCGTCATTCCGATCTCGGGGGCCAAGAACGCGGCGCTGCCGCTGATCATCGCCTCGCTGTTGACCGACGAGCGTCTGACGCTCGAGAACATGCCGCGCCTGCGCGACGTGTCGCTGCTCACCCGCATCCTGTCCAATCACGGCGTCGACTATTCGCTGAACGGCAAGCGCCCGGGCGAGGACCACCTCGCCGGCCAGACCATCCATCTGACCGCCCGCGAGATCGTCGATACCCGCGCGCCCTACGAGCTGGTCAGCCAGATGCGCGCCTCGTTCTGGGTGATCGGGCCGCTGCTGGCGCGCTGCCACAAGGCCAAGGTCTCGCTGCCCGGCGGCTGTGCCATCGGCACCCGCCCGGTCGACCTGTTCATCGCCGGTCTCGAGGCGCTCGGCGCCAGGATCGAGATCGAGGCGGGCTATGCGGTGGCCGAATGCCCCGGCGGCCTCGTCGGCGCGCGCTACGCCTTCCCCAAGGTCTCGGTCGGCGCCACCCACACCCTGATGATGGCGGCGACGCTGGCCAAGGGCGAGACCGTGCTCGAGAACGCCGCCCGCGAGCCCGAGGTGGTCGATCTCGCCGACTGCCTGATCGCCATGGGCGCGAGGATCGAGGGCGCAGGCACCTCGACCATCCGCATTCAGGGCGTCGATCGCCTCCACGGCGCCACCCACCGCGTCGTGCCCGATCGCATCGAGACCGGCACCTACGCCATGGCCGTGGCCATGACCGGCGGCGACGTCACCCTGACCCACACCTCGGCCGATCTGCTGCGCTCGGCGCTCGACGTGCTGGCGGCGACCGGCACCACGATCGAGGAGGTCGAGGGCGGCATCCGCGTCGCGCGCGGCGACGGACCGATCCTGCCGGTCGACGTCGTCACCGAGCCCTACCCCGGCTTCCCGACCGATCTCCAGGCCCAGTTCATGGCCCTGATGACCCGCGCGAACGGCGTCTCGCGCATCACCGAGACGATCTTCGAGAACCGCTTCATGCACGTCGCCGAGCTCGCCCGCCTCGGCGCGCGCATCGCCATCGACGGCCGCACCGCCACCGTCACCGGCGTCGACCGCCTCTACGGCGCCCCGGTCATGGCCACCGACCTGCGCGCCTCGGTGTCGCTGGTGATCGGCGGCCTCGTCGCCGAGGGCGAGACCATCGTCAGCCGCGTCTATCACCTCGATCGCGGCTTCGAGCGCCTCGAGGAGAAGCTGTCGCGCTGCGGCGCGATCGTCGAGCGCATCTCCGGCGAAGGCATGCGCTGAGGCGAGAGACCGCTTGCGGCGGCGGGTCCTTGCCCCCACATGGGGGAAGCGGGTCCGCCCGTCCCCTTCCCCGCCGAGGCGTAGCGCATGACCGATCTCAAACTCCTCGCCCTCGATGCCGAAGATCTCGCGATCGTGTCCGCCCACGTGCAGGACGCCGTGCTGAAGGTCGGCGACATCCATTGGCGGGCGGACGAGAAGCGGCTGGTGCTGGGCCTCAACCGCTTCGCCTGGGAGACCACCGACGGTCGCCGCACCCGCGGCTTCGAGCGTCGGCGCGCCGCACTGCACTTCTCCCGCGTCACCTCGGTCAAGGCGGCGCATCTCTCGCCCTCCGAGCCGGACGTCGTGGTCGAACTGCTGGCGGTGCGCTTCGAGGAGACCGACGCCCCCTCCGGTGTGGTCGAACTGGTGTTCGCCGGCGGCGCGGCCATGCGCCTCGAGGTCGAATGCCTCGAGGTCGGTCTCGCCGACCTCGGCGCCGTCTGGGCGACGCCGCACTGCCCGAACCACGCCGTCGACTGAGGCCGAGCCGCCCAGGGCAATCGCTCGAAACGGCGATTGCACGGTGCAGAGACGAAGATGCGCGCCCTCTTCCTTCCCCCCTCGCGGGGGAAGGTGGCCCGCAGGGCCGGATGAGGGGGCGCCGCGCAGCGGCAAGAGCATTTCGTCGGATCACGTGTCGATCCGAGAGGTCCAGCCCCCTCATCCGGCGCGGTCCGCGCCGCGTTCCTCCGCAAGGGGAGAAGGGAAACTGCGGCTCGCGGCTGCGCCCCGGACACCACCGGTCGTCCGGCTTCGAGCGATTGCCCCGCGCCTCACCGCTCGCCCGTTGCCGCGCCCTGCCCTTTGGGCTACCAAACCCCATATCTCCAGGGCACGGCGACGCCGCGCCCGCCCGTTCCCATCGAGGCACCCGACCTTGGCCATTCGTCTCGACATTCGCGACGCCGATTTCCGCGCTCGCTTCGCCGAACTCCTCGACATGAAGCGCGAGGTCTCCGAGGACGTCGACCGCATCGTCGCCGAGATCATCGCCGACGTACGCGCCCGTGGCGACGAGGCCCTCTACGACCTGACCGAAAAGTTCGATCGCGTCGATCTCCGTCCCGCCGGTTTGCGCGTGACGGCCGCGGAGATCGCCGCCGCCAAGGCCTCGATCGCCCCCGATCTCATGGCCGCGCTCGAGCTCGCCCGCGACCGCATCCGCTCCCACCACGCCCGTCAGCTGCCGAAGGACGACGTCTATACCGACGCCCTCGGCGTGACGCTCGGCTCCAAGTGGACGGCGCTCGAATCGGTCGGCCTCTACGTTCCGGGCGGCACCGCCAGCTACCCCTCCTCGGTGCTGATGAACGCGGTTCCGGCCAAGGTGGCCGGCGTCGATCGCCTCGTCATGGTCGTGCCGACGCCCGACGGAAAGCTGAACCCGCTGGTGCTCGCCGCCGCCGACCTCGCCGGTGTCGACGAGGTGTGGAAGATCGGCGGCGCCCAGGCCGTCGCCGCGCTCGCCTACGGCACGCAGTCGATACTCCCCGTCGCCAAGATCGTCGGCCCCGGCAACGCCTTCGTCGCCGCCGCCAAGCGCCGCGTCTTCGGCAAGGTCGGCATCGACATGATCGCCGGCCCGTCGGAGGTGCTGATTCTGGCCGACGCCAACAACGACCCCGATTGGCTCGCCGCCGACCTCCTCGCCCAGGCCGAGCACGACGCCGCCGCCCAGTCGATCCTGATCACCGATTCGGCCGACCTCGCCGACGCGGTCGAGACGGCGGTGGAGAAGCAGCTCGCCACCCTGTCGCGCGCCGCCACCGCCCGGGCGAGCTGGCTCGACTACGGCGCGATCATTCTCGTGCGCAACCTCGACGAGGCCGTGCCGCTCGCCGACGCCATCGCCGCCGAGCATCTCGAGATCGCCCTCGACGATCCCGCGCCCCTGGCGGCCAGGGTGCGCAACGCCGGCGCCCTCTTCCTCGGCCACCACACGCCGGAGGCGATCGGCGACTACGTCGGCGGCTCGAACCACGTTCTGCCCACCGCGCGCTCCGCCCGCTTCTCGTCCGGCCTTTCGACGCTCGACTTCGTCAAACGAACGTCGATCCTGCAACTCGACGCCGAGGGCTTGCGCGCGCTCGGACCGGCGGCGATGCTGTTGGCCGAGGCCGAAGGGCTCGATGCCCACGGCCGATCCGTGTCGATCCGCCTCAATCTCTGAGATCGCGTCCCAGTCCCTCCCCCGAGAGCCCCCGAGCCCCATGTCCGCCACCGCCGACGGCGTCAAGCCGAAGACCCGCCTCGTCGAGGTCGTGCTCGACGAGAATTCGATCTCGCGGGCCACGGCCGACGTCGAGCACGAACGCGCCACCGCGATCTGGGATCTGATCGAGGACAACACCTTCACCCCCGTCGGCGACGACGGCGGCCCCTATCGCCTCCGGCTCGGCATCGTCGACAATCGGCTCGCCTTCGAGATCACCCGCGAGTCCGGGGCGGCGGTGGCGATCCATCTCCTGTCGCTGTCGCCGTTCCGCCGCATCGTCAAGGACTACTTCTTCGTCTGCGAGAGTTACTTCGCGGCGATCCGCACCGCCACGCCCTCGCAGATCGAGGCGATCGACATGGGCCGTCGCGGCCTGCACAACGAGGGTTCGCAGGTGCTGCTCGATCGGCTCGCCGGCAAGGTGGAGACCGACTTCGACACGGCCCGGCGGCTGTTCACCCTGATCTGCGCTCTGCACTGGAAGGGTTGAGGGCATGGTGGGCGGTTCCCGTCCCAGTTCCGTCCTCTTCGTCTGCGGCCTCAACGCCGTCCGCTCGCCGATGGCCGAGGCGATCGCGCGCCAATTGTTCGGCCGCACCATCTACATCCAGTCCGCCGGCGTGCGCAAAGGCGAGCTCGATCCCTTCTCGGTCAAGGTGATGGAGGAGATCGGCCTCGACATCTCGCGCCATCGCCCCCGCACCATCGAGGACCTCGAGGACGGCAACTTCGACCTGATCGTCACCCTGGCGCCGGAGGCCCACCACAAGGCCCTCGACATGACCCGCACCATGGCGGCCGAGGTCGAATACTGGCCGACCCCCGACCCCCAGGCGGCGACCGGCTCGCGCGACCAGATCCTCGAGGCCTACCGCTCGGTCCGCGACGGCCTCCAGACCCGCATCCGCAGGCGCCTCGACTGGAAGCCGCAGGGCCAGACCTGAGCCCCTTCGGGTTTCCTTTCCCCGCCCGATCCGCTAGCTTCGCCGCCGATCCCCCTCCCGCGCCGAGAGCCCGTTCCATGACCACCGATCGTCCCAAGCTCGTGCTGGCCTCCGCTTCGCCGCGCCGCCTGGGTCTGCTCCAGCAGATCGGGATCGAGCCCGACCATCTCCACCCGACCGACGTCGACGAGACCCCGCTCAAGGCCGAGCTGCCGCGCCAGCTCGCCCTGCGCCTGGCCAAGGACAAGGCCGAGGCCGCGCTCGCCTGGACGAAGCGCGACGCCGACTTCACCGGAGCCTGGGTGCTGACCGCCGACACCGTGGTCGCCGTCGGCCGCCGCATCCTGCCCAAGGCCGAGATCCGCGACGAGGCCGAGGCCTGCCTCCGGCTCCTCTCCGGCCGCTCCCATCGCGTGTGGACCGGCATCGCCCTCGTCACCCCGGCGGGGACGATAAAGTCGCGACTGGTCGAGACCCGCCTGCGCTTCAAGCGCCTCGGCCACGCCGAGATGGTCGCCTATCTCGACTCGGACGAATGGCGCGGCAAGGCCGGCGGTTATGCCGTCCAGGGCCTCGCCTCGGTGTTCGTGGTCGGGCTGGTCGGCTCCTACTCCAGCGTGGTCGGCCTGCCGCTCGCCGAGACCGCCGCCCTGCTCGAGGGCACCGGCTTCCCCGTGCGCGCGAACTGGACGAGCGGGCTCGTGCCGGGGGAGAGCCCGTGAGCGCGCCCGTCTCCCATCCGCCGATCCCGGCGCGGCCCTGCCCGATCTGCGGCAAGCCGGCGACGGTCGAATCGCGCCCCTTCTGCAGCCCGCGCTGCCGCAGTGTCGATCTCAACCGCTGGCTCACCGGCGCCTACGCCATCCCCGTCGTCGAGGAGGACGGCGCCGAGGAGCGCGACTGAACCCACCTCGCCCGAGAGTTTTCCACCGGTCGGCGCGGAGCGAATTTCCCCTCGCCGAGCCTCTGGACAGGTCGGATCTCACCGACTATAACCCGCCCCACCAACGAGGTCGCGAACGCGCTTCGCCCCTCGAACCCGGTCGCCTGGGTAGCTCAGTTGGTAGAGCAGCGGATTGAAAATCCGCGTGTCGGCGGTTCAAATCCGTCCCCAGGCACCATTTCCTCCCGCCCGAGCGACTCTGCCTCCCGCGCCGCCCCGCGTGCGTTCTCACGCGCCGAACGGACACCGATTCAGCAGGTGGAACGGCCCGGCGCGATCGCCCTGGTGGAAAATCGCGATCGCCGAGACCGCCATCGGCCGGGCGACGACCTCGCCGAGAAGCCGCGCCAGCGCCGCCCGCGTCGGCTCGCGTTCCTCCGCCGCCAATGGGCCCGTCAGCGTCATGTGGAAGCGGAAGTGCTCGAACACGTGGGCGTAGCCCCAGCGATCGACCGCCTCGATTCGAGCCGGGTTCGGATCGGGGCCCAACCGCCGCGCCCGCTCGCGCGCGTCGAGGGCCGCGCGGAACGGCTCGAACGCCACCACGCAGTCCGCCGCCAGCCGATCGAGATCGCCGTTGCGCACGCGCGGGCGCAGCGCGACGAAGTCGCCGAGGAGATCGACCGCGAGATCGTCGACGGCGAAGCCGGTCCGCGCCGCCGCGAAGGCCTCCGCCGCCGCGACCAGCATCGCCTCGTCCGCCCCCTCGGCCAGTTCGAACGGCGCCTTCAGCGTGGCGTGGAAGCCGTAGCGACGCGGCTCGGCCGTGCG
>JBEOKB010000246.1:0-6423 GCA_040275425.1 Siculibacillus sp. | reverse complement strand
ATCGCGCCGCGCTGCGCCTGTGGTCGGTGCCGGGCCTCGCCGCCCGCTTCCTCGCCCCCCGCCTCGCCGACCTCCAGGCCGCCCTGCCCGGAGTCGAGATCGTCCTGCGCGCCACCACCGAACGGCCCGACTTCGCCCGCGCCGAAGCCGACGGCGAGATCCTCTACGCCGAGGCCCCGCCCGCCGACGGCCGCGTCGAACTGATCGAGCGCTCGCGCCTCATCCCCGTCGCCGCCCCGGCCTGGATCGCCGCCCGACCGCCGATCGAGACGCTCGAGCACCTCGCCCGCGCCGAGCTGCTGCACGAGGAGAGCCGCGATCAGTGGCGCCGTTGGTTCGAACGCGCCGGCCATGCCCCGCGTGTCGACCTCGCCGGACCCCGCCTGTGGTACGCCTCCTCCGCCCTCGACGCCGCCGTCGCCGGTCAGGGCGTGGCGCTCGCCACCCGCCTCCAGGCCGCCGACGATCTCGCCGCCGGACGGCTGGTCGAACTGCTCGCCACCGACGTTCACCTCGGCGCCTATTGGTTCGTCACCCCCGAGGCGCGTGGCACCGACCTCGTGCTCGCCCGCTTCCGCGTCTGGCTAGCCGATGCCGTCGCCGCCACCACCGCCGCCGGCCCGCGCCGCGACCGGCCCGACCACCCCCGCCCTCCCGGAGAACCTCGATGATCGTCACCCTGGTGCAGTTCCCCATGCCCGAACCGGTCTCCGCCGCCGACGCCGAGGCGCGCTTTCGCTCGAGCGCGCCCCACTACGTCGCCACTCCCGGCCTGATCCGCAAGCAGTACCTGCGCCGCGACGACGGGATGACCCTCGGCGGCGTCTACTTCTGGCGCGATCGCGCCGCCGCCGAGGCGGTCTATTCGGGCGAATGGCGCGCCCGCGTCGCCGCGCTCTACGGCGTCGAGCCGATGATCACCTGGTTCGAGAGCTCCGTCGGCGTCGACACCGCGACCGCCACAGTCCTCCTCGACACGCCGTGACGGAGGCCGCCGTGACCGACACGCCCCTGACGATCGCCTCCTCCGAGCTCTCCGCCGACGTCGCCCTCCTCGGCGCCGAACTCGTCCGCCTCGACGACGCCGTCGGAAACCCGCTCCTGTGGAGCGGCGACCCGAACGTGTGGGCCGGGCGCGCGCCGCTGCTCTTTCCGATCGTCGGCACCCTCGCCGACGACACGTTTCTCCATCGCGGCCACTCATGGCGCCTGCCGCGCCACGGTTTCGCCCGCCGCTCGACCTTCACCCTGATCGAGCGCGGCACCGCCCACGTCGCGCTGCGCCTGGAGGCGAGCGCCGAGACGCTGGCCGTATGGCCCTTCGCCTTCCGCCTCGACGTGACCCACGCCATCGACGGCGCGACGCTCTCCACCACGGCGGAGGTCACCAACCTCTCCGACGAGCCGATGCCGACCGCCTTCGGCTTCCATCACGGCTTCCGCCGGCCGCTGCCCGGCGCCGGTGCGCGCGGCGACCACCGCATCCGCTTCGAGGCGCCCGAGCCCGGCCCGATCCACCGCCTCGCGCCGAACGGCCTCCTCGATCCGACCCCGCGCCCGACCCCGGTCGTGGGCGACACCCTCGCCCTCGACGACGCCCTCTTCGCCGACGACGTGGTGATGATGCTCGCCCCCGCGAGCCGCCGCCTCGTCTACGGCACCGAGCATGTCCACCTCGCGATCGCCCACCCCGACATGCCGCATCTCGGCCTGTGGACGAAGCCCGGCGCCGGGTTCCTCTGCATCGAGCCCTGGCAGGGCCACGCCGACCCCGTCGGCGCCCCCGGTGAGATCACCGCCAAACCCGGCTCGCTCCTCCTCGCCCCCGGCGAGAGCCGCCGTTTTTCGATCGCCGTGACCTTGGAATTCCGAACGGACGAACCATCTGTCTCGCAGTTGCGAAATGAGCGATCCCGCAGTATGAGGAAAGCCTGATATTCTGCGAGGTCGTCCTCGCATCGCCCCGTCGAGGAGACAGAGATGTTCGGATTCTTCACCCGATCCGCCCCGGTCAAGACCATGACCCCGCCCGAGGCCCATCAGCTCGCCAAGGACGGCCACGTCCTGCTCGTCGACGTGCGCGAGGCGCACGAGTGGGCCGCCGGTCACGCCCCGGGCGCCTTCCACGCCCCGCTGTCCTCGCTCGGCCAGACCGCGACCAAGATCCCGACCGACAAGCCGGTGGTGTTCTACTGCATGATGGGCGGCCGCTCCTCGCAGGCGGTTCAGATCTGCCAGAAGCTCGGCCTGCCGCACGACACCCACATGGGCGGCGGCATCGGCGCGTGGCGCATGCACGGCCTGCCGCTGGTGATGTGATCGGCCGCGCCGGGCCGATCCCGGCGCGATCGCCCGAGGTTCGAGGAGCCCCCCGACCCGGTCGGGGGGCTTCTTTCGTCTCCGCCCGCTGGTCCCGCCCGCCCGCACTCGCTATGACGGGGACCGACGCCGCCGCGCTTCCACGACCGAGGTCTCACCCCGCGCATGTATCGCCCGCTCTCCCCCGCTGCCGAGACCGCGGCCACGCGCACCGCCTTCGCCGTCCTCGGCCTCGGCCTCCTCGCCCGCCTCGTCCTCGCCGTCGTGCTCGATCCCGGCCTCGACGAGGCCTATGCCGTCGCCGTCTCGACGCGCTGGCAGCTGTCGTGGTTCGATCACCCGCCCATGACCTTCTGGTGGGTGGCGGCGATGCGCGCGCTCGCCACGCCGCTGTTCGAGGCGGACGTGCCCGCCGCCGTGCTGCGCCTGCCCTTCGTCCTCGCCTTCACCGCGACGAGTTGGCTGATCTTCGATCTCGGCCGCCGCCTGTGGGGCGCCCGCGCCGGACTGTGGGCGCTGATCGCCCTGACGCTCGCGCCCTTCTTCCTGGTCTCGGCCGGCGGCTGGATGGTGCCCGACGGCCCGCTCGTCCTTGCGCTCGCCGCCTCGGCCCGCCTGCTGGTCGAAATCCTCTGGGGCGAACCCGATCGGCCGCGCGAACGCCGCCTCTGGCTCGGCCTCGGCCTCGCCCTCGGCTGCGCCGGCCTCGCCAAGTACCATGCGCTGCTGTTCGCCCTCGCCGCGCTCGCCTTCGTCGTCGCCACCCCCCATCGCCGCCGCCTCGCCTCGCCCTGGCCTTGGCTCGCCGCCGTCCTCGCCGCGGTCGTGGTGTCGCCGGTCCTGATCTGGAACGCCGAGAACGACTGGGTCTCCTTCCTGTTCCAGTCGGGCCGCAGCGGCGGCGGTCGGGTGAACTGGGCGGGCTTCGGCCGCGCCCTCCTCGGCCAGATGGTCTGGCTCGCCCCCTGGACCCTGCTCGGCGCCCTCTGGGCCGCCGCCCGCGCCCTGCGCGCCGATCGCGCCCCCTCCGGCCCCGCCGCCTTCCTGGTGGCGATCTCGGTGCTGCCGATCGTGATCTTCACCGCCGTGCCGCTCCTCGGCGGCGACAGCCTGCCCCACTGGCAGATGCCCGGCTGGCTGTTCCTGCTGCCGCTCCTCGGCCGCGCGATCGCCGAGGCCGAGGCGAACGCCCACCGCCCTCGTCTCGTCGGTCCGACCGCCCCGCCACCCACGTTGGAAGACCGCCTGCCGCGCCTCGCCCCGCTGTTCGCGAGGATCGCCGCGACCCTGCTCGCGCTCGCCACCCTGGCCGTCGCCGCGCTGCGCCTCGCGCCCCTCGATCCCGACCTCGCCGCCCGCTTCCGCCTGGAGGCCCCGCTCGCCGAGGCCACCACCTGGACCGGCCTCGCCGCCCGCCTCGACGAACGCCGTCTGCTCGCCCCCGGCCCCGACGGTCGCCGCCCGATCGTCGTCGGCCTGCGCTGGCTCGAGGCCGCCCGCCTCGGTGAGGCGCTCGGCGCGCGCGCCGACGTCGCCGTCTTCGACGGCGACCCGCGCGGCTTCGCCTTCCTCACCGATCCGCGCGACTTCGTCGGCCGCGACGTCGTGCTGATCGCCCGGCCCAAGACCGCCGAGCGCTTCGTCGACCTCGCCCCGCTGTTCGAGCGGATCGAACCGCTCGACCCGATCCGCGTCGGCCTCGGCCGCCCCGGCGTGGTCGAACTGCGCCTCGCCCTCGGCCGCCGCCTGAAGACGCCCTACGCCCTGCCCTACCCCGCGCGCCCCTGACACGCGCCCGAACCGAGATCGCGAGACGCCATGCGCCTGCCCGCCCCCCTCGTCCCCGCCCGTCTCGTCCGCCGCTACAAGCGCTTCCTCGCCGACGTGGTGATCGAGGCGACCGGCGAGGAGGTCACCGCCCACTGCGCCAATTCCGGCTCGATGCTCTCCCTCGCCCGCCCGGACGCCCGCGTCTGGCTCCACCGCTCCGACGACCCGAAGCGCAAACTGCCGTGGTCGTGGAAGCTCGAGGAGGTCGACGGCGCCCTGGTGTGCATCGACACGAGCCTGCCCAACGCCGTCGCCGCCGAGGCGATCGCGAACGGCGTCGTCCCCTCGCTCGCCGGCTTCGCGACCCTGCGCCGCGAGGTGAAGTACGGGAAGAACTCGCGCATCGACGTCCTGCTCGAGGACCCGGTGAAGGGCCGCGTCTGGGTCGAGGTCAAGAACTGCACCCTGTCGCGCGAGAAGGGCCTCGCCGAGTTCCCCGACGCCCGCACGGAACGCGGCGCCAAGCATCTCGACGAGATGGCCGCGCAGGTGGCGCTGGGCGACCGCGCCGTGATGCTGTGGCTGGTCGACCGCCCCGACTGCGACCGCTTCACCCTCGCCGCCGACATCGACCCCGCCTATGGCGCCGCCTGGGCGCGCGCGAAGGCCGCAGGCGTGGAGGGCATCGCCTGGGCCGCGCGGATCACGCTCGACGAGATCGTGCTGGAGCGCGAACTGCCGGTGCTCTGACGCTCCCGCGCGCTTTCCGCCCTTTGCCGCATGGAATGTCGCAAATCGTTCTGGAAAGCGGCGACAAAGCCTATAAATAGGAATTCCGCCGTCCGCGCCCCGTCGCGGCCCGCCCGCCTTTCGGAGCCCGCATGGTCACCTACGTCGACGCCGCCACCGCACCGCTGAAGAACACCGGCGCCATCCGCCTCTACGGGGCCGAGGCCTTCGAGGGCCTGCGCCGCGCCGGTCGCTTCGCCGCCGAGTGCCTCGACGCCGTGACCGAGCTGGCCCGCCCCGGCGTCACCACCGACGAGATCGACGACTTCGTCCACCAGTACGCGATCGATCGCGGCGCCCTGCCGGCGACGCTGAACTACCGCGGCTACAACAAGTCGGTGTGCACCTCGATCAACCACGTCGTCTGCCACGGCATCCCCAACGACAAGCCCCTCAAGGACGGCGACATCGTCAACATCGACGTCACCTTCGTCCTCGACGGCTGGCATGGGGACAGTTCGCGCATGTACCCGGTCGGCGACGTCAAGCGCGCCGCCCTGCGCCTGATCGACGTCACCTACGAGAGCCTCCTGCGCGGCATCGCCGCCGTCCGCCCCGGCGGCACCACCGGCGACATCGGCCACGCCATCCAGACCTACGTCGAGGCCGAGCGCTGCTCGGTGGTGCGCGACTTCTGCGGCCACGGCATCGGGCTCCTGTTCCACGACACGCCCAACATCCTGCACTACGGCAATCGCGGCGACGGCGTCGAACTGCGCCCCGGCATGGTCTTCACCATCGAGCCGATGGTCAATCTCGGCCGCCCGCACGTGAAGGTGCTCTCCGACGGCTGGACCGCCGTCACCCGCGACCGCTCGCTCTCCGCCCAGTTCGAGCACATGATCGGCGTCACCGACACCGGCTGCGAGGTGTTCACTCTGTCGCCGAAGGGGCTTCACAAGCCCCCCTACCTCGTCGGAGGATGACGTCGGGCGACCCAAGGGAATCGGGAGAATCGGCGCAATGAGCGGCTTCGACGACGTCTCCGGCGCGGCTCCCTCGCGGGCCGAGCCGGAGGAGATCGACCACCGCCACGGCCACCGCGAGCGCCTCAAGGCGCGCTTCCGCGACGCCGGCGCCGATGCGCTGCCCGACTACGAGCTGCTCGAACTGTTGCTGTTCCGCTCGATCCCGCGCCGCGACGTCAAGGCGCTGGCCAAGGACCTGATCCGCCGCTTCGGCTCCTTCGCCGAGGTGCTGGGCGCGCCCGAGGAACGGCTGCGCGAGATCCCCGGCATCGGCGAGGCGGTGGCGACCGACCTGAAGCTGGTGCGCGCCGCCGGCCTGCGCATGATGAAGGGCGAGGTGCGCAAGAAGACCGTGCTCGGCTCGTGGTCCCAGGTGATCGACTACTGCCGCTCGGCCATGGCCTTCGAGACCCGCGAGCAGTTCCGCATCCTCTTCCTCGACAAGCGCAACGGCCTGATCGCCGACGAGGTCCAGCAGACCGGCACCGTCGACCACACGCCCGTCTACCCGCGCGAGATCGTCAAGCGCGCGCTCGAGCTCTCCGCCAGCGCCATCATCCTGGTCCACAACCACCCC
>JBEOKB010000245.1:0-8245 GCA_040275425.1 Siculibacillus sp. | reverse complement strand
CCATCTGGGCGCCCATGTTCTCGAACTTGTCCTCGAGCTCGATCTCCTTGGCGACCGACACGCCGTCCTTGGTGATGCGCGGCGCACCGTAGGACTTCTCGATGACCACGTTGCGGCCCTTGGGGCCGAGGGTGACCTTCACCGCGTTGGCGAGAATGTCGACGCCGCGCAGCATCTTCTCGCGCGCGTCGATGGAGAACTTGACGTCCTTGGCAGCCATTGTGGCCTACTCCTGAATGAATTCGGTTCGATGGGGCGATGCGAGGGGGACGCGGGCGCGGGCGCCCGGCCGGGGCGTCGTCAGCCGACGATGCCCAGGATGTCCGCTTCCTTCATGATCAGGAGGTCCTGGCCGTCGAGCTTGACCTCGGTGCCGGACCACTTGCCGAACAGAACCTTGTCGCCGACCTTCACGGTGAGGGCGACGAGCGCGCCCTTCTCGTCGCGGGCGCCGGGGCCGACGGCGACGATCTCGCCTTCCTGCGGCTTCTCCTGGGCGGTGCCCGGGATGATGATGCCGCCGGCGGTCTTCTGCTCGGCTTCGATGCGCTTGACGACGACCCGGTCGTGCAACGGGCGGAACTTCATGGGACTCATCCTCCGAAGATGGGACAGAGAGTGGAGCGGGACCCGTCGGGGCTCCCGCGGGACCGGTTCGGCGGCCGCATTCGGACACGCCTTCGAGGTCGTCGTCCGAGGGCGCGGAGCCGGTTGCGTTCATCTGGGCGATGTCGCGGCCGGGTTCAAGGGGGGGAGGTGAAAAATCTGGCACTCGGGTGAGGGGAGTGCCAGGAGGGTTAGGGAAGCCTTGCGGGAGCGGGCGCGGCGGCGTGCCGGATCGGGAGGGCGCGCGGACCGGGGTCGGCAGCAGTCGGGCGAGATTGCTGCCAAGTCCTTGACGGCAAAGATTTATAAACGATCTCGAGGTTCGATGGAAGTCAGGGCGGGCATCGCGTCCGCTCCCCTTTCGAGGAGGGACAGACCATGCCGGAACCGCGGATCGACGACGCCTTCCGTCGGCAACTCGAAGGCTACGCGCTCACCACCGCCAACATCCTCTATCGGATGCCGGATCGGCCGTTCCTGCTGCAGAGCTATCTCTGGCAGGACTACGACATGGCGCCGAAGTTCCCCGAGCTGCATCGCTTTCTCGCGTTCTGGGAGCGCGAACTCGACGGGCCGATCCACTCGGTCGAGGTCTCTCATGTCGAGATGATCGCGGCGGGGGACTGGAAGCGGGTGGACGGGGTGTTCCGGCTGCATTGAGCGCGGAGGGGAGGGCGCGAGGCGCCCTCCTCACGGACCGGGTCAGGCGCGCGATTCCCTGGCGATCACGATGTTGGGCAGCCAGCCGACGATGCGGTCTTCGGCGAGGCCGGAGGCGGTGACGAACACGTCCTGGCAGTCGGCCACCGCCTCCATCCGGCGCTTGGCGTCGGCGAGGGTCCTGCCCTCGGCGATCCAGGCCACGGTGCGGGTGATCATCGCCTCGAAGTCGATCGGGGGCTCGGCCTTCTTCGCGGCCTCGAACATGGTGGCGAGCGTGGTGGCGTCCTCGAGGGCGGTCTTCGCCCGGAGCGCGACGTTCTGCAGGGCGAGCCAGGTGCTGTCGTGGAGGATGCCGACGGCGCGACCGTTCGCGTCGAAGACGGGCACGCGGGTGACCTTCTTGGTCGTGCCGGGAACGGGCTTGGCGAAGACCGTCTGGATCCGGCCGAAAGTGGCGGCGGCGAGCGTCTCGCCCTCGGCGAGGTGGAGCGCCGCGATCGCCGTGGTGGCGATCATCTTGTCGCGCACGAGGAGCTGTTCGAGCTTCTCCATGCCGGAGCGAACGGCGGCGATGGTGGTGCGGCTCGCCGTCTCCAGGCCCTCCTTGGTGAAGTAGAAGGCCAGAACGGTGCCGACCCAGGTGCCGAGCAGCGGCAGAACGGAAGTGAAGACCATCCGGGTCGTCTCGAGGGTCGCGCCCTTCGTTCCGGCCCAGATGTCCGAGCAACCGGCGGCGATGATCGCCACGATCGACAGACCGGCGAGCGCCTGCCCGGACTTGATCACGATGCTCATTCCGAGCCTCGCCCGGAATTCGGTGATCTCCCGTTCCACTTCAGCGGAAATGCCGTTGGACATCTTGCGCACCTCGCTCGGCTCGATCCCGGTCGACGGGATCGAGGCTAGCAGAGAGGCGCACGTCTTACGAGGCGAAATACGACGGCGCAACCATTTTCGATGTACCTTCGTCGCTCACTCCTCGTGGGTGCCGTAGGGCGGGCGCGGGATGTCCTGGTGGGCCTTGCGCAGGGCGGCGGACCAGCGTTCGCGCAGGTCGTGGAAGTAGGGCTCGCCCTGTTCGATGCGGTGGCTGACCTCGGCGCGGATGTCGTCGCGGCGGACCACGCAGAAGTCGATCGGCATGCCGACGCCGAGGTTCGAGCGCATGGTCGAATCCATCGAGATCAGACCGAGCTTGAGCGCGTCCTGGAGGTCGTAGTCGTACTTCACGGCGCGATCGAGGATCGGCTTGCCGTACTTGTGCTCGCCGATCTGGAGATAGGGCGTGTCGACGGTCGCCTCGATGAAGTTGCCCGCCGCGTAGACCATGAAGAGGCGCAGGCGCCCGCCGGCGATCTGGCCGCCGAGCAGCATGGTGACGTCGAAGGTCAGGTTCTTCTTCTCGAGCATCGGGCCGTCGAGGCGGTAGACCTCGCGGATGGCGCGGCCGACCAGCTGGGCGCAGCGGAACATCGACGGCTGGGTCCAGATGGTCTCGGTCTCGCCGGTCTCCGGGTTCTCGAGGCCCTCGGTGATGATCGAGATCACCGACTGGGAGATGGCCAGATTGCCGGCGGTGGCGATCGAGACGATGCGGTCGCCCGGCTTCTCGAAGACGTTGAGCTTGCGGAAGGTGGCGATGTTGTCGAGACCGGCGTTGGTGCGGGTGTCGGCGATCATCACCATGCCTTCACGCACCAGAATTCCCACGCAATAGGTCATCGAACCGTCCTCGAACTCTCTCGTCGGCGAGCGGTCGCGCCTGCGGCGACCGGACCGGACCATAGGGAAGGCCTGAGTGCAGTGCAACCGAACGCGCCCGGCGGCAGCCCTGCGCGTCGCGGTCGGCTCAGGCGGAGGCGATCTCGCGCACCACCACGCGGGTGGTGACGGTCTCGTCGCCGGCGCGGGTGCGCACGCCGCGGATCGGCAGGGTGTCGAGCACGTCGAGACCGGCGGCGCAGCGGACCCAGCGGTCGGTCGGGCAGCAGTTCTCGGCCGCGTCGAAGGCGACCCAGCCGAGCTTGCCGCCGAGATTGGCCTCGATCCAGGAGTGGCCGGACGAGGTCTCGGCGCCGTCCTCGCGCAGGATCCAGCCGGAGACGAAGCGGGTCGGCAGATCGAGGGCGCGGGCGGCGGCGGTGAAGAGATGGGCGAGATCGACGATCGTGCCCCTGCCGGCGGCGAGCACGGCGTCGGGCAGCGCGGGCGGGCCTTCGGCGATCGGTTCGACGCGCTCGTGCAGGCGGCCCATCATCAGATGCAGCGTGGCGAGGAGATCGCCGGCGCTCTCGCGGAGCGCGGTCTCGGCGAATTCGCGCACGGCGAGTTCGGCCGAGGTGCGGTCGGTCATGCGGCGGAAGGCCATCAGCGGCAGGCGCTCACGGGTGGAGTGCAGGATGCCGGCGGTGTCCTCGGTCACGACCTCGCCGGTCGCCAGGATCGAGAGCTCGTCGATCGGCCCGTCGATCGAGAAGGAGTGGGTGAGGTTGCCGAAGGCGTCCTCGACCGGCGACAGGCGACAGTCCTGCGACACGTCGATGCGCCAGCGGTGGACGAGCTGGGCCTCGGTGTTGCGCGGGGTCAGACGCAGGGTCTGGATCGCGCGCGAGGCGGGCTCGGAGAAACGGTAGACCGTCTCGTGGGTAATGGCGAGGCGCATGGGTCAGACCAGGTACTGTTCCGTGACGAGGGCACCGAGACGACCGTTCTCGGCGATGAACTCGCTCAGGAACTCGTGTAGCCCACCGGCGATGACGGTGTCGACGTCGGTGTTCTCGAGGCGCGTGTAGGTGGCGCGGGCGGCGCGCTGAGCGGCGCCCTGACGGCCGTAGAGATGGGCGATCTGATCGAGATTGCGAGTCAGGCTGTCGTAGCAGGCGGCGAGCGAACGCGGCATCTGCTGATTGAGGATCATCAGATCGGCGACGAGCCAGGGCTTGAGGCTCTGGCGGTAGACCCAGTGGTAGGAGGTCTGGGCCGACACCGCGCGCAGGATCGCCGACCACTGGTGATAGTCGACGCCGCCGCCGATCTCGGCGTCGGGCGGCAGCAGCACGTGGTACTTCACGTCGAGCAGGCGGGCGGTGGCGTCGGCGCGCTCGATGAAGACGCCGAGGCGGGAGAACCAGTAGCTGTCGTTGCGCAGCATGGTGCGGTAGGCGGAACCGTCGAAGGCGAGCGAGGTGCGCTTGACGAAGCGCAGGAAGTCGGCGAGCTGGGCGAGATCCAGCTCGCCGGGGCCGTAGTTCTTCAACTCGAGCCAGGCGGTGTTGATGGTCTCCCACATCTCGGCGGTCAGCGCGGTGCGCACCGCGCGGGCGTTGAAGCGGGCGATCTCCAGGCAGTTCTTGATCGACGACGGGTTGGCCGGCGAGAAGGCGAGGAAGTCGACCGCGCTCTCGGGGGTGGGCTCCTCGCCGTAGACCTCGGTGAAGGCGTCGAGGCAACCGGTGGCGGCGAGCGCGGATTCCCACTCGTTGGTGCCGGCGCCGTAGCCCGACGGCAGCGAGGCGAGACGGGCGGCGGCGTCGATGATGCGCGCGGTGTTCTCGGCGCGTTCGACGTAGCGGGAGAGCCAGAAGAGACTGTCGGCGGTGCGGCTGAGCATGGGCGTCTACCTCGGAGGGCGCGGGCGGACCCCACGCTCCGGTCGGAAGGATCAGGCGAGAGCGGCGGACTGCTGCTGCTGTTGCTGTTGGGCGACCTGGGGAGAGCGCGCGACGTCGACGACCCAGGTGTCCTTGGTGCCGCCGCCCTGGCTCGAATTGACCACCAGCGACCCCTCGGTGAGGGCGACGCGGGTCAGGCCGCCGGGGATCAGACGCACGCCGTCGGCGCCGTTGAGCACGTAGGGGCGCAGGTCGACGTGGCGCGGGGCGACGCCCTCGTCGACGAAGGTCGGGCAGGTGGACAGCGCCAGCGTCGGCTGGGCGATGAACTTCTCGGGATGGGCCTTCAGCTTGGCGCGGAAGGTCTCGATCTTGGCGGTGTCGGCCTTGGGCCCGACCAGCATGCCGTAGCCGCCCGAGCCGTCGACCTCCTTGACCACCAGTTCGGGCAGGTGATCGAGCACGTACTTGAGCGCGTCCGGCTCGCGGCAGCGCCAGGTCGGCACGTTCTTCAGGATGGCGTCGCGGCCGGTGTAGAAGCGGATGATCTCCGGCATGTAGGAGTAGACCGCCTTGTCGTCGGCGACGCCGGTGCCGACCGCGTTGGCGAGCGTCACGTTGCCGGCGCGATAGGCCGAGATCAGGCCGGGCACGCCCAGCACCGAGTCCGGGCGGAAGGTCAGGGGGTCGATGAAGTCGTCGTCGATGCGGCGATAGATGACGTCGACGCGCTTCGGGCCTTCGGTGGTGCGCATGTAGACGACGTTCTCGCGCACGTAGAGGTCGGAGCCCTCGACCAGTTCGGTGCCGAGCTTGTCGGCCAGGAACGAGTGCTCGTAGTAGGCCGAGTTGAACGGGCCCGGGGTCAGCAGGCACACGGTCGGGTCGGCGGAGGCGGTGCGGGGGGCCATCGACTTCAGCGTCGCGAGGAGCTCGTCGGGGTAGTTCTCGACCGGGGCGATGCGGTGGCGCGAGCACAGCTCGGGGAAGAGCCGCAGCATGACCTCGCGGTTCTCCAGCATGTAGGAGACGCCGGAGGGGGTGCGGGCGTTGTCCTCCAGGACGTAGAAGGTCTCGGGATCGACGCGGACGAGGTCGATGCCGGCGATCGACACCCAGATGTCGTGCGGCAGGGTCATGCCCTGCATCTCGGGGCGATAGCAGGGGTTCTTGTAGACGAGGTCCTCCGGGATGATCCCGGCGCGGACCACCTCGCCCTTCGAATAGACGTCCTTGAGGAACATGTTGAGGGCGACGACGCGCTGCTCCAGGCCCTCGGCGAGGCGGTCCCACTCGGGGCGGGCGATGACGCGCGGCACGATGTCGAACGGGATCAGGCGCTCCTCGCCTTCGGCGTCGCCGTAGACGTTGAAGGTGATGCCGATGCGGCGGAACAGGAGTTCGGCCTCGTGGCGGCGCTGCTCGAGCAGTTCGGGCGGAGTTTCCTTCAGCCAGGTATCGACGATTTCGTAGCCGGGTCTCGTCTCGGACCCGAGGCCGGACATTTCGTCAAAGGCTCGAACGACCATCGGTTCGCGGTCTCCCTCGCATCGCATGTTCGAGGCATGCTTCGCCTCGCATATTCGACCGGCAGAAGAGGGGTCGCAAGCGCCTTAGAAGGGCAGGAAAACGCGTATATCGGCTGATTTTGCATAAGCTTGGAGCGAAATGCCCAAGGATTGGGCGGAATCGACGGGCGTTGGGGAGCGCGGGGGACGGGGAGATCGAATGCTCGGAGAAATAGGAATTTATTCACATCGACGGTTTCATCGAGAGGAAGACCGGGCCGGTTCGTCTTCGTGAAACTACAGGTATTCACATCCGAGGGGTTCACGATCACAGTTTGCCGAAGATCTTCCCTGCTCTACACGGCCTATCCACTCAATAAATGAGGTTACCGATGGATATTCCTCCCTGTTTCAACAATATGACCTATGCCCTCAATCAATATTTCTTCATCATGTACAAGACGATGGAAGATGTGCTCGAGGCTGCGGTGACGATCGTGCCTCCCTCCGAGCGTGCCGAACTTTCAGCCTATCTGGATCGCCTGCTGGCGGCCGGTCCGGAGGTCTGCGACGACGTGTGGAATCGGTCGGCGACGGCCGTCTTCGTCCAGCCGGTGGAAGCCCTCGTCGATCTTCTGCGCGACATCCGGGCACGGTTGTGAGCGATGCCCACACCATCGTCGTCGCACGAGGAGATGACGCACAGGTGCGGTATCCGGGCAGCCTTTCGACGGCGGTGTCGGGGTTCCAACGGGGCGCCATTCGGGTCGACGATCTTTCGCTCGAACAGATGATCGATCTCGGTGTGGTCGGTGGGGTTCGGAGCGAATGCACGGACCTCGTGGCCTGCCTCGGTCACGGGTGATTTCGTCCGATGCGGACACCGTGACGGTCGACGTGCCTACGGCTTACCCGATCAGGAGTGGAGGGTTCCCATGTACGTCAACGACGCGACCTTCGATGCAGCCGCCTCCGAATTTCGAGCCGGTCCAGGGGCGCTGCAGCCGAAAGCGCTGGAGGAGGCGGTCACGCGCGCGGTCGAGCGGGTTCCCAGCGACGAGGCGGAACACTTCATCGTCTTCGTCGATCAGAACCTTCGCACGATCGATCTCATCCTCCTCGAGACCTGGCGGTCGTCGGCGGCGACGCTGCGCTTCGCGAACGCGGCGGATCTCGCCGCGGTTCTGCGCCGGGTGCGGGATCGGGTCGCCGCGAAGTTCGGGTCGACCGAGCGCCACTCGGCGGAGCGCCCCAATCCTCCGGCGTTCCAACATGCGATGGGGGCCTGCTTCGACGGCGCTCTCGCCATGTTCGGCGGCGACGAGGAGGCGCGTCTCGCCATGGTCGTCAGCCAGATCGAACTCTTCGCGGAGCCGGGCCGCGACGTCCGCGAGGACGTGCTGGACTTCGTCGCCTTCGTCGATGCGATCATCGCGTGGGGACCGGAGGCGGTTCATCTCGCCGTATGGCGGGCGTCGGCGGGGGATCTCGCTCTCCCCTTCGACCGGCAGGTGCCGATTCTGCGGGCGGCGAGAGAGCGCGTCACGCGGCGGTGGGGGGAGGTCGAGAATCTCGGCGCCGCCGGTTGGCCGCGCAGATCCGCCCTGGACGACCGGAGCGGCATGTCGGGGTGAGGTGTCCCCCGATCGCCCCGCTCAGATCAGCTGAAGCCCCTTGAAGCTCGCGTGGCCGTCGCGGCCGACGATGATGTGGTCGTGGACCTGGATACCGAGCGGGCGGGCGATGTCGACGATCTGACGGGTCATCTGGATGTCGGCGGTCGAGGGCGTCGGGTCGCCCGAGGGGTGGTTGTGGACCAGGATGATGGCGCTGGCGGAGAGCTCGAGCGCGCGCTTG
>JBEOKB010000244.1:0-6895 GCA_040275425.1 Siculibacillus sp. | reverse complement strand
TCCTTCACCGCCGTCGCCAACGCCTTGAGCGTGAAGGGCTTGGGCAGGAAGGAGAACTGCTCGCCCTCGGGCAGGTTCTTGGCGAAGGCGTCCTCGGCGTAGCCCGAGACGAAGATGATCTTGAGGTCCGGCCGCGCCTTGCGCAGCTCGCGCAACAGGCTCGGCCCGTCCATTTCCGGCATCACCACGTCGGAGACGACCAGATCGATCTCGCCGCCGGTCTCCTCCATCACCTCGAGCGCCTCGGTGCCGGTCGCCGCCTCGTGGACGGTGTAGCCGCGCGAGATCAGCGCCCGTTTGGCGAAGGCGCGCACCGCCTCCTCGTCCTCGACCAGGAGGATCGTCGCCGAACCGGTCAGATCGGTCGGCGCCGCCGGCTGCTGCTCGGCCTTGGCCTCCGCCGCCGCCTTGGCCGCCTCCGCCGCCGTCTCGACGTGGCGCGGCAGGAAGATGTGGAAGGTGGTGCCCTTGCCCATCTCCGAGGAGCAGTAGACGAAGCCGCCGGTCTGTTTGACGATGCCGTAGACGGTCGAGAGGCCGAGACCCGTGCCCTGGCCCACCGGCTTGGTGGTGAAGAACGGCTCGAAGATGTTCTCGATGATCTCGGGCGGAATGCCGGTGCCGGTGTCGGCCACCTCGATCAGCACGTAGTCGGCTTCCGGCATGCCCAGCGTCTTGTAGGGCAGCTTGTCGCCCACCGGCGCGTTGCGGGTCGAGATCGTCACCTTGCCGCCCGCCGGCATCGCGTCGCGCGCGTTGACCGCCAGATTGACGATCACCTGCTCGAGCTGGCTGGTGTCGGCCTTGACCGGCCACAGGTCGCGCCCGTGCACCACGTCGAGCCCGACCTTCTCGCCGAGGAGGCGGCCGAGCAGCATGTGCAGATCGGCCAGCGTGTCGCCGAACTGGATCACCTCCGGCCGCAGCGTCTGCCGCCGCGAGAACGCCAGCAGCTGGCGCACCAGCGCCGCCGCCCGGTTGGCGTTCTGCTTGATGTTCATGATGTCCTGGAACGACGGGTCGGTCGGCCGATGGCTGGAGAGCAGGAGATCGGAGAAGCCGATGATCGCGGTCAGGACGTTGTTGAAGTCGTGGGCGATGCCGCCCGCGAGCTGGCCGATCGCCTGCATCTTCTGCGACTGCGCGAAGCGCTGCTCCAGCTCCTGCTGCTGGGTGGTCTCGAGCGCGTAGACGATCGCCGCCTCGCCGTCGCCGGTTCCCTCCTCGACCGGCGAGACGTAGAACCGCGCCGAGCGCTTCTTGGTCTCGTCGTCGACGAGCTGGGCGTCGACCGGATCGATGTCACCCTTGCCGGCGAGCGCCGCCGCCAGCGCCTCGGCGAGCTTCGGCCGATCGGAGGCGATCACCGTGTCGACGAGATTGCCGCGCGTGCCCGAGGCGTCCGCCCGCGCCGCGCCGCCGAACAGCTCCAGGAACGAGGCGTTGGTCTGGCCGATCGCCCCGTCGCGCGACAACGCCGCGATGGCGATCGGCGTCGAATTGAAGAAGCGCTGGAACCGCACCTCGGCCGCGCGCAGCGCCTCCGAGGTGTCCTCGCCCGCCGATCGGTTGATCACCAGCGTGCGGCTGTCGCCCGGCCGCCCCGCCGCCCCGACCGGCACCTTGTGCAAGAGGCGCACCGGCAGGCTCTGACCGTTGCGCTTGACGAGATCGAGATCGAGCACGCGCGTGCGCCCGTCCGCCGCCGCGTCGCCGATCAGCGCCATGCCCTGGCCCTGGACGATGTCCTTGAGTCGGATAGACCCGCTCTCGAACTTGGCCAGATCGTAGCCGAGCCAGTCGGCCAGCGTCGCGTTGAGATAGGTCAGCCGCCCGCTCGGATCGGCCGAGAAGAACCCGGCCGGCGCATGGTCGAGGAAGGTGACGACCTGCTGCAGCTCCTGGAAGCTCGATTCCTGCCGATCGCGCTCGCGCGTCACGTCGGCGATGCGCCACGCGGTGAGCCGGTCGCCGCCGTCGCGGTCGCCGACGAAGGCCAGCGGTCGCGCCCTGACCCGATACCAGCGCGGGCCCCCCTCGCTCGTGCCGATCGCCGTCTGGGTGCGAATCTCGGTCTCCGCCGGCACCCGCGCCCGCACCGCCTCCGACAGGCGGAACATCTCCTCGCCCACGTCCGGATTGCCGGCGAACACCCGTTCGATCGTGCGCAGGTCGTTGGCCGAGGCCGCTCGCGTCAGCGCCGCGTAGGCCGGATTGGTGAAGATGATGCGGCCCTGATCGTCGGTGACCAGGATGCCCTCCTCGAACGTCTCGGTGAACACGCCGGTCAGCGTCTGGCCCTGCGGCTTGACCCCGAAGCGCACCAGCCCGATCGCTCCGGCGAACAGCGCGAACACGCCGACCACGGCCAGAAGGCCGAGGATCACCTGGACGTAGGGCGCGGCCTGCTCGGGTTTCACCACCGCCAGGATCGCCGCCGCGGCGACGAACGACAGCGCCAGCGCCACCAGGAGCCCGATGCTCCCGGTCCGCCCGCCCCGATCGATCACCGGCACCTGACTCGCATTGACGTCGTCGACCTGTTCCATCTCACCCGATCCCGCGCCGTCGCGCGCAAACCCGAGAGCGCCGTGCCCGCCGCTCCGACCGGTCCCCGTGTCCGCCGACAGGCGACCTCCCGTCGTGCGCCTTCGACGGGCGAATCCCTCTCCGACCCTCGCGCCGAGGGTTGCCCGAACCGCGCGCCGGAACAAGAGCCCCGGCGAAACCCGCCCGGCGCCTCGGCGCCGCTCCTGGTCCCCGCGCCTCGGCGCCACGCCTCAGCGCTTCTTGTCCTTCAGCCGCAGAACGAAGCCGATCACCTCCGCCGCCGCCCGGTAGTGCTCTTCCGGAATGTCCCGATCGACCTCCACCGAGGCGTGCAGCGCGCGAGCGAGCGGCGGATTCTCGACCACCGGCACCTCGTGCTTCTCGGCGACGGCACGGATCCGGAGCGCCAGATCGTCGACGCCCTTGGCCACCACCTTCGGCGCCTTCATGCCCTCCTCGTAGGACAGCGCCACCGCGAAGTGGGTCGGGTTGGTGACGACCACCGTCGCCGTCGGCACCGCCGCCATCATGCGCCGACGCGCCCGCGCCTGCCGCAATTGGCGGATCTTGCCCTTGATCTCGGGATTGCCCTCGGTCTGCTTGAACTCCTCCTTGAGTTCCTCCCGGCTCATTTTCAGTCGCTTGATCCAGCGCCTGTACTGGAAGAAGTAGTCGAGCGCGGCGATGAACGCCATGACGATCAGCACCGCGATCATCATCCGCACCGCCGCCCGTCGGATCACCTCGATCAGCCCGACGCCCTCCGCCGCGACGATGCCCTCGAGATGCACCAGCTCCGGCTGGAGCGCGATCACGATCGCCGCCCCCACCACCACGATCTTGGCCACGCCCTTCAGCCCCGTGACCGCGCTCTCCAGCGAGAAGATCCGCTTGATCCCGGCCATCGGCGAGATCTTGGAGAGTTTGGGAATCAACGGCTCGAACGTCCACAGGAGGCGATGCTGAATGGCGTTGCCGCCGATGCCCGCGACCAGGAACAAGAGCGCCGGCAGCGCCAGCGCCGCGCCGATCACCCACGCCAGATGCAGGAACACCCCCGTCAGCCCGCGCCGATCGATCGGGATGCGGTCGGCCTGTTCGATGAAGCCGCTGAGCGCGACGGTGAGATCGCGCGACACTCCCGGCGACAGGAAGGCGATGAAGATCGTCGCCGCCGACAGCACGAAGAAGGTGGAGAGCTCCTGGCTCTTCACCACCTCGCCGCGCTTGATCGCCTCGTCGAGTTTCTTGGGTGTCGGTTCTTCCGTTTTGGAATCGTCGTCTTCGGATTCGGCCATCGGCTACCCCGCGATCAGGCGGGCGAGGCCGTCGCGGACGTGGTCCATGTACCACGTCATCATCGCGGCCAGCACGATGCCGAACAGAAGCAGCCCCAGGCCGATCGACAGCGGCATGGCGGCGAAATAGATCTGAAACTGCGGCATCATCTTCTGCAACATGCCGAGCCCCAGGTTGAACACCAGACCGAACGCCAGGAACGGCGCGGCGATCTGCACCCCGACCTTGAACGATTCGGCCACCAGTTTCACCGTCACGTCGGCGAAATCCCCCGCCGGCAGCCATTCGCCGGGGTGGAACAGCTGAAAGCTCGATCCGATCGCCATCAGGGCGCCGTGGTGCAGGTCGGTCATGAAGATCAGCGTCACCGCCGTCAGCGACAGGAAGTTGCCGACGATCACCCCCTGCTGGCCCTGGGTCGGGTCGACCGTCATGGCGAAGCCGAGGCCGAGCTGGGTGGCGATCGCCGAGCCCGCCACCTGCGCGCCGGCGAGCAGCATCCGCGTCGCCATGCCCAGGAACAGCCCGACCACCAGCTCGCCGATCAGCAGCGTCAACGCCCACGGCATCCGCGCCGCCGCCCCGCCCGGATAGAGCCCGGCCACCACCGGCTGGAACACCAGCGTCAGGAACACCGCGAGCAGCAGCCGCACCCGGACCGGCACGGTGGTCTCGCCGATGCCCGGCACCAGCATCACCATCGCGCCGACCCGCGCGAACACCAGCATGTAGAGAAGGGCGATCTCCGGCAGCAGGCGAATGGTCATCGGCCTCGAGCCCCCGGCGTCATCCGCCCGCCGCGATCCGCGCCATCACCCGCGTCCAGTAGCCGGCGAGCTGCGCCCCCATGAAGGGGAACACGAGCAACATGGTCGCGAAGATCGCCAGGATCTTCGGCACGTAGACCAACGTCGCCTCCTGAATCTGCGTCACCGCCTGGAGCAGGCCGACCACCACGCCGACCAAGAGGCCGACGATCATCACCGGGGCGGCGGTCAGCACCAGCACGAAGATCCCGTCGCGCGCGACGTCGAACACTTCCGCACCGGTCACTCGCCCCTCCCCGCGCCGACGAGTTCCCTCAGATCGGCATCTTCATGATTTCCTCGTAGGCGGCGATGACCTTGTCGCGCAGCGCCACCACCGTCTCGAACGTCGCCTGGGTCTCCGCGACCGCCGTCACCACGTCGACCACGTCGGCCTTGCCGCCGGCATAGGACATGGCCCGCGTCTCCATCGCCTTGGTCTGGCTCGACACGTCGCCGACCGCCTGACGCAGGAGATCGCCGAAGTTCGCCCCACCCGCGCCGCCGACCTCGGCAATCTGACGCGGTTCGGCTCGATTCGCGAGTCCCTGGGCGGCGCGATAGGCATTGGCGGCGACGGCGGCGGGGGTCATGACGGCTCTCCGGGGACGGAACGGGGCGAGGGCGAGCCTCAGGCCTTGAGGATTTCCAGGGTGCGGCTGATCATCCGGCGCGTCGCCGTGACGATGTTCAGATTGGCCTCGTAGGAGCGCTGCGCCTCCCGCATGTCGACCGACTCGATCAGCGTCTCGACGTTGGGATACTTCACGTAGCCGTTGGCGTCGGCCGCCGGATGACCCGGTTCGTAGCGGGTCTTGAAGTCGGCCTTGTCGCGCTCGACCTTGCCGAGCTTGACCGTCGCCGCCCCCAGTTCGCGATCGAACTTCGACACGAAGGTCGGCACCTTGCGCCGATAGGGGTCCTTTCCCGGCGTGCGCTCGGTCGAATCGGCGTTGGCGATGTTCTCGGCGATCACCCGCATCCGGCCCGATTGGGCCTTGAGGCCGGAGGCCGCGATCTTCAGCGACTGCATGAATTCGGTGGACATGGCCCGGAACCTCGCGAATACGACGTCTCACTTGCGTCCGATGGCGGTGCGGATCAGACCGAGCGACTGCTGATAGAGCGACGCCACGGTCTGGTAGTCGAGCTGGTTCTCGGCCGAGCGGGCCATCTGCTCCTCGAGATCGACCGCGTTGCCGCTCGGCGTCACCTCGAACGACGGCCCCGAACTCGACTTGAAGCCCTTGGCCCCTCCGCCGCCCAGATGCCCGCTCTGGGTCACCGCCAGCGACACCGACGGAGCACGAACCGTGCCGATCCGTCCGTCGCCGACCGGCGGATCGAGCCTGGGCGCGACGAGATCCTTGGATTTGTAGTGGGGGGTGTCGGCGTTGGCGACGTTCTCCGCGATCACCCGCTGGCGCGCCTGATGCCACTGCATGCGCGTCTTCAGCGTGGCCATCAGGCCGAGATCACCGATCGACATCGGGCATCCTCCCCTCACGGCCGAGCACACGCGCCCCACCGATCGGCAGATTTTTCCCATCCCATGGTTAACGACTGGTTAACGCCGAGACCCGAACCGATACGCATCTCGGCAGGCCCCTCGTCGAACACGATTTTTCCGTGAAGTTTCGGTTAACGAATCTTCGACGACCCGGCAAAATTCGCCGATCTCGATTAGGATGCCTACGTGTGACGGATTCGCCCTCGTGAAGGAAGGCGGTCCGGCGGCGGTCCGGCCGGACCGCACGACAGGCCCGACCCCCGCCCGCGGGTGGGACGGCGTGAGGCAGGCCCCTCGCCCCGTCGGGGCGAGGCAGCGCAGGAGGGAAATGCCCGATGAACGCGTTTCGGGAGTGGCTGAACACCCTGTTCGGATCCGACGGCGGCCGTGCCGTGCAGATGATCTTGGCGCTGATCGTCGTCGTCCTGCTGCTGCTCGCGGTCGCATGGCTGTTCCGCCGCCTGTTCTCGGGCTCGTTCCACGGCGCCAAGGGCGGCCGCCTGTCGGTGGTCGACGCCACCTCGATCGACCATCATCGCCGCCTGGTGCTGCTGCGCCGCGACGACGTCGAGCATCTGGTGATGATCGGCGGCCCCAACGACGTCCTGGTCGAGAGCCGCATTCTGCGCGCGCCCCCGGTCCTCGCCGGCCGCGCCGGGCCGATCGCCCAGCCCCAGGTCGTGCCCGTCGCCCAGACGGCCCCGAACGCCGCCCCCGCCGCTCCGGCCCA
>JBEOKB010000243.1:0-2605 GCA_040275425.1 Siculibacillus sp. | reverse complement strand
GCCGCCGCACCGACCGTCCGCGCGACGCCGCCGCCGAACTGGCCGCCGCCGCCCGCACCGCGCGCGCCGCCGTGCAGCTCCTGCCGATCGACACCCGTCTGCTCGATCGCCTGCCGGTCGCCGTCGCCGTGGTCAAGGACGACACCGTCGTCCACGCCAACGAGCGCTTCCTGGCGCTGCTGAAGTATCCCGACCTCGCCACCTTCGAAGCCGAGGGCGGCATCGAGGCGCTGTTCGCCGGCGAGCACGTCGCCCGCCGCTTCGAGACCACCGAATCCGGTCGCCCGATGCCGGTCATCGCTCGCGACGGCGCCGTCGTGCCGTGCGAGGCGGTCATCACCTCGGTGCCGTGGAACGGCGCCGGCGCCATGATGCTCACCCTGCGCGAGAACGTCGCCGCCGGCTCCCCCGCCCAGGCCGTCGCCGCGCCCGCGCCGACCGCCCCGCTCGACGCCGGTGGAACCGCCGAGCGCATCGCCGAACTCGAGGCCATCGTCGACACCGCCACCGACGGCGTGCTGATGCTCGACGCCGACGGCATCGTCCTGTCCGCCAACACCGCCGCCGAGGCCCTGTTCGGCAACGAGCGCCGCGCCATGATCGGCCGCCCGCTCACCGAGCGCCTCGCCCCCGAGAGCCGCCGTTCGGCCTCCGACTATCTCGACGGCCTCGCCCGCAACGGCGTCGCCTCGGTGCTCAACGACGGCCGCGAGGTCATCGGCGTCGTCGCCCCCGAGGGCCTGATCCCGCTGTTCATGACCATCGGCCGCGTCTCCACCGGCCCGGTCGCCAAGTACTGCGCCGTGCTGCGCGACATCACCCAGTGGAAGAAGTCGGAGGAGGATCTCACCTCCGCCCGCCGCCGCGCCGAGGAGGCCAGCGTCCACAAATCCGACTTCCTCGCCAAGATCTCCCACGAGATCCGCACGCCCCTGAACGCCATCATCGGCTTTTCCGAACTGATGATGGACGAACGCTTCGGCCCGGTCGGCAACGAGCGCTACAAGGACTACCTGCGCGACATCCACGTGTCGGGCACCCACATCATGAGCCTGGTCAACGACCTGCTCGACCTGTCCAAGGTCGAGGCCGGCAAGATGGACCTGCGCTTCGAGGCGGTGACGCTCGCCGACATCGTCTCCGAGACCGTCGCCATGATGCAGCCCCAGGCCAACCGCGAACGCATCATCATCCGCTCGTCGCTCCCCGTCGGCGTGCCGCCGGTGGTCGCCGATCCGCGCTCGATCCGTCAGGTGGTCATCAATCTCCTGTCGAACGCCATCAAGTTCACCCCCGCCGGCGGTCAGGTCATCGTCTCGACCACCCTCGAGGACAACGGTGAAGTGGTGCTGCGCGTGCGCGACACCGGCTACGGCATGACCGACAAGGAGATGCAGACGGCGATGGAGCCGTTCCGCCAGCTCCACACCACCCGCTCGCGCACCGGCGGCACCGGCCTCGGCCTGCCGCTGACCAAGGCCCTGGTCGAAGCCAACCGCGCCGTGTTCCGTATCGACAGCACCGTCGGTCAGGGCACGCTGGTGTCGATCGCCTTTCCCGTCACGCGGGTGCTGGCGAGCTGAGAACAGGATTTTAAAAATTAACGCGATATTGGTATGAAATACCAATATCGCGTTAATTATTGGAAATTCAAGTTTGAATTTTTCGTTTAATTGGCACTAGATTTCGTGCGCCGACGTCGATCCGCGCCGTCGCGCCTCACCTCTTTCGGATCACTCCCATGTTCTCCGCCGCCGACTTCGACGCCGCCGCCCGAATCGTCCACCGCCACATGGCCCCGACCCCGCAATACGCCTGGCCGCTGCTGGCCGAGGCGCTGGGCGTCGAGACCTGGATCAAGCACGAGAACCACACCCCGACCGGCGCCTTCAAGGTGCGCGGCGGCCTCGTCTACGTTCAGCGCCTGCTCGAGGCCCGGCCCGAGACGCGCGGCCTCGTCTCGGCGACGCGCGGCAATCACGGCCAGTCGCTCGCCTACGCCGCCCGCGCCGCCGGTATTCGTTGCACCATCCTGGTCCCGCGCGGCAATTCGCTGGAGAAGAACGCCGCCATGCGCGCCTTCGGCGCCGAGGTGATCGAACACGGCCGCGACTTCGACGAGGCCAAGGCCCACGCCGCCACGGTCGCCGCCGAGCGCGGCTACGCCTTCGTCCCCTCGTTCCACGACGACCTCGTCCTCGGCGTCGGCACCTATGCGGTCGAGCTGTTCCGCGCCCGGCCCGATCTCGACGTCGTCTTCTGCCCGATCGGGCTGGGCTCCGGCATCTGCGGCCTCGTCACCGCCAAGGAGGCGCTCGGACGCCGCACCGAGATCGTCGGCGTCGTCTCCACCCGCGCCGACGCCTACAAGCGCTCCTTCGAGAGCGACCGCCTGATCGACACCTCGACCCCGGCCGACACCTTCGCCGACGGCATGGCCGTGCGCTGCCCCTCGCCCGAGGCCCTGGCGATCGTCCGGCGCGGCGTCTCGCGCATCGTCGCCGTCGACGACGCCGCGATCGCCGATGCCGCCCGACTGCTGTTCTCCGCCACCCACAACGTCGCCGAGGGCGCCGGCGCCGCCGCCCTCGCCGCCCTCGCCGCC
>JBEOKB010000242.1:0-4057 GCA_040275425.1 Siculibacillus sp. | reverse complement strand
GCCCGACGGGCGAGGGCCTCGCCGAGGCCGAGGTCGACGAGCACGCGGGAGGCGTTGGGCGAGAGCTGGATGCCGGCGCCGACCTCGGCGAGCTCGCTCGCCTGTTCGATCACCGTCACGGCATGGCCGCGCCGTGCCAGGGCGAGGGCGGCGGTGAGGCCGCCGATGCCGCCACCGGCGATGAGGAGGGTACGTCCGGACATGGGTATGGACCGCCTGGAACGGTTCGATGTCACCGCTCGCTCCGATCGCCGACGCCCGACCGCCGACGGCCTCGGCGCATCACTCGGCGGCGATCACCGCCGCGGGATGATAGGCCGCTTCGGCCGGAACCGACTCGCTCGGCTTCAGCCCGGCGTCGTGGACGTAGAGCGTGCCGCACCAGGGGCAGATCTTCTCCTCGTCGCCGCCCATGTCGAGGAAGACGTGGGGGTGATCGAAGGGCGGATGGGCCCCGACGCACATGAATTCACGGGCACCGATACGGATCTTCTCGATGCCGCGATCGTTGGCGAAGTGGGGAACGGCAGCATCCGCCATGTCGGCTCCTCGGCTTGCGAAACTCGTGCGGCAACATACTCACGACGACGCGGCGCGGGTAGTGGGAAAAGGGAGGATGCGCGACCCACGACGGGAGGGCGGCACCTGCGCGCGGGGCTTTTCGTCGGCGGGCGGAGGGAGTATCTGCGAGGCCCATGAAGATCGTTCCGCTCTCCTCCTCGCCCGCCAGGGGAACCGCCGCCATGCAGCACTTCTCGTCCGACGGCGTGAGGCTCGCCTATCTCGACACCGGACCGGCCGAGGCGCGACCGATCGTGCTCGTCCACGGCTTCGGCTCGAACACGCGGGTCAACTGGGAGACCACCGGCTGGGTCGAGACGCTGACCAAGGCGGGCTACCGGGTGATCAGCCTCGACAACCGCGGCCACGGCGCCTCGGAGGGGCCGCACGACCCGAGCGTCTACGGCACCGGCACCCACATGGCCGAGGACGTGCGCCGGCTGATGGACCATCTCGGGCTCGAGCGGGCCGACGTGATGGGCTATTCGATGGGGGCGTGGGTGAGCGCGCATCTGGCGACGCGCCATCCGGAACGGGTGCGGTCGGTGATCTTCGGCGGGCTCGCCTCGGCGATGATCACCGGGCTCGGCGGGCAGGAGACGATCGCCGCCGCGCTGGAGGCGGAGACCGACGCCGAGGTGACCACGCCGAAGGGCCGGGCCTATCGCGCCTTCGCCAAGCAGACCGGCTCCGACCGGATCGCGCTCGCCGCCTGCATGCGCGGGTCGCGCCAGCCGGTGGCGGAGGCGGCGCTCCGGGCGATGGCGATGCCCGTGCTGATCGCGGTCGGCACGCGCGACGACGTCGCCGGGTCGGCGGAGGAGCTGGGGGCGATCATCCCCGGGTCCGAGGTGCTGCCGATCCCCGACCGCGATCACATGCTCGCGGTCGGCGACAAGGTCTACAAGGCGGGTGTGCTGGCGTTTCTGGCGCGAGATTTAAGAAATAAATAAAGAAAAGCGGCCCGAAAACAATCCGGACCGCCGTTCTTTTGTATTTCAGTTGGAAGCTCTCCCATTGAGCTACGCCCCCAAAAATTGGTGGAGGCGACGGGACTCGAACCCGCATCTTTCCAGTTAGAATCAGAATAGGCTATACTTTATCGCCTGTCAAGTGTTATTCGTCATTACTTGCCGTGGAACTTGGCCTCGCGCTTGTCGAGGAACGCGGTGCGGCCCTCGGCGAAGTCGGCGGAGGCGAAGCAGGCGTCGGTCAGGGCGACCAGCTCGTCGCGGCGCGCGCCGATCGTGCCGGCGACCACCGCCTCGATCGCGGCCTTGGCGGCGCGGATGGTCAGCGGCGCGTTGTGGGCGATGCCGTTCGCCAGATCGAACACCTCGTTCTCCAGCGATTCGACCGGGAAGACGGCGGCGAGCAGGCCGATGTCGAAGGCTTCGCGCGCGGTCAGGCGGCGGGCGGTAAAGAACAGTTCCTTGGCGCGCTGCGGGCCGACGGCGGCGACGACGTCGCCGATGCAGTCGGGCGGATAGCCGACGCCGAGGCGGGCGGCGGGGATGCCGAACACGGCGTCGGCGGCGGCGACGCGCAGGTCGCAGGCGACCGCCAGACCCATGCCGCCGCCGAGGCAGAAACCGCGAATCATGGCGATGGTCGGCTTGGCGACGTGCTTGAGGGCGGCGAAGGCCTCGGCGTTGGAGGCCTCGTAGGCGCGGGCGCTCTCGGCGTCGCGGCGCACGGTCGAGAACTCCGAGATGTCGGCGCCGGAGACGAAGGCGAGGTCGCCGGCGCCGCGCACCACGACGACGCGCACGTCCGGGTGAGCCTCGAGGGCGGCGACGGCGCCGGGGATCGCCTGCCACATGCCGAGCGCGACGGCGTTGCGTCGCTCGGGATTGTCGACCACCAGACGACCGATCGAGCCTTCGACCTCGGCGCGGATGCGCGGATCGGAGGTGGGCAGGACGGTGACGGCGGAGGGGATGGCGCGGGCGGTCATGTTCGGTCCTTCGAGGGCGGCGCGCGTGGTGCGGCGCACGCGGGATTCTTGCACAGAGGAAGAGGACGTTGACCATTCCGTCAATGGTCGCGGGAACTTCATTTTGCCGTTTACCGCTTCGGCGCTATGTTCTCCTCCCACGGGGGCGCGCGCGGGACGCGGGTCCTCGCCTTCGCTTCGGTTCCGGCGACGGGACCAGGACACGAGACCCGGACATGGCGACCAACCGCATTTCCGCTCCGCAGATCACCGGTTCGGCGCTCCTCGGCGCGGTCGACCCGATCTGGAACCGCGTGCGCGCCGAGGCCGAGACCCTGGTCGCGTCCGAACCGGCGCTGGCCAGCTTCATCTGGGAGACGGTGCTCAACCACTCCCGGCTCGAGGACGCGATCGTCCACCGGGTCGCCGAACGGCTCGGCCATCCGACGGTCAAGGAGGCGTTGATCCGCCAGACCTACGACGAGGCGCTCAGCGACGAGCCGCAGCTCGGCGAGATCTTCCGCGTCGATCTGCAGGCCGTCTACGACCGCGATCCGGCGTGCGAGCGCCTGATCGAGCCGATCCTCTACTTCAAGGGCTTCCACGCCATCCAGACCCATCGGCTCGCCAACTGGCTGTGGCGCAAGGGGCGGCGCGACTTCGCGCTCTATCTCCAGAGCCGGGCGTCGGAGGTGTTCCAGGTCGACATCCATCCGCAGGTGCCGCTCGGGCGGGGCCTGTTCCTCGATCACGCCACCGGCATCGTCATCGGCGCGACGGCGGTGATCGACGACGACGTGTCGATCCTCCAGGGCGTGACGCTCGGTGGCACCGGCAAGGAGTGCGGCGACCGTCATCCCAAGATCCGTCAGGGCGTGCTGATCGGCGCGGGCGCCAAGGTGCTCGGCAACATCGTGGTCGGGCGGTGCGCGCGCATCGCCGCCGGCTCGGTGGTGCTGGCCGAAGTGCCGCCGCGCACCACGGTGGCCGGGGTTCCGGCGCGGGTGGTCGGCGAGGTGGCGTGCTCGGAGCCGTCGCGGGCGATGGACCAGATGCTCGACGACGAACCGATCCGCGGCTGACGGGCGGCCGGTTTTCCCCAAGGGGAGCAAAACGCGTCGCGGGCCTTTGACGGCGGGCGGGCGGGCGTGTCAAAAGCGGGCGAGCCCTTGAGGCCGCGTCGGCGCGGCGTCGATCGAACATCCCCTTTTCCGGAGCGACCCGCCGTGGACAAGACCGAACTCGCCAAACTGCAGGCCTATCTCCGGCGCAAGTTCGACCTCGAGACGATCAAGGTCGTGGCGCGCCCGAAGAAGAAGGACTCGGCCGAGATGTTCATCGGCGACGAGTTCGTGGCGGTGATCTACCGCGACGACGAGGACGGCGAGATCTCCTGGAACCTGCAGATGGCCATTCTCGAGATGGATCTCGAGGACTGAGCGCGACGATCGAGGGCGGCGCCGACGGCGCCGTCGCTCACGAGAGGCCGGGTCCCGGTATGCGCGCGCGGCGGGCGCCGGGTCACGGCGGGGGCGCGAGGCCCCATTCGGCGAGGCGGGC
>JBEOKB010000241.1:0-39013 GCA_040275425.1 Siculibacillus sp. | reverse complement strand
GCACGTCGGCGTCCGGCGCCACCGTGAACACGATCCGCAGCTGCTCGTCGGTCGGATCGGCGAAGACGTCGACCAGCCCCGGCACCGGCTCGACGTCCACGGCCGAGAAGTCGACCTTGGCGACGCGGTTGAAGGCGACGGTGACCCGCTCGCCCTCCCGGGTCATCCGCGTGTCGAACGCCACGTTCCAGGCGAACGAGAACCGGGTGAAGGTCGGCAGGCGACCGATCTTGAAGTCGAGCTTGGGGGTGACGCGCGAGCCGGTCTTGGCCATCTCGGCCTCGCGCGCCGCGCGGATCGCCGCCTCGGCCTTGCGCGCCAGCGCCTCGATCACGTCCTGCGGCAGGGTCGGCGGCTGTCCGGTCCAGGTCGGCGGCAGGAAGTCGATGAACAGCTTCTCGCCCGCCTCCATCGTGTTGACCTTGACCTGACGCACCAGCGCCAGCCGGAGCGCCCGGCCCTCCGGGTCCTTGCGCGCCACGCTGACGAAGGGCGCCAGCTTGATCATCGCCTGTTCGAAGTCGAGTTCGATCTGATCGACGAAGTCGACCACCGCCACGCCGTTGTTCTGGCGCACGGTGAACTGAGGGATCAGATCGCGGTTCTTGAAGGTCAGGATCAGGCGACCGTAGCCCTTCTCCAGCCGTGTCTCGACGTCGGCCTTGGCGACGTCCGCCCACGTCGCGCCTCCAGCGCCCAGGAGCACGACCGCGCCCATCGCCATCGCCGCCACCACCCGGCGCAGCGCGCGCGCGATCACGCCCGCCCTCGGCTCGGCGGTCGCGACGGACCAGACTTTCGATGAGAAATCGAGGAACACGATCGCCGACCCAGGTGAGAATTCGGCACCGAGCCTAGGTGATCGCGGTGAACGAGCCGTTAAGTCCGTGTCTCGGATCGGGTGGAACCGTCGAATATTCCTGCGGAATCGGTCGCGGAACTCAGCTGCGTCCCTGGATCTTCGGCAGCGAGGTGTTGACCGGCGCCGGCGCGTCGTTCGGCCTTCGATTGGCGAGCTCGACCGTCAGCCGCTCCGCCTGCTCCGCCGACATCTTCGAGACCACGTCGCCGAGCTTCTTGGGGTTCATCTGCCGAGCGATCTCGCCGAGCAGATTGATCTCGAGCTTGTCGAACACCCGCGCCGCGTCCTTGGCCTTCATCGACTCGTACATCTTCACCAGATCGGCCAGCTCCTGCTTCTTGGCCTCTTCCTTGGCCTTGGCCGCGCCGCCGATCTTCTCCTCGAGCCCCTTCATCTCGTCGATGCGCCGGGTGATCCGCCCCTCGCTCGCCGACAGGAGATCCTCGCGCATCTGCAACTGGCGCTCCATCTCCTCGAGCTGCTTGCGCCGTTCCGCCAGCTTCTGGAGGATCTGGATCTCCGAGAGCAGCTCCTGTCCCGGCACCGGCTTGGCCTCGCCCGGCTTGTCGCCCGACACCTTGGTGTCGACGTGGGTCGGCTTGACGCCCGCCGCGTCCGCGCCCGGCGCCGCCGGGGCTCCGTGTCCGTCGTCCTTGGGAGCGTCGCCGCCCGCCGAACCGGTGGCGATCGCATCGACCTCCTGGCCGAGATCACGATCCCACCGCACCACCTCGCGCGCACGCTCGCTCGTCCGCGCCATGTCCACGACCTTGAGGCCGAGGAGCACGACGGCGGCGGCGATCACCGCGTGGAGGAGGCGGAACTTCCTCATGCCGCCGCTCCCCGCGCCTTCATCTGACCGAGCCGGTCGGTCGCCTCGCTGACCCGCGCGCGCAGCTCACCGAGCCGCGAGCGCGAGCGCGCCTCGTCCTCGCTCGCCACCAGCGCCGCGGTCGGAGCCGCCTCCGCCGCCGCCGAGGTCCCCGGTCCGGCCGCCTGCGCCGCCTGGGTGATGCGAATGATGCGGTTGAGCAGCTTCTCGCCCTCGCCGATCTCCTTTTCGATCTCCTGGGAGAAGAACTCCGCCTCGCGCAGACGCTGCGCCAGCGTCTTGTCGCAGTCGGCGGCGGTCTCCTTCAGCCCGACGATCGCCCGCTCGGCGATCTCGGTCGCGGTCAGAAGCTCGGAGATGGTGGCGCGCAGATTGGCCTCGTCGGCGCGCAGCCTCTTCAGGCGGCTGTCGAGCAGAATGCAATAGCCGATTGTCGTGACGAGGAGAACGGCCACCAGGCCCTCGATCGCCAGATCGATCCACGGGGTCATCATGATGCCTGCATCTCCTTCTTCGTCGCGGCCTTCTCGAAGGCGGCGAGGGTCATCTTCGGTCGGCGGAGGTTGCGGTCGACGCGCACGGAGATGTTTTCTCCCGCCCGCCCCATCTGCCCCTCGGTGAGGGCGACCTCGCCGCACTTCAGCGTCACCGGATCGCGCGGTCCGACGTCGAACACCAGCGTCTGCCCGACCTGCAGGTCGAGCACCTGCCCGAGCGACATCTCGCGTTCGAACAGCACGGCGTCGACCGAGATCTCGGCGGAATGAATCTCGGTGGCCAGATGCCCCTCCCAGATCGGATCGCGTCCGAACTTCTCGCCCATGAACATCTGCAACAGCATGTCGCGGATCGGTTCGAGCGTGGCGTAGGGGATGAGAACTTCGATCTTGCCGCCGCGATCTTCCATGTCGATGCGGAATTCGGCCAGGATCGCCGCGTTGGCCGGGCGCGACACCGCCGCGAAGCGCGGATTGGTCTCGAGCCGTTCCAGATTGAACCGGACCGGCGACAGGGGCGCGAACGCCTGTTCGGCGTCCGACAGCACCACCTCGATCATCCGGCGCACCAGATTGGTCTCGATCGTGGTGTAGGGCCGTCCCTCGACCCGGATCGGCGTCGTGCCGCGTCCACCGCCGAGCAGCACGTCGATGATCGAGTAGATCAGGCTGGAATCGACCGTCACCAGCCCGAAGTTGTCCCATTCCTCGGCCTTGAACACGCCCAGGATCGCCGGCAGCGGGATCGAGTTGAGATAGTCGCCGAACCGCACCGAGGTGATGCTGTCGAGCGAGACCTCGACGTTGTCGGAGGTGAAGTTGCGAAGTGACGTCGTGGTCAGGCGCACCAGGCGGTCGAACACGATTTCGAGCATCGGCAGACGCTCGTAGGACACCATCGCCGAATTGATCAGCGCCCGGATGCCCGACTGCTCGGACGAGAGCTGCTCGTCGAGATCGAAGCCGAGGAGGTTGTCGATCTCCTCCTGGTTGAGGATACGGTCGCCGCCGCGCGTCGCCTGATCGAGGTCGAACTCACTGTCGTCGAACCCGGCGAGCGACGCGGCGAGATCCTCGCTGCCCTCCACGCCCTGTTCGGCCAGCGCCGCGCCCCAGTCCGCCGCCAGATCGTCGTCTTCGCCCGAATCCCCCTTCTGCTCGTTGAGGGCTGCCCCCCACGCGGCATCGAGATCCTCGAGTTCTTCGTCGCCACCGGCCATCGCCGACCCTCACTGCACCAGGATTTCCTTGAACAGCACCGCGTCGACCCGGGCGGGCGCGATCGCGGTGTTGATCCGGCGTTGCAATTCCTCCTTCACCCGGTAGAGCCCGGCCGATCCGTCGAGATCCGAGACCCGGAGCTCGCGCAGATAGACCTGGAAGGCGTCGAGCACGCGCGGCAGAACCGGCGTGATCTTGTCCACCGTCGCCTTGTCCGACACCTCGAGGCTGACCTTGACCTTGAGGTAGGTCGCTCGATTGTCGACCGCCGACAGATTGACCGTCATGTCCGGCAGATCGACGTACATGGTCGCCTTCACCGGCTCGGCATGGGCCGCGTCCGGCTTCGGCTTGGGTGAGAACGCTCCCATGAAGAACGCACCGGCGCCACCGAGCACCACGAGCGCCAGCACACCGGCGCCGATCATGATGAACAGTTTCTTCTTGCCGCCGGCGGCCTCGTCCTCGGCGCCTTCGGCACCGGCTTCGGCTTCCTTGTCCTTGGCGGGCTTCTTGGCCATCCGCTCTCCCCCGGGCGACGGACTCGAGGCGCGCGCCCGATCCGTCTCTCACCCCAGATCTAAAGAGAGAATGGTTAACGACCGGTAAATTTTAACCTTTCGGAAACCTCGGTAAACAATTCCCTTCACCCTTGCCGATCGGCAGAAAGTGCCGCCCACCACCATCGATGCGACCTCGACAAGTCGTTGTTTTCATTGATTTTAGAGTTTGGCACGCCCCCTGCAACGAACTCGTCGGAACCGCCCGCTGGGGAGTTGGCGGCTCCGCTGGGGAGCAGGAAGACATGGAAAACGCGCAACTCGTCGGGTTGTCGCGCCAGCTCACGCTGCGTCGCGAACTCGACATGATCGCCAACAACGTCGCCAACGTCGACACGATCGGCTTCAAGACTCAGTCGCTGCTGCTCAAGGAGCAGAAGATGGCTCCGGCCGCCGCGCTGGAGTTTCGTGCGTCCGATCGCCCGATCAGCTTCGTCCTCGACGACGCCAATCGCTACGATTTCCGCCCCGGCCAGATGCTGACCACCGGCAACGAGCTCGACGTCGCCATCGACGGCAAGGGCTTCTTCGTCGTCCAGACGCCCGCCGGCGAGCGCTACACCCGCAACGGTTCCTTCGCCATCGGCGCCGACGGCGTCGTCCAGACCCGCGACGGCTATCCCGTCCTCACCGACGGCGGCCCGCTCACCCTGCAGCCGAGCGAGCAGAACCTCGCCGTCGCCGCCGACGGCACCATCTCCACCAACCAGGGCCAGCGCGGCAAGATGCGCGTCGTCGAGTTCGCCGACGTGTCCAGGCTGAAGAAGGCCGGCGAGACCCTGTTCGAGGGCACCGACGCCCAGCCCGCCACCCTCCCCCGTCTGGTCCAGGGCCAGATCGAGAAGTCCAACGTCCGGGCCGTGGCCGAGATCTCGCGTCTGATCGAGGTCGGTCGCAGCTATCAGGCCGTCTCCAAGTGGATGGCGGAGGTCGACGAGAGTCGCCGCACCGCCATCGAAAAGCTCGCCCAGGTCGCCTGAAGGGAGGACGTACGATGAAGGCTCTCCACATCGCCGCTTCCGGCATGATGGCCCAGGAAATGAACGTCGAACTCATTTCCAACAACATCGCCAACATGCGCACCACCGGCTTCAAGCGCCAGCGGGTCGACTTCCAGGATCTGCTCTACCAGGACATGCGCCGCGTCGGCACCTCGACGTCGGAATCCGGCAACATCCTTCCGACCGGCGTGCAGATCGGCTCCGGCGTGCGCGCCGCCGCCACCCCGCGCATCATGTCCCAGGGCACCCTCTCCTCGACCGAGAAGGAGACCGACGTCGCCATCAAGGGCGAGGGCTTCTTCCGCATCCTGCTCCCCGACGGCCGCACCGCCTACACCCGCGACGGCTCGTTCAACATCGACTCCTCCGGCCGCATCGTCACCGCCGACGGCTACACCCTCGATCCGACCATCACCGTCCCCTCCAACGGCACCGGCCTGACCATCAACTCTCAGGGCGCGGTGCAGGTGACGGTCGGCAACGCCTCCTCGCCCTCCACCATCGGCCAGATCCAGCTCGCCCGCTTCGTCAACAAGTCCGGCCTCGACGCCATCGGCAACAACCTGTTCCTCGAGACCGCTTCCTCCGGCGCCCCCCAGACCGCCAACCCCGGCGAGGAGAGCTACGGCACCCTCGTCCAGAACCACCTCGAGCAGGGCAACGTGAACTCGGTGACCGAGATCTCCGATCTGATCGCCGCCCAGCGCGCCTACGAGATGAACTCCCGCGTCATCCGCGCCGCCGACGAGATGCTCTCGGCCTCCGTGACGCCGAAGTGAGGAGGGTGAGATGAAGGTCCTGACCGCCGACACCGCCCCCACCGGCCTCTTCTGCTGCGCCCCCGGCGTCGCCGCCCGCCTCGTGCGTTCGGTCGTCGGCGCCGCCGCCGTCGCCGCCCTCGCCTGCGGCATCCTCTCCGTGCTCGGCACCGCCGCCGCCGTCGGCGCCGAGCGCCGGGTCGCCAAGCTGCGCGCCTCCGTCGCCGTCACCTCCGAACTGGTCACCATCGGCGACTTCTTCGAGGATGCCGGCCGCCTCGCCGGTGTCGCCCTGTTCCGCGCCCCCGACCTCGGCACCACCGGCGCGGTTCCCGCCCGCCGCGTCGCCGACCTCGCCCGCGTCGCCGGTCTCGCCGAGATCGACACCGTCGGTCTGGTCGAGGTCTCGGTCTCCCGCCTCGGTCGCCCGATCGAAGCGGCGGAACTCTCCCGCCTCGTCGCCACCGAGATCCTGCGCCGCCCCGGCCGCGCCGACGACGTCTCCATCGACGATCTCGAGATCACCTTCGACGCCCCGGTCGAGCCTCGGCAGGCCGATCTCAACACCATCACGCCCGTCCGCGTCGTCTCGCTCAACCTCGCGCCGCAGTCAGGCCGCTTCGAGGCCCTGATCCAGATCGACAAGGGCGAGACCAACGAGCGCATCCGCCTGCGCGGCACCGTGGTCGAGACCGTCTCGATCGCCGTGCTGACCCGCGCGCTCGCCCGCGGCGATCTCGTCGCCCCCGAGGACGTCCAGATCGATCGCCAGCCGCGCGCCCGCGTCGGCGCCCTGCGCTCGCTCGCCGACCCGCGCGAGATCGTCGGCCATCAGGCCCGCCGCTCGCTGCGTGCCGGTCAGCCGGTCTCCATCGGCGACTTCGCCCGCCCCAACGTCGTCGGCCGCGGCGACACCGTCACCATCGTCTTCCGCACCGGCTCGCTCCAGGTGACCGGACGCGGCCAGGCCCTCCAGGCCGGCGCGATGGGCGAGATGATCTCCGTTCTCAATCCGCAGTCCAAGCGCACCGTCCACGCCACCGTCGCCGGTCCCGGCCGCGTCGAGATCTCGGCCGCCTCGACCACCGTCGCCGCCGTCGGACCCGTGGCCTCGGCCGCCGCCACCAGGGTGAACCCGTGATGACCGTTCTCTTCCGCCCCCACCGCGCCGCCGTCGTCCTCGTCGGTGTCGCCCTCGCCCTCGGCGGCTGCGCCTCGACGATGGATCGCCTCGAAGGCATCGGCAAGGCGCCCAAGCTCGCCTCGATCGAGGACCCCACCGCCCAGGCCGGCTACCGCCCGGTGTCGATGCCCATGCCCTCGCCCGACCCGCCGGCCTACGCCCCGAACTCGCTGTGGTCGCGCGGCAGCCGCGCCTTCTTCAAGGATCAGCGCGCCCACCGCGTCGGCGATCTCCTCACCGTCCAGGTCGTCATCACCGACAAGGCCAAGATCGCCAATTCCACCGGCCGGTCCCGCGCCGAGAAGGACTCGACCTCGGTCGGCGGTGTCCCCGGCGCCCTGCTCGACAAGGTCCTGCTGCCCGGCGGCATGAGCGCGTCCAATCTCACCCAGCACTCCACCGAGACCAGCCAGAAGGGCGACGGCTCGGTCGATCGTTCGGAAACCCTGTCCACCAACGTCGCCGCGCTCGTCACCCAGATCCTGCCCAACGGCAACATGGTGATCGAGGGCCGCCAAGAGGTCCGCGTCAACAACGAGCTGCGCGAGCTGATCGTCGCCGGCGTGGTCCGCCCGGAGGACATCGGCGCCGACAACACCATCGAGAGCGCCAAGATCGCCGAGGCCCGCATCTCCTACGGCGGCCGCGGCCACATCACCGACGTCCAGCAGGCGCGCTACGGCACGCAGTTCCTCGACGTGATCATGCCGTTCTGATCCCCGATCCCGGCTTCCGGATCTCCCTCGCTCGGCGTCGGCTCCCCAGCATCGCCGAGTGATCCGGAAGACGGCTGCCGCCCCTCGACCAACCTCCCCAGGGCGCGAGACGGCGGCACGAACGAAGAGGCGCGGTCCACTCCCCAGCGGCCGCGCCTCTTTCGATTCGTGATGTGTTCGACCGGCCCGATCAGTCGTCGCGGTAGACGCGCTCGCGCCGCTCGTGGCGTTCCTGGGCCTCGATCGACAGCGTGGCGATCGGCCGGGCGTCGAGACGGCGCAGCGAGATCGGCTCGCCGGTCTCCTCGCAATAGCCGTAGCTGCCGTCCTCGAGACGCTTCAGCGCCGCGTCGATCTTGGAGATCAACTTGCGCTGGCGGTCACGGGCCCTCAGCTCGATCGCCCGATCGGTCTCCGAGGAGGCCCGATCGGCGAGATCGGGATGGTTCTGGCTCTCGTCGGCGAGATGCTGAAGAGTCTCGCGAGACTCCTTCAAGATGTCTTCCCTCCAGTCGAGCAGCTTCTTGCGGAAGTACTCGCGCTGGCGATCGTTCATGAAGGGCTCGTCCTCCGACGGGCGATATTCTTCGTCGAGTACGACCGACATCATGCTCCCTTCCGGCCCCGTGGGGCCTCGTGGATCTGGCGCGCGGAATATAGCCATCGCGCCAGCCCCATACAACGCCGCGCGCACGACGTCACGACGAAACCGTCGATCACGGTGGATAAATTCTCGGCAATGGCGGGATCATGACGCCTTCGTGACGTCGATCGCCTCCGGTACGGTGAAATTCTTCCGAACTCAGTCGGGATAGCGGCCGTATTTCGCGAGTTCCACCCGCGCCCTCAGCTCGATGTCGGCGACCAGCGCGTCGAGTTTCTCGTCGCCCGAGGCCGGGCGTTTGGCCATCATCGCCACCAGCCGTTCCAACCGGTCGGTCGGCACCGCCCCCGACAACAGATCGAACTTCACCCCCTCGAGCACGTCGAGCAGATCGAGCCCGTGGCGCACGGCCCGCCGCTTGCGCTCGCGCGGGTCCTCGCTCGGCAGCCCCTGTTGCAACGCCAACAGGCTCGACAGGTCCTGCACCCCGATCGGCGTGGAGACCACCGCCGCCCGCTGCGGCGCGTCCTCCTGATTGGGCAGCGTGAACGCCGCGCCCAGCCCCTCGCCGCGCTTGGTCGGTGCCGGTCCCTGGAGACCGCTCGTCCGTCCCGGTCCGTCGATTCTGATCGCCACGCCCGTCTCCCCGAGAGGATCGGCTCGGCAGGTTTTGCCGTCCCGACTTCGATCCGATAGCACGAATCGGCACGATTTTCCCCACCCCCTCGCGCCGCGTCCACTGTCCGCGCCGCGCCGCCGCCCAGAAGGGCGCGGTTTTGCTCCGCTTTCTGCCCTCGCCCCCCGTGCGCGCCGTTGGCACGCCGCTCGCAAGAGGCATCGCGAGATTTGGGGAGATCTCACGACATGTTCGAACGCACCGGAATGCTCGCCAGAGCGCTGATCTTCGTCGCCGCCCTCCTCGGGCCGACCCTCGCTGCCGAGGCCGCCGCCTCGCGCATCAAGGATCTGGCCTCGATCGAAGGCGTCCGCGAGAACCAACTCGTCGGTTACGGCATCGTCGTCGGCCTCAACGGCACCGGCGACAGCCTCAACAACGCGCCCTTCACCAAGCAGTCGCTCCAGGCGATGCTGGAACGCATGGGCGTGAACACGCGCGGCGCCAACATGCGCACCGCCAACGTCGCCGCCGTCATGGTGACCGCCAATCTGCCGCCCTTCGCCACCCAGGGCACGCGCATCGACGTGTCGATCTCCGCTCTCGGCGACGCCAAGAGCCTCCAGGGCGGCACCCTCCTCGTCACCCCGCTGATCGGCGCCGACGGCGAGGCCTACGCCATCGCTCAAGGAGCCCTCGCGGTCGGCGGCTTCACCGCCAAGGGCGACGCCGCCTCCGTCACTCGCGGCGTGCCCACCGCAGCCCGCATCGCCAACGGCGCCCTAGTCGAGCGCGAGGTGGAGTTCCGGCTCGGTTCGCAGTCGACCGTGCGCCTCTCGCTCCGCAATCCCGACTTCACCACCGCCCGCCGCATCGCCCAGGCCATCAACGACCTGATCGGCGTCCCCTCGGCCGAGCCGATCGATCCCTCGACCGTCCGCCTGACCCTGCCGCCCAAGTTCAACGGCAACATCGTCGATCTCGTCACCGACATCGAGCAGCTCTCGGTCGAACCCGATCTGCCGGCCAAGGTGGTGATCGACGAGGCCACCGGCATCATCGTCATGGGCCAGGACGTGCGCGTCTCCACCGTCGCCGTCGCGCAGGGCTCGCTCACCGTCACCGTCACCGAACAGCCCGAGGTCAGTCAGCCCAATCCGCTGGCCCAGGGCGAGACCGTGGTGGTGCCCCGCACCCAGGTCGCGGTCGACGACGCCTCCAAGAAGAAGCTCGGCATCCTCCACCAGACCGTCTCGTTGCGCGAGCTGGTCGACGGCCTCAACGCGCTCGGCGTCGGCCCGCGCGACATGATCACCATCCTCCAGGCGATCAAGGCCGCCGGCGCCCTCCAGGCCGAAATCGAGGTGATGTGATGAGCACCGACGCCGTCCTCTCCTTCGGCACCTCCGGCACCGCCCTCCACACCGTGCCGACCACGCTCGGAAGAAACGCCACCCGCGAGGACAAGGCCCGCGCGCAGGCACAGGACTTCGAGCAGGTCTACCTGTCGAAGATGCTCAACCAGATGTTCGCCGGTCTCACCACCGACGGCCCGTTCGGCGGCGGTCAGGCGGAGGAGACCTGGCGCGGCCTGCTGGTCGACGAATACGCCACCACCATCTCCAAGGCCGGCGGCATCGGCATCGCCGACGCCGTCTACCGCGATCTCATCGCCCTCCAGGAAGGCGCCCGCGCATGATCCCCCGCTCGATCCACTCGCCCGAAGTCGCGGACGCCGCGATCGCCACCGTCGAGGACGCCGAGGCTCTCGTCGCCGAGTTCGAGACCGCCATGTCCGAGCTGATGACGACCATCTCCGAGGAGACGGCGCTCGTGCGCGCCGGACGCCTCTTCGCCGCCACCGATCTCGTCGAGCGCAAGAACGAGCGTCTCGGCCGTTATCTCCAGATCCGCACCCGCATCCGGGGCCACGTCCCCTCGCTGTCGCGCCTGGTGCCGGAGTCCTTCGCCCGAATGCGCGAGGATCATCTCGGCGCCATCGAGGCGATCCGCGCCAATCTCGCCGCGCTGGCCATCGCCCGCGAGGTCGCCGAGGGAATCGTGCGCAACGTCTCCACCGCCGTCGGCCGCCGCGCCGCCCCCACGACCTACGGCCGCAACGCCGCCCCTCCGCCGGTGCGCCTCGCCGCCGCCCGCGGCATCGCCGTCGACCGCCGTCTGTGACGGCACCCGCCCGGCCGACGCGAGCCGCGCGACACCCCGAAACGCGAAATGCCGGGCTCCCGCCCGGCATTTTCGTCTCTCGCGTCACCGTCCCCGGCGGAGCCGCTCAGCTCCGCAGGCCCTCGGCGATCGTGCGATTGATGCTGACCAGCGGCCCGATCATCTCCGGATCGTTGGCGATCTGCGTCTCGATCGTGTGCTTGAAGATGAACACCGCGATGTTGGTGAGGTTCTGCTTGTCCTCGGTCGGCAGCGGGTTGTCCTCGCGCAGGATGAGGTCGATCAGGATCGTCCAGAGCTTGCGATTGTAGGTCAGCGCGGAGAACAGTTCGCCCTTGCGGGCCTCCCAGTTGTCCTTGACGCCCTGGAGTTGGGCCGCCGCCTTCAGGAGCAGCAGCGATTCCAGCTCTCGACCCGTCACGACCGCACGACGAGTTTGCTGATAGGCACGCGCGGCATGGTTGCTATACATGATGGATCCTGAGCTCCTCGTAAGCGATCAGACGCTTCGCATGCTTTACGCCTTTATAGAAATCACCTGTTAAGATGCAGTTATCGAGTTCGGAAAGAATGTCCTGAGCTCCCGGTGCCGCCTCCTGGAAGTCGCGCACCAGCGATCGATAGTCTTCGATCACTTCCGGCGTGCCCTGCTTCAGGTACATGAGCTGCACCGCCAGATAGATCAGTTTGGCCGGCGTATCGGCCTCGCGCGGCGGCAGCACGTCCTTTTCGCGCAGGATGGGCGCGTCGCCTTCGATGAAGAGCCGGGCGCGCGTCGAGCCGTTGGTGATCAGGCTCTCGCCGATGATGATCCTCTCGCCGGGCTTGATTTCGACCTTGAGCGTCACCTTCTCCCCCTTCGATCCTCGGCGCCGGCGCGACAGCCCCGCGCGGCCCCGAAACGCGAAAACCTCGGCCGGCCGCCAGAGACGGACGACCGAGGATCTCGAATGCCTCGCGACGCGGAAGCCCCGCGTCAGCCGAACAGCTGCAGCACGCTCTGGTCGGCCTGGTTGGCCAGCGACAGCGCCTTGGTCGAAAGGCTCTGGCGGGTCTGCAGGGCGAGCAGGTTGGCCGATTCCGCGTTGGTGTCGGCCGCGACCAGCCCGTCGGCACCGATCTTCAGGGTCGAGACCATCGAGTTCGTGAAGTCCTGGCGGGCCTGCACCACCGCGAGGTTCGAACCGAAGTTCGACGCCTGGGTGCGCAGCGATTCCAGCGCCGAGGTCAGGCCGTCGAGAACGGCGTTGACCTGCTTGTTGGTCTGGAACTCGCCTACGCTCAGCTGGTCGAGGCCGAGGCCGGACGAGTTGAACACCGTGCCCGAGATCGTCATCGAGGACTGGTCGGAGCCGGTCTTCTCGTTGAAGATGGTCTTCAGGTCGTTGCCCATCAGCAGGTTGATGCCGTTGTAGCCCGAGTCCTTCGCCATCTGGTCGATCTGGTCGAGGATGTCGTTGAACTGCTGACGGAACTCGTCGCGGGTCTCGGACGTCTCGGCGGTGTCGCTGTCGCCCGAGGTGAAGCCGAGCGCGGTGACGGCAGTGGTGTTCGAGGAGGTGATGGCGAGGTCTTCACCGCCGGTCTCCTCGATTTCGACGGCGCCGTCACTGTTGATGATGACGGAGACGTCGAGCGACGACGAGTTGATCGCCTTGAGCAGTTCACCGACGGTGTCGTACTCGCCCGCGCCGGTGCCGATCGTGAACGACTTGGTGGTCGTTCCGGTGGTGGCGTTGCCGGTGGTCAGGGTGATGGTGTCGTTGGCGGCGAAGCCGAGCTGACCGGACGCGGTGCCGATCAGGCTGGTCGACTTGGTCAGATCGGTCACGTCGCCGGTCAGCAGCGCGTCGGTCTCGCTGTCGGCGGTCTGCAGAGCCTGCTTGGCGGCCGACTGGGCGTTCTTCACGAGCGAAGTGATCGATTCGATGCCGTTGGACGCGGCCTGCAGCGTCTGAATCGAGTTCGAGACGCCGTCGAGCAGGTTGGTCAGGTCGCCCGCCCGATCCTGGAGCGAGGCGGAGGTGAAGTAGTTCACCGGGTTGTCGAGAGCCGAGTTGACCTTCATGCCGCTGGCCAGACGCGCTTCCGTCGCAACCTGCTCACGGGCGATCTTCTGCAGAGAGGTCAGGTTCTGACGGACACCGGTCGTCAGGATCGGGTTCACGGCCATGGCACGCTCCATACGGTCGGCGACCCATATGTCGCCTTTGTTGGAGCCATTAACGCGCATTAGGGTTAACAGCGCCTTAATGAGAGCGCGGAGCGTTGAGATTGCGCGACTGCCGTAGCGACAGTCGTTGTCGTTGAGTCTTCGATTGAATTCGCCGCGCGAAGACTCGAGTCGTCGACCCTCGACGACTCCAAGTTCTGAGTTTCTCTTAATAATGGACTCATGTTTGCCTGCTATGAAGAATGCAACTGCCTCCATCAGCGCAGGCGACGAGAACCATGAATACGAGCATCGCACCCTTCTCGACGATCCCGGCCATGCCGGCGATGTCGTCGCCCCCCTCGCCTCCGGCGAGCGAGGCAGCGGCCGTTGTTCAGTCTCGGCCGACCACCTCGACCGGCTCGGGAGCCTCGTCCGCCCCCTCGCCGACCCCGTCGACGTCGAATGGAAATCTGAACAAGGACATCACGATCGATCAGTCCGGCATCGTCGTCGTCAAGACGATCGATTCCAAGTCGAACGAGGTGTTGGCTCAGACCCCGACCGAAGCCTATCTCCGTCTGGCCCATGCCATGACCGAGGCCTTCCAGGCCGAGACCCGATCGGAACCGACCTCCGACGTCACCGCCTGATGCGCGACCACGGATAGGATCGAGACGCCCCTTTCTCTCTTCGAGAAACGACGCCGCGAACCCCGTGGTTCGCCGGCGCGATCGCATTTTGCGCGGTCGCGCCCCGCCGTTCGCTCCCGAGCGGCTTCAAGTCTTCGTTCATCATGTCCGACGGAACGAGGCGAGACCGGCGAAAACTTCCAATTCGCCCCGTTGCTTTAACGCCCCCGAAACCGGCCACCCCCGATACTGCCCGCACTCCTCAGAACGAGGAGGCGTAGCGTAACCCAGAAGGGGTAGTATCATGAGTGCCATTCTCTCCACCGGTGTCCGTCAGAACCTCACCTCGCTGCAGTCCATCGCGAAGCAGCAGACGACCACCGAGAACCGTCTCGCCACCGGCCGGAAGGTCAACTCGGCTCTCGACAACCCGGTGAACTACTTCACCTCCGCGGCCCTCAACGACCGCGCCGGTGACCTGACCAACCTGCTCGACGGCGTCTCGAACTCGATTCAGACGCTGCAGGCCGCGTCCAACGGCATCGAATCGATCACTTCGCTCGTGAAGAACGCCCAGTCGGCCGCCAAGCAGGCTCTGCAGACCGCCGACAGCGAGACCGACGCGCTGCTGACCGGCGACGTGACCGATCTGACCAAGTCGACCAGCCTGATCGGCACCGCGTCCGGTCAGCTCGGCTTCGCCGCCAACGACACCATCACCCTGACCACCGGCAACGCCACCACCGGAACGACCACCAAGACGTTCACGATCGGCACCGGCGCGGGTGAGTACAGCACCGTCGGAACCCTGCTCAAGGCGATCAACGCGTCGTCGCTCGACGTCGCCGCGACCATCGACGACGACGGCGCCGTGAATATCGAAGAGACCGGCGGCGAAGACCTCGCCATCACCTCCTCGAACACCACTGCCGTCACCGCCCTGGGCTTCACCTCGGGCGACAGCGACACCGCCGAGACGTCCGAGACCCGCGACGAGTTCCGTCAGCAGTTCAACGACATCCTCGACCAGATCGACCAGATGGCGAAGGACTCGGGCTACAACGGCATCAACCTGCTGATGGGCAACGACCTGAAGACCATCTTCAACGAGAAGACCGGCTCCGACCAGTCCTCGATGACGATCTCGGGCACGGTGTTCAACGCGTCCGGTCTCGGTCTCGACCAGCTCGGAACCGGTGACTTCCAGACCAACAAGCAGGTCAACGCCGTTCTCGACGGCCTGAGCACGGCTCTGACCAGCCTCCGCACCCAGGCTTCGACCTTCGGTTCGAACCTGTCCGTGGTTCAGGCTCGCCAGGACTTCACCAACAACATGGTTTCGACGCTGGGCGTCGGTGCCGACAGCCTCGTCGCCGCCGATACCAATGCCGAATCGGCCAACCTGCTCGCCCTGCAGACCCGCCAGAGCCTTTCGACCAAGGCCCTGTCGCTGGCCAACCAGGCCGATCAGAGCGTGCTGTCGCTGTTCTGATCGAACCGACACGCGACAATTCGAGGCGGCGGGGCCGAGGCACCGCCGCCTCTTCTTTTTCTCGGCCCGCGAAGGCCTGCGCGCCGTCAGCGCCTGGACTTCGGCTCGGCCGGCGCCGCCAGCGCCCGCACGTACCAGCGGTCGCTCGCCCCCCTGGAGCGACGCCGCACGTCGCGCATCCTCAGGCCCTTCTCGCCCTTCAGATGGATCAGGGCATGGCCCTGGAACCGCGTCGAGCCCGAGTGCACGATCGCCTCGTCGACCGCCGCCCAGATCTCCCCGCCGACGTCGGTCCAGCGCAGGCAGAACGCCACGTCCTCGCTGACGTGATAGCCCTGCTCGTTGAGCCGCCCGTCGAAGCACTGCAACAGCCCGCCGCGCTCGAGCCCCCAGGCGCGGATCTGCTCGCCCGGCGCCTCGACCCACAGCTCGGGGTGAACCTCGCGCAGCCGCTCGAACACCTGCCGCTCGATCAGCATCGCCCCGGCGCCGCAGGCGTGCGCCCGCACGAACCCGTCGACCACCCGCGTCACCACCTGCCCGCTCGACCGGATCTCGGAGATCTCGTTGCCGCCGCACACGTAGCTCGACGCGATCAGCCGCGCCTGCACCGTGGTGCGCTCCGGCGTCATCGCCGCCGCGAGCCGGGCCCAGTGGACCTTCTTCTCCGGGTAGAACGCGCCGATCACCGGCTTGCGGAACGCCAGCATCCGCGCCACCAGCATCGGCGAGAACGCCATGTCGGCGTCGATGAACAGGAGATGGGTGAAGCTCGGATCGTCGAGCACGATCGAGGCGAGGATGTTGCGCGCCGTCGTCAGCAGCGGCACGTCGATGATCTTCTGTTCGAACTCGACGAAGGGAAACCGCGCCGCGAACAGCGTGATCAGCTCGCACACCGTCTCGTGATAGCCGCGCATCACCTGGTCGCGGTAGGCCGGCGTCGCGATCAGGATCTTCATGGGAAGCCCTCGATGTCGGTTCAGCCGGCGTTCGCGGAGGTTTCCGCCACGATCACCCGCTCGGGTCCCGCCGTCGCCTGGAGATGGGTCAGATAGTGGCCGACGTAGTTGTCCGCGCCCGAGCGGATGATCGCCTCGTCGACGCACGACCAGATCTCGCCGCCGCACCCCTTCACCCAGCGATCGGAGAACGCCACGTCCGAGCCGATCTGCGTGCCGTCGCGCTGTGGCACCACGTCGAAGCACTGGATGTAGCCCGCCCCGCGCGTGAGCCCGGTCGCGTTCAGCCATTCCGCCGGCTCCGCGACCCACAGTCCCGGCAGCCGGTCGCGCATCTCGACCAGCGCCTCGCGCGTGATCATCAGCAGCCCCGTGCCGGCGCGGACGACCCGGGCGAAACCGTCGACCACCTCGATCTCCCGCACGCCGTCGCGCCCGACCCGCCCCACCAGCGCATCGCCGCCGTAGACGTAGCCGACCGCCGACATCTGCGCCTGCAGGTTCGACGACGCCTTGGCCGCGGCGCGGCGGAAGGCGTCGAAGTCCGACGCCTTCTCCGGATAGATCGCCCCCACCACCGGCTTGCCGAACGCCAGCATCTTTGCGACCAGCTCCGGCGAGAAGCTCATGTCGGGATCGACGAAGAAGAGATGGCTCGCGCTCTCGTCGGCGAGGAAGTTGCTCGCCAGGATGTTGCGCGCCGTCGGAAAGAACGACGTCGACAACACTCGCGAGGAGAAGCCGATGTCGGGAAACTCGCGCCCGAAGAAGCGCATCGTGTCGATGATCGACAGATGGCAGCCGGTCGACATGGTCTCTCCGTAGACCGGCGTGGCGAACATCACCTTCATCGACGATTCTCCCTCGGATCCCGTTAACCCATAGGCAACGATGGTTAACGGAGGGTGAATCGCCGCGCCGCCTCCCCCCTCGGGCGACGGTGCCCCGAAACGGCGCGAGCCGTCACAGATAGTCGGTGAGCGACAGCTTGTAGAGGATCGAGGTCGCCTTGTAGCTCGCCTCGATCTGCGTCTGCAGCGTGGTGATCATCACCGCCAGCTCGGTGTCGTCGGCGTTCATGTTGGCCTCGATCGCCGACGTATAGGTGCGGTTCGCGAGATCGAGCCGGTCGGAGGCCATCTCCGACGCCTTCTGCGCCCCGACGATCGTCGTCGCCACCGCCTGTAGACTGTCGCTGCCGGTGGTCTTGCCCAGAATCGGCTTGGTGCGGTCGACCGCCGCCTGATAGCGCGCCGTGTCCGCCGTCCCGCCGGCCGAGACGTCGAGCGTCGCCAGCACCGCGAGCTGCTTGATCTGCTCGACGAAGGCCCTCTCGTTGGCCCGGGTGCCGTATTCGATCGTCAGATCGGAATCGACCCGCGCCGAGGCGTCCGCGCGCGCGTTGCCGGCATCGTTGGTGCCCCGGTACCAGATCACGGTGTCGGCGTCGGTGCCCGCCACCAGCGCGGTCGCGGTGTCGTAGGGAGGACCCGCCACCCGCATCGGCGTGCCGCCGCCGCTCGTGTCGAAGAAGTTGTTCGCCGCCTCCACCGCCGAGGCGGCGGTGAGGTCGGTGTCGGCCGCCGTCTGCAGCGCCGTCTGCAGCGCCGTCTGGAAGTTGGTGGCCGTGTCGGCCGCGGTCGCGCCGATGGCGAAGACGCCCTTGGTCGCATCCGCCGTCGCGCCCGCCTTGAGCGAGATCGCCTTGGTGGAGCCGTCCGGCAGGGTCAGCGTCAGCTCGATCCCCTGGTCCGCATTCGGCACGCCGGTGAACGCCACGCCGATCGACGGCGGCGCGCCGGTCGGCCCGCTGATCGTCGCATTGGCGAGCGTCGACGTCGCCGCCGACAGCTTGAAGCCGAACGGATGGGTGCCGTCCTCGGCCAACGTGACCGAAGTGCCGGTCTGGGTGAGATCGAGCCGCCCGAGCCCGTCCGAGCCCTTGTCGGCCTGAAGGCGCTGCGCCGCCACCGTCTTGAACCCGGCCTTGAGGCCGCTGCCCTCGAGCAGGGTGTTGGTGTCGACCACCGGCGGGGTGTCGGTCGCCTTGCCGCCGAACACGTAGATGCCGTCGTACTCGCTGTTGAGGGTCGACACGTAGCCCTCGAGCGAGTTGAGGGCCATCGTCTGTTCCGGCGTCTTGCCGCTCGAGGTCAGGGTGAAGCCGTTCTGGCCCAGCTCGCCCGACGTCTCGTTCGACAGCGCCGACAGCGCTTCGATCGCGTTGCCGATCAGCGACAGGCGCGGATCGACCGTGGCGATGGTCGACTTGTAGGCCTCGGCCTCGACGACCTTGCTCTGGAACGCCAGCGTCAGCGAGCGATGGGAGACCCCGGCATAGGTCTGCGACTTGAGCCCGGTGTTCTCCTGAGTGACGAGGTCCGTCATCAGACGACGCTGCTCGACCAGACGCCGCGTCTGGCTCGAGTTCAGCCCCGTATAGGCATAGGTGACGTCCATGACGATACCCCTACTCTACTCTCGTGCTCACATGCTGTTGTAGAGACGGTCGAGCATGTCCCGCAGCGTCGACAGCACCTGCGCATTGGCCGAATACATCGACTGTAACTGGATCAGCTTGGCCAATTCACTGTCGGTGCCGACCGAAGAGATGTCGCTCATCGACGACTGCAGGGTCGCCTGCACCACTTCCTGGTTGTTCAGGTCGGTGTCGGCGCTGTCTGACTGTGCCGCCCAATGGGCCACCATCGAGGTCGAATAGTCGGCGAGCGTCTTCTTCATCGAGGTGAGACCGCCCCCGAGCGACACCCACGAGGTGCCGTCGGCGAGCCGATCGATCATCTGATCGACCCGGGTCGCGTCGGCCGCCTCGGTGGTCGACGAGTAGCGCACCAGCAGTGACGGATCGCCCGCCACCGCGCTGTTCAGCCGGATGCGCGTCGCGAACCCGTCGAGCTGCGAACCGCCGTCGAAACTGCCGGTGAAGGCGCCGCCGTTGTCGGTGAACAGCGGCATCGCCGTGCTGCCGCTCTGGGTCGTCGTCGCCGTGGTGGTGGTGGAGAGCGCGGTCACGTCGACCGTCGCCGCCGCCCCGTCGTCGACGATCCGCAACGTGGTGCCGCTCGGATTGGTGACCGCGAAGGCCGACCCCAGCGCCGCCTGGATCTGCGACACCACCGAGGCCGTGCCACCGGAGAAGTCGATGCCGACCACCGTGTCGTTCGGATCGAACGTCGCCGAGCCGTCGAGCGGCAGCGCGGTCGGATCGCTCACCTTGACGAAGGTGACGGTGTGCGACGCGCCGGTCGCGCCGTCCTTCCAGGTGAGGTCGACGGTGTTGCCCGACTGGAGGCCCGCGAGATCGACCGAGAACCCGGTCGCCGCCCCCACCGTCGCCGCCGTCCCCGCCGTGGTGGTGTCGGAGAAGGTCCGCGCCAGTGTCGCCGCGAACTGATCGAGCTGGCTCTGGACCTGCGGCAGCATCGTGTCGCGCACCGAATAGAGCCCGGCGATCGAGCCCGAGGTGATCAGCCCGGCCTCGATGACGTCGAGTTCGCCGTTGCCGTCGTTGGCGACGATCAGCTGTCCCTCGCGATTGCGGGCGAACTGGGTCTCGCGCGCGTTGTCGACCAGCGTCAGCGCCTCGCCGGTCGACACCCGCACGGTGCCGTTCGCCGCCCGCACCGTCTGCACGTCGAGGTAGGACGACAGTTCCAGCACCGCCTTGTCGGTCTCGTCGAGGAGACCGGTGGTGTCGAACCCCTGCGCCGAACTCGACGCGACCTGCGCGTTGAGATCGGCGATCTTGCCGAGCAGCGTGTTGACCTTGACCACCGCGTCGCCGATGTCGGCCTCCACGCCGGCGGCGATCTCCTGCACCGAGGTGGCCGTCGCGCGCAGGGTCTGGACGAGCGCCGCGCCCGAATTGGCCGCGACGATCTGCGCGCTGTCGTCGTCGGGCTGCGCGGCCAGCGTCTGCAGATCGGCCGAGAAGGTCGCCAGCGCCGTCGACAGCGTCGCGCCGTTGACGGTCGTGCCCATCAGGGAGTCGATCTGGGTGAGATAGTCGCTGCGCACGCCGAGATAGGACGTCGTCCCCGTTGCGCCGATGAGCTGGTCGTAGACCTCCTGATCGAACGCGCGGGTGATCTCCGCGCGGAAGCCGACGATGCCGTTCTCGGTGTAGATGCCCGAGACGACCGCGGTCTTCGACGTGTAGCCGTCGACGCTCGCCGAGGAGATGTTGTTCGCGACGATCTCGGTGGCGCGCTGCGCCGCCTTCAGACCACCGGCCGTCAAGGCTACCGTGGAAGTGAGACCCATCGAAACGCCCCTTGCAAACAGTTACGCATTTGCCGAGCGAGAGACGTCACCGGATGATGTCGAGGACGTCCTGCATCATGGTGTTCGCGGTGGAGATCACCTTCGAGTTGGCCGAATAGGCCTGCTGGGTGATGATCATCTTCGAGAACTGGTCGGTGATGTCGACGTTGGACGACTCGATCGCCCCGCCCATGACCGTTCCGGTCGACGACAGAATGGCGTTGCCCGACGTCTTGGTCGCCGCATAGGCGTTGCCCGACAGCGCCAGGAGATCGGCGTCGCCGTTGAAGACGTAGACGCCGACCTTGTAGAGGTCGATGGTCTTGCCGTTCGAGTAGGTCGCCGTGACCATGCCGTCGGTGCTCACCGCCAGATTGGTGAAGCGGCCCGAGGCGTAGCCGTTCTGGGTGATGTCGTTCTCGGTGACGGTCGTGCCCGAGTTGTACTGGGTCAGGCGTCCGCCGTAGTTGAAGCCGATCGTCCCCAGGCTGGTGCCGTCGACCGAGAGGCCCGAGATCGCCACCGAGTCGGTCGCCGGCGAGGTGAGCGCGCCGGCGCTCGAGAAGGTGAAGGTCGTGCCGATCGAGGTCCACTGCGCCGCCGTGCCGGTCGCGGTCGAATTGGACTGATAGTAGGCGTTCCAGGTGTTGGCGGCGGTCTTGGCCCAGCGCAGCTGGATGTTGACCTCGTTGCCCTGCTCGTCGTACGCCGTCACCGAACCGCCCGACAGCGACTGCGACAGGAAGGTCTCGTTGTCGGCCGCCGCGATCGTCGCCGGATAGCCGGACGAGCTGCCGAGGTCGACCGGATCGATCGTCACCACCGAGGAGTCGGACGGCAGGTTGCCGGCATAGGCGATCGAGGTGGTCTCCTTGGCCGGAATCAGACCGGTGTCGACCAGGATCGGCTCGGAGATCGAACCGGTGACGTTGCCGGTGACCGGGTCGATCGGGATGCCAGTGAGGTAGTAGCCCGACGAATTGACCAGATATCCCTCGGCGCTCATCGAGAAGTCGCCCTGGCGGGTGTAGACGTTCTGGTTGGTCAGAACCGTCTGCCCGTCGGACTCGCCCGCCTTCGCCTGGACCTGGAAATAGCCCTCGCCCGAGATCGCCATGTTGGTGGAGACCGACGAGGACGAGATCGTGCCCTGGTTGGTGGTGGTGGTCTGCGAGCGCGCCAGCACCGACCCGGAGGTCTGGGTCTGGGCGCTGGTGCCGGTCGACGTCAAGAGATCCTGGAACGCCGTATCGACCGCCTTGTAGCCGATGGTCCCCGAATTGGCGATGTTGCCGGAGATGTTCTGCAACGCGTAGGCCTGAGCATTGAGCCCGCCCACCGCATTGGTCATCGCATCATAGACACCCATGAAACACCTCTGACGTCTGAACTCGTACACTGGGCACGTCGGCCCGATCAGTCACTGAGTTCGCAAGCGCCGTGCCAGAGCCATCGCCCTGATTTTCCTTTGTTTTCCGCGCGGCCGCCGATTATGCTGGCGCGGTCGACGGGCAAGCTCTGCCCGCTCGGGGCAGTTTCTGCCTACCCGCCTCGGCAGGATCTGGCCCGGCCGGACGCGGAAACGGACGAGATATCAGGGAGATCCCATGCGCTTCGAAGGCACCTCCGACTACGTCGCCACCGAGGATCTCCGGATCGCCGTCAATGCCGCGATCACCCTCGAGCGCCCCCTCCTGGTCAAGGGCGAGCCCGGCACCGGCAAGACCGTGCTGGCCCACGAGATCGCCGCCGCCCTTCGCGCCCCCCTGATCGAGTGGCACGTCAAGTCGACCACCAAGGCTCACCAGGGCCTCTACGAATACGACGCGGTCTCGCGCCTGCGCGACGGCCAGATCGGCGACGAGCGCGTCAAGGACATCCGCAACTACATCAAGCGCGGCAAGCTGTGGGAGGCCTTCACCGCCGACGAGCGGCCGGTCCTGCTCATCGACGAGATCGACAAGGCCGACATCGAGTTCCCCAACGATCTCCTCCTCGAGATCGATCGCATGGAATTCCACGTCTACGAGACCGGCGAGACCATCCGCGCCCGCCGCCGCCCCGTGGTGATCGTGACCTCCAACAACGAGAAGGAACTGCCGGACGCCTTCCTGCGCCGCTGCTTCTTCCACTACATCCGCTTCCCCGACGCCGAGACCATGGCCTCGATCGTCGAGGTCCACTTCCCCGGCCTCAAGAAGCGCCTGCTCGAGGAGGCCCTGCGCGTCTTCTTCGCCGTGCGCGACGTGCCGGGGCTGAAGAAGAAGCCGTCGACCTCCGAGCTGCTCGACTGGATCAAGCTGCTCCTCAACGAGGACGTCGACGAGGACACCCTGCGCCAGTCCGACCCGCGCAAGGTCATCCCGCCGCTCGCCGGCGCGCTCCTGAAGAACGAGCAGGACGTCCACCTGTTCGAGCGCCTCGCCTTCATCTCCCGCCGCGAGGGGCGGTGAGGCTCACCGCGCCTCGCAGATCTTCGCCTCCGCCGCGAACTTGTCCGCGCCGACCATCGCCACCAGATCGACGTCGTCGAGCACGGTGAGATATTCGCCCGTCTCCGCCGTCTTCATCCAGGTCGAGACCCGGAACTCCTTCGGCACCGGCGCGTCCGCCGGCCGGCACCCGTCGATCCCGACCGACAGCGTGCCCTGGTACACGCCCGGCGCCGCCGCCGCCCGCTCGCGCGCCCTCGCCCGCGCCTCGACCAGCCGGGGCATGTCGGCGGCGGCGATGCGATAGGCCCGCGCCTCCTGCCCCGCCTTCGGCTTCACGGCGCCGAGCCCGGTCTCCGACGCGAGCGGCACCTCCTCCAGCATCAGCTCGATCTTCACCTCGTCCGCCCCACCCTTGCGCGCCTGGGACATCACCAGCTTCGCCCCACCCTTGGCCGGAAAGGCTTCGCTCGGCATCGCCACCGCCGCCCTGAGCCGCGCCGGATCGGTGGTCATCGGGTCGAAGTTGCGCATCGCCCACAGCGTCTTGGCCGGAACCACCGTGCAGGCGCCGAGCCCGGCGAGAACGAACCCGGCCGCCAGCGCGGCGGCGAAACGGCGGGGAGCGATCGAAAGAGGCGACATGGCTTCACTCCAGGGATTGACTTTTTACTGTTTTACGATAATTTTTTCTCGTGTCAATCGATCCCTCGGAGTTCCCCATGACCACGGACGCCCTCGACCTCACGCCGACCGAGTCCCCGGCCGTCGCCGCGCTGCGCGCGCGCATCGGACGGCTCTGCCGCGCCCTGCGCCTGGCCGCGCCGCTCTATGCGGTGTGGGTGTTCGTGCTGCTGGCCATGCACTGGTCGAACCCGGACGACGTGACCCGCGCCTATTCGCACTGGCTGAAGGCCGATCTGATCGAGGTGCCGGCGCTCCAGCGCGCGCTCGGCTTTCTGATCCACATGATCCCCTGGGCGCTCATCGTCGCGACCTGCGTCAATCTGTGGCTGCTGTTCTCCGGCTTCCTCGCCGGACGAGTCTTCACCGTCGACGCCGCGCTGAACCTGCGCCGCCTGTCGCTGTTCGGGCTGGCGGCCGAGGTCGCCGACATGGCCACCCGCCCGCTCCTCTCCATGGTCACGACCCTGCACATGCCGCCGGGTGGCCGTCACATCGGCTTCTTCCTTCAGCCGAACGACCTGTTGAACCTGATGTTCCTCGGTGGCCTTCTGGCGCTCGCCCACGTGTTCAAGGTCGCCGCCGAGATCGCCGACGAGCACGCCGCCATCGTCTGAGGCCGCCCATGCCCATCGTCGTCAACCTCGACGTCATGCTCGCCCGCCGCAAGATGCGCTCGCGCGACCTCGCCGCCCGCATCGGCATCACCGAGCAGAACGTCTCGCTCCTGAAGTCGGGCAAGGTGAAGGGCATCCGCTTCGACACCCTGGAGGCGATCTGTCGCGCCCTCGACTGCCAGCCGGGCGACCTGCTCGAGTGGCGCCCCGACGAGCCCTGAGCCGCGCCGGGGCCTCAGAGTCTGTCTCAGAAGTCGGCGGCGGAGGATCGGCGAGGGATTTTTCGTTCTCGCTGGGAGGGAAGCGAAGCCGATATCGAGATATCGGCGGGATTTCCGACGCCGCGAGAGCGGAAAAGACCCGCCGAGCCGACCCGCCCGAGCTTTTGAGACAGACTCTCAGTCGCCCGCGAAGGCCGGACAGCCGCCGGTGCCGCACGCGCCCATGCCCGCCCCGCACGCCGGCGGCGGCAGATCCTCGCCGCTCTTGAGCGGCGAGGCGATCAGCGAGAGCCGGCGTTCCAGGTCGACACCGGCGCAGGCCGGGCATTCCGGCGTATCGCCGCCGCGCACCAGCGTCGAGAACTCCTTGCCGCACGACCGGCACTGATAGGCGTAGATCGGCATTTCGCTCCTCCTCCGTCACCAACGCGATGCACCGGCCGCGCCGTCTTGGCAAGCCCGAACGGCCCCGTTCCACCCCCACCGTCACGATCGTCATACGCCCGTCATGGTATCGTGCTCGCCCCCGTGCTAATTCCGGTCGGATCGCTACGTGAATTGCCGAGTGGAAAAAATGCCCCGCCTTCTCCTCCTGCGTCATGCCAAATCCACTTGGGACGACGAGAAGCGGGACGACTTCGATCGCCCCCTCGCCGCGCGCGGCCGCTCGGCGCTGCCGCTGATGGGTCGCCACATGGCCGCCCACGGCCTGATGCCGCAGAAGGTGCTGTGCTCCTCCGCCCGCCGCACCCGCGAGACCCTGGCAGGCCTCCTGCCCTTCTTCGCCGACGACCTCGAGGCGCGCCTGACCCGTGACCTCTACGAGGCGGGCGAGGACCGCATGATCGACCAGATCCGCGCCCACGGCGCCCTCGCCCGCACCCTGCTGGTGGTCGGGCACAACCCCGGCCTCCAGGAGACCGCCCTCGCCCTGATCGGCTCCGGCAATCCGAGCTTCATCGAGGACATCGGCCGCAAGTTCCCCACCACCGGCCTCGCCGTGATCGACTTCCCCGCCGTGAAGTGGGTCGACGTCGAACCCGGCACCGGCCGCATCGTCGCCTTCTTCCGCCCGCGCGAGCTGCATCTGGTCGAAGAGATCGCCGCCCTCGACGAGGAATGACCTCGACCGTGCGCGAGGACGCGGAATTCGCCGCGCGGCCTTTGCGCGGACCCGCCGTCGTGCCTACATGGGGGAGGCCCCGCCCGAGGACCCTTCTCGCCCCATGTCGTCGTCCACCACCGTTCCCTCGCTCTCGCTCCTGGATCAGGCCCGCACCGCCCTCGCCAACGCGAGCGACTTCGCGATGGGTCTCGCCACGCCGACGCTGCGCCTCGGCGTCACCGGCCTCAGCCGCGCCGGCAAGACGGTGTTCATCACCGCCCTGGTCCACAACCTGATCAACGGCGGCCGCCTGCCGCTGTTCGAGCCGGTCGCGCGCGGCCGCCTCGCCAAGGCCACGCTGGAACCGCAGCCCGACGACGCGGTGCCGCGCTTCGACATCGAGGCCCACGTCGCCACGCTGGTCGAGGAGCGGCTGTGGCCGTCGTCGACCCGACGCGTCTCCGAGCTGCGCCTCACCCTGGAATTCGCCTCCGAGGGCCTGTTCGCCCGCGCCTTCGGTCGGGGACGGCTCCATCTCGACATCGTCGACTATCCCGGCGAATGGCTCCTCGACCTGCCGCTGTTGGTCAAGTCGTACCACGAGTGGTCGACCGAGACGCTGGCGCGCTCCGCTCGCGGCGCCCACGCCGACCTCGCCGCCGAGTGGCTCGCCGCCACCCGCGCCGTCGCCACCGACGCCCCCGAGGACGAGGCGACCGCCCGCCGTCTCGCCGCCCTCTTCACCGACTACCTGCGCGCCGCCCGCGCCGACGAGCACGCCCTCTCCACCCTGCCGCCCGGCCGCTTCCTCATGCCCGGCGACCTCGACGGCTCGCCCGCGCTGACCTTCGCGCCGCTCCTGCTCGACGGGCGCGAACCCGCCCCGAAGTCGCTCGCCGCGATGATGCAGCGCCGCTACGAGGCCTACAAGGACGTGGTGGTGCGCCCGTTCTTCCGTGATCACTTCGCCCGACTCGATCGCCAGATCGTCCTGGTCGACGCCCTCCAGGCCCTCAACGCCGGACCCGACGCCGTCTCGGACCTGCGCGAGGCGCTGACGGGCATCCTCGGCTGCTTCCGCCCCGGCCGCGCCTCCTGGCTCGCCTCGATCCTGACCCGGCGCATCGACCGCATCGTCTTCGCCGCCACCAAGGCCGACCACCTCCACCGCACCTCGCACGACCGCCTGGAGAGGATCCTGCGCCGCCTCGTCGATCAGGCGATGGAGCGCGCGAGCCTCGGTGGCGCCGAGATCGACGTGGTGGCGCTGGCCGCCGTCCGCGCCACTCGCGAGGCCATGGTCGAGCACGACGGCGAGAAGCTGCCCGCCATCCTCGGCGTGCCCCTGCCGGGCGAGAGCCTCGACGGCGAACCGCTCGACCCCGAGGCCGAATTCGCCCTCTTCCCCGGCGACCTGCCCGAGAACCCCGACGCCGTCTTCGCCGACGGCGCCACCCCGGTCGAGGACGGCGCCCTCGCCTTCGTCCGCTTCCGCCCGCCCCGCCTCGAGCGCACCGCCGAGGGCGCGACCCTGTCGCTGCCCCACGTCCGCCTCGACCGCGTGCTGCAGTTCCTGCTCGGAGATCGCCTGACATGAGCGAGACGCCCCGTCGCCCCCGCGCCTTCCGGGTCGACGCCCCCGACGTCGTCGTCGCCGAGGAGGGCGCCTCCTCCATGCCCTTCGGGCCCCGGACCGTGATCGTCCCCGCCCGCGACGCCGCCTTCGACGCGCCGAGCGCGCCGATCGAGCCCCCCGCGGCCCGGCGCTTCTCCTGGCGCGCGGTGCTGATGACCGGCCTCGGCGGACTGGTGACGCTGTCGCTCGGCCTCGCCGTCGACCGGCTCCTCGCCGACCTGTGGACCCGGGCCGAATGGCTCGGCTGGGTCGGCGTCGGCTTCCTCGCCCTCGCCCTCCTCGCCCTCCTCGCCATCGCCGTGCGCGAGATCCGCGGCCTCTCCCGCCTCGCCGCGGCCGGGCACCTGCGCGACCGCGCCGGCGCCGTCTTCGCCGCCGACGACCGCGACGCCGTCCCCGCCCTGGTCGGCGATCTCGACCGCCTCTACGCCGATCGCCCCGATCTCGCCCGCGCCCGCGCCCGCCTCGCCGAGCACCGCGCCGAGATCATCGAGGGCGCCGATCTGCTGCGCCTCGCCGAGCGCGAGCTGATGAGCCCGCTCGACGCGGCCGCCCGCTCTGCGATCCTCGAGGCCGCCAAGCGCGTCTCCGTCGTCACCGCGATCAGCCCGCGCGCGATCGTCGACATCGCCTACGTCGCCTTCGAGAACCTGCGCCTGATGCGTCTGCTCGCCACCCTCTACGGCGGCCGCCCCGGCACCCTCGGCTTCCTGAAACTGATCGGCCGCATCTTCACCCATCTCGGCGTCACCGGTGGCATGGCGCTCGGCGACACCCTGGTGCAGCAGCTGGTCGGCCAGGGACTGGCCGCCCGCCTGTCGGCCCGCCTCGGCGAAGGCGTGGTCAACGGCCTCTTGACCGCCCGCCTCGGCCTCGCCGCCCTCGACGTCGTCCGCCCCCTGCCCTGGACCGCCCTGCCCCGCCCCGCCTTCACCGACATGATGAGCGAACTCACCCGCTCCGCCGTCCCCGGAAGATCGAACGAGTCCCCCGCATCCTGAGGGTCGGCCATGTCGAGACCGCTTGCTTGACCTCTCGCAATGCGCAACTTTGGTCGCAGGCACATTGTCGCGGCACATCGGCCGGTGACGCGTCGCAGGACGAACGTGCTCGGCTCGAGGAGGAGAGCAACATGTTCAAGAAGATCGTCGTACCCGTCGACCCGAGCGAGATCGATTTCGCCGCCCCCGCGGTCAATGCCGCCGCCAATCTCGCCGCCCAGTCCGGGGGCGAGGTCCGCCTCATCGCCGTTCTGCCGGTGATGAACGGCTACGTCTCCGAGCTGCTGCCGGCCGACTACGAGGTCGCGCTGGAGAAGGAGACCGAATCGCGCGTGCGCGGCCTCGCCACCAAGGCCGGTGTTCCCGACGACAAGCTCAGTGTGATGATGCGCACCGGCTCGGTCTATCACGAGGTCATCGACGAGGCGAAGGCCTGGTCCGCCGACGCCATCGTGGTGTGCTCGCACCGCCCGGTGATGTCGACCTACCTGCTCGGCTCCAACGCCGCCAAGATCGTCCGCCACGCCCCCTGCTCGGTGCTGGTGCTGCGCGACTGATCGCGCCTCGGTGGATCGAACGGACGAGCCCCCGGCCGAGCGATCGACCGGGGGCTCTCTCGTTCCGCCCGTCGGCGTCAGCTCTTGCGGGTGCGCAGCCGCACGCAGATCTCGCCGACCACGTTGTTGAGATGGGCCGCCGCCTTCTCCACCACCAGCCCCGGCCCGAACGCCTCCGAGAGCGTCCGCCGGATCGCCCCGTCGGCGACGCGGTTCTCCACCGACTCCACCCGGAAGTCGACGTCCCAGTAGAGCGCCAGCGGCGATTTGGAATCGCCCGCGAACAGCCAGTCGAAACACGTCTCCTTGTCGAGGAAGGCGAAGCTGTCGCCGTGCCACGCCTTGACGTGGGTCGGGTCCATCAGGAACCAGTCGTGGCGTGGATGCGGCACCTTGATTTCGGTCAGCGCCCCGTCGCGGGTGACGCGGTGGAGCTCCTGGAAGAACACGCGTGGATCGCCCGAGACGTGCTCGAGCACGTGGTGCACCCACACCGTCTCCACCGACGACTCCGGGATCGGCCAGTTCCCCTTCTCCAGGTCGAACACCAGATCCGGCCCACCCTCCGGATAGAGGTCGCAGTTGACGAAGCTCGGCTCGCGCTTGGCGCCGCAGCCCAGGTTGACCCGCGCCCGCCCCGCCGCGAATTCCGCCTCCACCCACGCCCGGCGCCTGGCCCGCATCCGCTCGAGATCCGGCCCGATCAGGCGGCGCAGCGCCACCGTGTAGCTGTTGTCGACGTGATCGACGTTGAGTTCGTTGAAGTGGGTGAGCACGTTCCACGCCAGCGCCTCCCACAGATGGTGGGCCCGCGCCTCCGGGAACGCGTTCACCGCGTAGAACATCTTCTTCAGCCCGTCCCGCGTCCAATCGGGATCGAAGAAGGCGCTGTTGGGCAGGATGGTGATCTCGCCCGGATAACGCTCGGCGAGCAGCGCCGGCACCTTGACCGAATGCTCGCTCCAATACTCGTCGCGCCCCTTGGAGCGGAACGCCTCGTAGCTCTTCAGCCAGCCGAGCGCGAACATCGAGCGCGGTTCCGCCATCATGATCGCGTTGCACAGACCGACCGGCTTGCCGTCGGCGGTCTCGATGCCCATCACGAACTTGTTGTCGAGCAGATCGTCGAACGGCCGCACCGTCAGCGTGTCGACGTCCATGTAGACGCCGCCGTGCTCGATCAGGACCTGCAGGCGCACCACGTCGGCCTTGTGCGCGACGTGCAGCAGCGGCCGCCCGAAGATCTCCTCCGGCGCGTCGATCCGCATCAGCTCCATCTCGTCGGCGAGATCCTCGAAATAGGGCGTGTCGGGCAGATGGGCGTACCAGAACATCACCCGCCAGCCGGGATGAACCGCCATCGCCGAGCGGATCGCCGCCCAGTGGAAGAACGTGAACGGCTTGCCTCCGAAGTCCTCGGCCAGACCGTAGACGAAGTGAAGGATCTTCGGGATCATCGAGGCTCTCCTGCGGGCGCCCGCCTCGCTCGCGCGGGGGCCGTCTCGTCGTGGCGGCGCGCGCGCGCCCGTCTCAACCTGCGAATTTGAAGCCGATCAGCCGCGACACCACCTCGTGCCGACGCGGCGGCAGTCCGTCGTACCACGCCCGGATCGCCGCCTGATCGATCGGCGGCTTGGCATCGGCGGGCGGCGCCTCGCCGGCCAGCTCGTAGGGCTCGCGCCACAGGCACAGATAGTCGACGGTCCGGTGCGGCACCGTCGCATGCTTCAGCCCGTGCCCGGTCAGCATCATGTGGAAGATCCGGTCGCCGATCGCCGACATCTCGCGCGGGATCGCCGCGAAGTGATGGACCAGATGGAAGCTGCCGCGCAGGAAGAAGAAGCAGTTGGTGTCGACGTCCGCGTCGTCGATCGCGAAGGGCAGCGCCGTGCCGTCCGGCCGGCACAGATGCCGCCGCGCCATCACCCAGTCGCAGTCCGGCCCGCGCCGCCGGGCGGCCGCCAGGCACGCCTCGATGTGATCGGGCCGCAGGCCGTTGTCGGCGTCGAGATAGAAGAACGCGTCGTAGCCCTCGGAGATCGCCAGGAGCGATCCGACCCCGCGCGGCGTGTTGCCGTAGTCGCCGTGCGCCCGATCGAGCCGCACGTGGCGCAGCCCCGCCACCTCGTCGAGCCATCCTTGTGGAAACCCGTCGGCCACCACCATGTGGTCGACCTCCGCCGCCCCCGAGGCGACCGCCGTCTGGGCCCGAACCCCGGCGAGGCAGGCCTCGAGGAGCGCCCGCTCCTCCTTGTGGTAGGCCGTGATCACCAGCACGCGCGGTCGCTCCGGCAACCCCGGCCCGGCGTCGCCCTCCCCCTCCGCCGCGAACGGCAGCCCGGTCAGCCGCGAGACGATCACCTTGTCGCGATGCGACAGCGAGCCGAGCCAGCGATCGGCCGAACTCTGGTCGGCGGCGGGCTTCGAGCCCTCCGGCGGCGTCTCCCCGATCGCCCGATAGATCGGGTCCCACAGGCAGTGGTAGTCGACGCTCGGCCGCGTCAGCACCGCCACCTTCAACCCCGCCACCCGCAACGCCGCGAAGAACAGCCGATCGCCGATCACCGACATCTGGCGCGGGATCGCCGCGAAGTGGTGGATCAGGTGGAACGAGGGCGGCAGGAAGAAGAAGCAGTTGGTGTCGACGTGGGTGTTGATCGGCTCGTCGGCGATCGGGATCACGCTCTCGTCGGGCCGGCGCATGATCCGCCGCGCGATGACGTAGCCGGTCGCCTCGCCCCCCGCCGCGGCCGCCTTGAGGCAGTCCTCGACATGGGTCGGTTCGTACCAGTTGTCGGCGTCGCAGTAGCAGATCGCGTCGTAACCCTCGGAGATCGCCAGGACCGAACCGACGCCGCGCGGCGTGTTGCCGTAGTCGCCGTGGGCCCGATCGAGCCGCACGTGCCGCACTCCCGCCTCGTCGATCCAGGCCTGCGGAAACCCGTCGGCGACCAGCAGGTGATCGACCACCGCCGCCCCCGAGGCGACGACCGTCTGCGCCCGCACCGAGCGCATCGTCCGCTCGATCAGCGCGCGCTCTTCCCTGTAGTAGGCGGTGACGACCAGGACACGCGGAACGCTCGCGGGGACGCGCGACGCGGCCGCCTTCGCCTTCGCGATCAGCTCCGCCTTCGGCTGCTTGCGCCCCTTGCCCACCTGCGTCTCCCGATTCGTCGCCTCTACTCTAGACGCAAACCGGGATCGACGCCTTCGCCCCTCACCGCACCAGTTCCCGCGCCGCCCGGTCGAGGCCCTCGAGGGTGAGCGGGAACATGCGGCCGGCCATGAGCTTGGCCATCATGCCGATCGACGGCGTGTAGCCCCACCAGTCCTCGGGCGTCGGGTTGAGCCACACCGTCTTGGGATAGACCGTGGTCACCCGCTGCAGCCACGTCGCCCCCGCCTCCTCGTTCCAGTATTCGACCGACCCGCCCGGATAGGTGATCTCGTAAGGGCTCATCGAGGCGTCGCCGACGAACACCACTTTGTAATCCGACGGGTACTTGTGCAGCACCGACATCGTCTCGACCTTCTCGGTGTGGCGCCGGTCGTTGCGCTTCCACACGTAGTCGTAGAGACAATTGTGGAAGTAGAACCACTCCATCGTCTTGAACTCGGTACGCACCGCCGAGAACAGCTCCTCGCACACCCGCACGTGGTCGTCCATCGACCCGCCGACGTCGAAGAACACGAGGAGTTTCACCGCATTGCGCCGTTCCGGCCGCAGTTTGACGTCGAGGTATCCGCGCTCGGCCGTCGCCTTGATCGTGCCGTCGAGATCCAGTTCGTCGGCCGCGCCCGTGCGGGCGAAGCGACGCAGACGCTTGAGCGCCACCTTGATGTTGCGCGTGCCCAGTTCGATCGAACCGTCGAGATCCTTGAACTCGCGCTTGTCCCACACCTTGACCGCGCGGCGATGGCGCGACTTGTCCTGGCCGATGCGGATGCCTTCAGGGTTGTAGCCGTAGGCGCCGAACGGCGAGGTCCCGGCCGTGCCGATCCACTTGTTGCCGCCCTGGTGGCGCCCCTTCTGTTCCTCGAGCCGCTTCTTGAGCGTCTCCATCAGCTTTTCGAACCCGCCGAGCGCCTCGATCTCGGCCTTCTCCTCCTCGGTCAGGAACCGTTCGGCCAGCTTGCGCAGCCACTCCTCGGGGATCTCCGCCTCGGTCGCTTCCGACATGAGGTCCAGCCCCTTGAAGACGTGGCCGAACACCCGATCGAACTTGTCGAGATACTTCTCGTCCTTGACCAGGCACACGCGCGCGAGGTGGTAGAAGTCCTCGACGCGTCTCTCGGCCAAGTCCTTCTCCAGCGCCTCCATCAGCGTCAGATACTCGCGCAGCGAGACCGGCAGCCCGGCGGATTTCAACTCGGTGAAGAAGGTGATGAACATGGGGCGGCTCGGATCCGGCGACGACCTTCGTCGGTCGATTGTCGCGACAACACCGGCGGAGAGCAAGCCCGCCGAACGCGAAGCCGACCCTCCGGCGAAAGGTTCGGCACAAGGGTCATCGAAGCGAATTTGAAACAAACATCTTCATAGTATCAGATCAATTAACCGAAGAATACACCGAATAACTCGAGCGAGTTGCTTATCAGATCTTTCAAGAGTCGGTGTCATGTTGCGCCCCGCAAGTAGAAGGATATCGTACGGGTGTGTCCATGTCTCGCTTCGAGCGGTTCGAGAATCGACTGATCGCGTTCTTCCGAGATCGCCGCGGATCGGTCGTCCTTCCCTTCACGGTCGCCTCGAGCGTGATGCTCGCCGCCATGGGTGGCGGTGTCGACGTCGCCCGCGTCTATCGCGCGCGCATCTCGCTGCAGTCGGCCGCCGACGCCGCCGCCCTCACCGGCGCGATCAAGGCCAAGGCCGGCACCGGCGGCGGGACGACCGTCGCCGATCGCACCGCCGCTCAGAGTGCCGCTCTGACCCACTTCACCAGCGTCGCCGCCACCATCACCGACGTCACGCTCCAGTCCGACATCGCGACCGTCGCCGCCGACACGAGCCGGATCACCTCCAAACTCGACTGGTCCGCCCGGGTCGGGACCGTGTTCTCGCGGGTGCTCGGCATCGAGGGCTACACCATCGCCGGATCGGCCACCGCCGTGACCAGCCTCGCGCTGCCGACCTACGTCGACATCCACTTCCTGATCGACACCTCGCACTCGATGGCCATCGGCGCCACCGCGGCCGATCAGGCCACGATGTTGAATTCGATCGGCTGCACCATCGCCTGCCACCTCCAGTCGGGAACGGACACGGTGAGCGCGGCGCGCCGGGCCGGGGCGAAGCTGCGCCTCGACGTGGTCAAGTCGGCCGTCTCCAACGTCCTCGCCCAGGCCAAGACGAAGCAGGCCGCCTCGATCGCCGCGGGCTACGGCGCGACCATCCGCGTCTCGCTGCGCACCTTCTCCAACAAGTCGACCGTCGTCTTCCCCGTCTCGTCCAATCTCGACGCCGCCGCCACCGCCCTCGCCGCCGTCGACATCGACTATACGGTCGGCCGGACCGGCACCGACTATCACACCCTCTTCGGCGAACTGGGCCGTGAGACCATCGTCGCCGGCGACGGCAAGACCGCCGCCGCCCCCAAGGCCTACGTCGTGCTGATGACCGACGGCGTCGAGGATTCGGCCACCCAGATCGAGGTCACCTCGTGGCGGGGAAAGACGTACACGCTCGGCCGCGACCCCGCCTTCGTCGACTATTCGCCCTACTTCCGCACCACCGATCACGGCTTCGATTGGGACATCCAGGGCTTCGACCCGTCGCTGTGCGCCCCGATCAAGGCCAAGGGCGTGTCGCTGATGACGCTCGACGTCGAATACCTCGTCCCGACCCTGAGCCCCGACGCGAGCGAGTCGCGCTACCTCTACGTCAAGAATACCCTGAAGCCGAAGATCGCCGCCAACATGGCCGCCTGCGCCTCGACGGCGGACATGGCGCTCTACGCCTCGACCTCCTCCGACATCGTCACCGCCGTCGACACCCTCTTCCGCATGGCGACCCAGATCCCGGTCTACGTCTCGCGCTGAGGGGAGCGCGATCCGAAACGGCCCGCCTTCCCCTGCCCCGTCGTTCCGTGCACTGTGGCGCCGGACGACGGAGGTTCGCGGATGACGACGCAGCGGCGAGACCATTGGGACAGGGTCTATGCGACCAGATCCGAAACGGACGTGAGCTGGTTTCAGGAGACGCCCGCCCCCTCGCTCGACCTCCTCGAACACCTGGGCGCATCCCCCGCCTCGTCGGTGATCGACATCGGCGGCGGCGCCTCTCGCCTCGTCGATGCCCTGTCGGCGCGCGGATACGGCGATCTCACGGTTCTCGATCTGTCGGCCACGGCGCTCGCCGCCGCCCGGGCACGCCTCGGTGCGGCCGGCGACGCGATCACTTGGATCGCCGCCGACGTGACCGAATGGCGCCCCGCGCGGACCTGGGACGTCTGGCACGATCGCGCCGCGTTCCATTTCCTCACCACCGAGGAGGATCGGCGCGCCTATGTCGAGGCTCTCCGTCGAGCGCTCCGCGGCGGCGGTCACGCCGTCATCGCCACCTTCGCCCCGGACGGTCCCGAAAAGTGCAGCGGCCTCCCCGTCGCCCGCCACGACGCCGAAAGCCTCGCCGCCGTGCTGGGCACCGACTTCGAGTTGGTCGAGAGCCGAGATCACGCCCATCGGACCCCGAACGGCGCGGTTCAGAAGTTCCAGTTTTCGGTGTTTCGACGCATCTGAACGGCCCGAGCGCTCGAGCGGCTCACGCCAGTTCCCCGACCCCCACCACCCGACAGAAGTCCGCCGCCAACGTCGCGACGTGGACGCGGTGGATCTCCTCGGCCGGGATGATCCCGCCGCCGATCGGATCGGGCAGGTCGCAGCAGTCGCAGGCGTCCGCCACCATCACCATCTCCCAGCCCATGTTGGCGCCGGTGCGGATGGTGGTCGATACGCACATGTCGGTGGCCCAGCCGAAGGCGACCACCCGCTTCGCCCCGAGCCGACGCAGGCGCAGGTCGAGATCGGTGCCGATGAAGGCCGAATTGACCGACTTCGTGACCAGCCCCTCGCCCTCGCGCGGCTCGAAGCCGGGGCGCGGCGCATTGCCCGGATGCCCCGGACGGAACCAGCTCGTGGGCTCGACCGAATCGTGGCGCACGTGGACGATCGGCAGCCCCTTCGCCCGCCACAGCGCGAGCAGCCGCAGTCCGTTCTCGTCGAGGCGCGGATTGGCGCGCGCCGGGCGCCCCGGCAGATCGATCGCCACCTGCATGTCGATGGGAAGCAGCACCGCACCGTCGAAGTCGAACATGGAACCCTCCAGCCTCCCCCGAGGCTAGCCGCCCCCACTCCCCGCCGCAATCACGCGCGCCCCCGAAATGCGAAACGGGCGCCCCGAGGGACGCCCGTCGCACGAGGCCCGCGAGGGATCGCTCAGTTCACGCCGAGCTTCTTCTGCAGCGAGGTCGACGAGGTCGTGTACTGGAACACCAGCCGCTTGGTCGGATCGACGATCTTCTTCGCCGCCTGCGCCATCAGCGCCGCCTCGTGGAAGCCGGAGAGGATCAGCTTGAGCTTACCCGGATACCAGTTGATGTCGCCGATGGCGAAGATGCCCGGCTCCGAGGTCTCGAACTTCTCGGTGTCGACCTTGATCAGGTTCTCGGTCAGGTTCAGGCCCCACTCGGCGATCGGGCCGAGCTTCATGGTCAGCCCGAAGAACGGCATCATCCGCGTCGCCGGGATGCTCACCTGCATGCCGTCGTTCTGCTTGATCACCACCGCCTCGAGGGTCTTGCCGTCGCCCGTCAGCGAGGCGACCTGGCCGATGACCAGATCGAGCTTGCCCTCGGCGACCAGCGCCCGCATCTGCTCGACCGAATGCGGCGCGCCGCGGAAGTCGTCGCGGCGATGCACCAGCGTCACCCGCTTGGCGATCGGCTGCAGATTGAGCGTCCAGTCGAGCGCGGAATCGCCACCACCGACGATGACGATCTCCTGATCGCGGAACGCGTCCATCTTGCGCACCGAATAGAACACCGAAGTGCCCTCGTAGCCCTCGATCTCGGGCACCGGCGGGCGCTTGGGCTGGAACGAGCCGCCGCCGGCCGCGATCACCACCACCTTGGCCTGGAACTCGGTGCCGGCATCGGTGCCGACCACGAACGAGCCGTCCTCGAGCTTCTCGACCTTCTCGACCTGCTGGCCGTAGTGGAAGGTCGGGGCGAACGGCTTGATCTGCTCCTGGAGCTTGTCGATCAGCTCCTGCGCCCCGATCACCGGATAGGCCGGAATGTCGTAGATCGGCTTCTCCGGATAGAGCTCGGCGCACTGGCCGCCCGGCTTGTCGAGAATGTCGATCAGATGGCACTTGAGGTCGAGCAGGCCGAGTTCGAACACGGCGAACAGGCCGACCGGCCCGGCTCCGATGATGACGACGTCGGTGGTGATGCGTTCGGACATGGGTCGGGTTCCGGTCCAGGGGGTCGATGTCGGGGCGCGACGGGGGCGCCGCGCGCGTCCCGTCTGTCTAGCCGCTCGCGCGGCGTCTCGAAAGCAACGGCTTTGCCGCATCCGTGCCGACGGCGCAAAGCCGTTCCCGCACGGGATGCGATCCGCTCGGGCCTGCCGCTCAGGCCTGCCGCTCGGGCACGTGGACGACGAGGCCGTCGAGGTCCTCGCTCACCTTCATCTGGCACGACAGCCGCGAGGTCGGCTTCACCTCCCAGGCGAAGTCGAGCATGTCCTCTTCCATCGGCTGAGGCGTACCGACCTTCCCGGCCCACGCCTCGTCCACGTAGACGTGGCAGGTGGCGCAGGCGCAGGCGCCACCGCACTCGGCCTCGATGCCGGGCACGCCGTTGCGCACGGCCGCCTCCATCACCGTCGAGCCGACCTCGGCCTCCACGATGATCTCTTCCTGGCGGTAGGGAATGAAGGTGATCTTGGGCATGAGACGTACTCGAACGAGAAACGGGGTCGAAAGTCGCCGGTTCCCCCCGCCTTTCGGCGGCCACGGCGCTGTCGCGCCCTTCGAATGGCCGCATCCGGCGCGCGCGTCAAGCCGCCGCGCCGCGCATCCGCTCGCGGAAACCTGCGACGGGGTGCCTCGCCCGCGATCAGAAGATGGAGTGAACGAAGCTCTCGACCTCGCCGACCGCCTCCTCGAGCGCGCCGATCAGCCGCCGCGCCTCCGCCTCGGCCAGTTCCGGCGCCTCCAGCGCCTCGGTCAGACGCGCCACCCGCCCCGCACCGATGCTGCGCGCCGAGCCCTTGAGCCGATGGACCAGTGCCGCCCGCTCGATCCGATCGGCCCGCGCGATGCGCCCGACCAGATCCGCGCCCTGATCGACGAACAGCCGCAGCACTTCGCGTTCGAGTTCGGCCGAGCCGAAGGTCTGGCGGGCCAGATGGACGAGATCGACCGGGGCCGGGCCCCGACCGCGCGTGATCGTCGCCGTCACCGGGTTCGTCGCGCTCGTCACCATCGCCTGCATCGTCGCCATCGGGCTGCCCTCGTCCGTCGTGCGGACCCCTCGTCCGCTCGCCCCCATCCTGCCGCGCGCCCGCTGCCCATCTCGTTAAATCCGGCCGAAACCCGCGCGCCCGCCCCCCTCGGCCTCGATTCGCGGTGAACGAAGGGTTGACGCACGCGCATTCCCCTGCGTCCACCCGCCCGCGTGCGTGCCCGACGGGCGCGTCCGAACCGTCGTCGACACCGCCTCGAAGCGACGATCCACAAGGAAATCCGCCACCGTTAACGATGATCGGTAAAACCGGGCGGCGGCGGTTTCCTATTCGTTAATGTCCCGTTACCATCGAAGTGCGGCATGAACTGCGAAGAGGCGGAACTGCGATTCCCGCGAGGGAAGAGCTCCTCTTCGACCCGGCGACCGGTGTGACGAAGGCGAACGGAGCGGACGTTCGCGAAGGATCAACGGTCTGAGTGATACCGGGGACCCTCCCGTGAAGCGCGGCACCTCCAGGAGATGCGGGCGCGATCACGAGGAAGATCCGGTGTGTACGGTGTACGGACGCGAGGCGACTGACCAACATGGCGACCAACCCCAACAAGACCATCGACCCCGTCGAAGCAGCGCTCTCGGCGGTCGAGGAGGCTCTGAAGCTCGAGACGGGCGGCGCCGAGGTCAAGGACGCGGCCCCGGCCGTCAAGGCCGAGACCCGCCCCGATCCCCAGCTCGAG
>JBEOKB010000240.1:0-7643 GCA_040275425.1 Siculibacillus sp. | reverse complement strand
GGCGGAGCTCGCGGCGGTCGACGCGGCCGGACGCGACATCGCGCTTCGGCCGCTGCCTTCGCGCGGGCACGGACTGTCGATCGCCCCCGACGGGCGCTCGGTGGTGGTGCTCGGGCGGCGGCCGGGGACCTGGGGCATGGTCGCGGCGAGCGACGATCTGCGGCCGTTGGCGATGTTCGCCGCGCCGGGGAACAGGCGCTTCTGCGGACACGGCGCCCACGGCCACGACGGGCGGCTGTTCCTGACCACCGAAATCGGCGCGGAGGGCGAGGGCCTGGTCGGCGTCTGGGACGTTCGCGCGGGATACGTCCGGGTGGGCGAATGGTCGACCGGGGGGATCGGGCCGCACGACCTCGCGATCCTGCCCGACGGCCACGTCGTGGTCGCGAACGGCGGGCTGCGCGCCGATCCCGCCACCGGGCGCGACGTGATCGAGCCGGAGACGATGCGCTCGGATCTCGTGGTGCTGGCGCCGTCGTCGGGCGAGATCGTCGCGCGCGGCGGGCTCGATCCGTCGATGCGGGCGGCGTCGATCCGCCATCTCGACGTGGCGGCGGACGGGGAAATCGTGTTCGGGTGTCAGTTCGAGGGCGCTCCGCAGGACGAGCCGCCCCTGGTCGGGGCGTGGCGGCCGGGCGGCGGGCGCGCGCCGGTGCTCTACGATCTGCCGGAGGCGGCGCAGGCGGCGTTGAAGCGCTACATCGGTTCGGTGGCGCTCGATCGGACCGGCCGGCTGTGCGCCGCGACCAGCCCGCGCGGCAACACCGTCGTCGTCTTCGACCGGGCGTGCGGGAGCTTCCTCGGCGCCATCGGCGCGACCGACGCGTGCGGCGTCGCCGCGACGGGGGACGACGGCGGCTTCGCCCTCACCCGTGGGGCGGCCGGGTTCGGGTTCGTCGACGTCGCGGAGGCGGTCCACGCCACGGCGTTCGCGCGGAGCGGCGGGCTCGGCTGGGACAATCATCTGGTCGGGCCGGCGGGGCTCCGAGCCGGGTTCGGGGAGGAGACGGGCGACACTTCGATGTGAATGCATCATACGTTTTCTTGCCGTCTTCGAGGCTCCGCGCCGAAGCAGGCCTCGCTCGGCTCGGGCCCGAGGGCGGCGCAAGGCCCCCGGTCCGAGAGACGGCGGCGGTCAGAGCGGCGCGTCGGCGGGGCGAGGCAGGCGGCGGCGCACGAACGCCTTGCGGGCCTCCTCGGCCGCGACCATCGCGACCGCGAAGGGGACGAGGAACAGCCACAGCGTCGCGGGGACGGCTTCGGTCGCGAGCACCGCGTGGCCGATCGGGGTGTAGACCGCCGTCACCAACAGCGCGACTTCGACCGCCACGCCCCACAGGATCAGCGGATTGGCGAACGCCGTGCGGGTGAAGGCGGAGCGGACCGAACTGCGGCAGAGAAAGACGCCGACGATCTGCAGCACGACGATCGCCGACAGGCACGCCGTCGTCGCCCGACGATAGAGCGGGTCGTCGGCGGACAGGGTCGCGCCCCAATGCCAGCCACCGCCGTGGAGCACGAAGAAGAAGGCCGCCATCGCCGCCGCCGCCTCGATCGGGCCGAGGAAGGCATAGGCGCGAAAGGCGACCGCGCGCGACAGGAGCCGGGTTCCGTGAGGCCGGGGCGGCAGGCGCATGACCTCGCTTCCGGCCCGCTCGGTGCCGAGGCCGAGGGCGGTGAGACCGTCGGTGCCCATGTCGACGAAGAGTACCTGGATCGGCGTGATCGGCAGGGGGACGGCGAAGAGGGCGAAGGCGAGATAGGGCACCAGCTGGGCGACGTTGTGGACCAGCACGTAGGTCAGGAAGCGGCGGATGTTCTGGAAGACCGCGCGTCCCTCCTCGACGGCGGCGACGATCGAGGCGAAGTCGTCGTCGATCAGCACCATGTCGGCCGCCTCCTTGGCGACGTCGGTGCCGACCCGCCCCATGGCGACGCCGATGTCGGCGGCCTTCAGCGCCGGCGCGTCGTTGACCCCGTCGCCGGTGACGGCGACGACGTGACCGTCCGCCATCAACCGTTCGACGATGCGCATCTTCTGTTCCGGCATCATGCGCGCGAAGATCACCTCCTCGCCGCGCAGGATGGCCGAGAGCGCGACGTCGCCGAGCCGACGCAGCTCCTCGCCGGTGATCACCCGGGGCGAGGCCGTTCGCGTGAGGCCGATGCGCCGGGCCACGGCGGTCGCGGTGAGCGGGTGGTCGCCGGTGATCATGATGACGCGAATGCCGGCGGCGTGGCAGCGCGCGACGGCGGCCGGAACCTCGGCGCGCGGCGGATCCTCGAGCCCGACGAGCCCCTCGAAGGTCAGGCCGGTCTCCAGTTCCGTCTCCCCGACGCCGGGCGGCAGAACGCGGGTGGCGAAGGCGAGGACGCGGAGACCGGAGGTCGCCATGTCGGCCTCGACCCGGCGGATCCGTTCGCGCCCGGCGTCGTCGAGCGGGCGGACGCCCCCTTCCGTCACGACGGCGACGCAGATCTCGAGGAGGCCGTCGAGCGCGCCCTTGCAGTAGAGCCTCCGCAGGTCGCCGTCGGCGACCACCACCGATTGGCGCTTGCGCTCGCTGTCGAAGGGCAGCTCGTCGACGATCGTTCCCGGCGCGGTCGGGTCCGTCACCGCACGGGCCATCTCCAGCAGGGCGACCTCCATCGGATCGCCGACCGGGGTCGGGCGGCCGTCGCGCATCACCGTCTCGACGTCGTGGCAGATCAGGGCGGTGCGGAAGAACTCCGGATGGTCGCGCCGCCGCTCGGGCGAGGCCGCGAGGGCGTCGACGAGGATCGAGGTCTCGCCGAGCAGGAGCGAACGGGCGCGCATGCGGTTCTCGGTGAGGGTGCCGGTCTTGTCGGTGCAGATCACCGTGGCGAAGCCGAGGGTCTCGATCGAGGCCAGATCGCGGACGAGGACGTTGCGGGCGGCGAGGCGCTCGGCGGCGAGGACCAGGGAGAGGGTGAGGGTGGGCAGAAGCCCTTCGGGGACCATCGCGACGATCAGGCCGATCGACAGGATCACCGCCTGCCAGAGAGGGATGCCGACGAACGCTCCGAAGGCGAAGAAGACCGCGCCGAGCGCCACCGCCGCCGTGCCGATGGTGCGGCTCAGGGCGGCGAGCTGGCGCCGCAAGGGCGAGGTCGATGCCCCGGCGCTCTGGGTGAGGCCGGCGATGCGGCCGAATTCGGTCTCGGCGGCGATCGCGAAGACCACGGCGAGACCGTGGCCGGACACCACCGAGGCACCGGCGAGCAGGAGGTTGGAGGCGCGCAGGAGGTCGTCCCGGGCCGAGGGGGCGGCATCGACCGGCCGCGACGCCGATTCCCCGGTGACGACCGAAGTGTCGACGCGCAGGCGCACCGCCTCGAGGATCCGGCAGTCGGCGGGAACGTCGTCGCCCTGCTCGACCAGGATCACGTCGCCGACCACCAGGCTCTCCACCGGAACCTCGCCGAGGCGGCCGTCACGCAGGACCCGCGCGCGTTGCGGCAACAGTTCGCGCAGCGCCTCGAGGGCGCGTTCGGCGCTGCGTTCCTGCCAGAAGGAGAACACGCCGCTGACCACGATCACCACGACGACGGCGATGGCGACGCGCGCCATGCCCCGACCCGGATCGAACCATTCGCCGACGGCGGCGAGCGCGGCGGCGATCCACAGGATGACCGAGAACAGGCGGGTGAATTCGGCGAGAAGCCGCAGCGGCCACGGCCGTTGCGGCACCCTCTCGATCCGGTTGGGGCCATGGGCGGACGCGCGGGCCGCGGCTTCGGCCGAGGACAGTCCGTCGCGCGAACTTCCGACGCTGCGCAGCGCCTCGTCGGCGGAGAGAGACTGGATTCTCATCGGCGAACCTCGCCGGAGGCGACCGGTTCGTCCCTACGGACCCGAGGAGTGATCGCCGGTCGCGTCGACAACGACACGAAGCCCGCCCTCCTCGCCGCCCCCGGCGAAGCCGGGACGCGGCGATCGACTCTCGCGCCGGGGCCATCCGATCGGCAAGCTCGTAGAAGAGCGGATCGGACGCGGCGGGCCGATCGGTGGTTTCGGCGATGGTACGAATCCCGAGTTCGCCGCGGGGAACTGACTTCGGGCGCGGACGGGGATAGGGTGATTCGGGATCCGGGCCGCGTGAGCCCCGCCGTCGCCGCGGAGCGGACACGGGCGAAATCGACGAGGTGAGGTCATGACCGTTCGCCTGCACGTCTTCGGAGCGGCCCACACGGTCACCGGCTCGTGCCACATGTTCGAGACCGAAACCGGCCGGTTCCTGGTCGACTGCGGCATGTTCCAGGGGCCGAAGACGGTCAAGGAACTGAACTACCGCGAGTTTCCGTTCTCGCCGCGCGAGATCGACGCGGTCCTGGTCACCCATGCCCACATCGACCACACCGGGCTGCTGCCGAAACTGGTCCGGGCCGGCTTCACAGGGCCCGTTCACGCCACCCACGGCACCGCCGATCTCCTCTCCTACATGCTGCCGGACGCCGGCCACATCCAGGAGAGCGAGGTCCAGCACCTCAATCGGCGCAATGCGGCGCGGGGGCGGCGGCCGGTCGAGCCGATCTATACGCAGGAGGACGCGCATCGAACCCTAGCCTGCTTCCGGACGGTCGACTACGAACGCTGGGAACCGGTGATCCCCGGCGTGCGCGCCCGCTGGTGGAACGCCGGCCACATCCTCGGCTCGGCCTCGATCGAACTCGAGTTCGCCGGACGGGACCCCATGCGGGTGCTGTGCTCGGGCGATCTCGGGCCGGAAGCGAGACTGCTCGAAGCCGTGGCGGAGGCGCCGGCCGGGTTCGATCACGTCCTGTGCGAAGCCACCTACGGCGACACCGATCGGCCGGACGTCACCACGGACGAGCGACGCCGCCGCTTGGCGACGGAGGTGCGGGCGGCGGCCAAGGCGGGCGGGGCGCTGATCATTCCCGCCTTCGCGGTGGAGCGGACACAGGAACTGGTCGTCGACCTCGTCGAGCTGATGGACCGACACCAGATCCCGGAGGCGCCGATCTACATCAACTCGCCGCTCGCCATCCACGCGACCGAAGTCTTCCTGCGCCACGCCCGCGACCTCGACGAGGGGATCGACCTGCCCCGACTGTTGGCCTCGCCCCGGCTCCACTTCACCGAAACGGCCGACGCCAGCCGCGCCATCGAAGCGGTCGAAGGGTTCCACATCGTGGTGGCGGCGAGCGGCATGTGCGACGCCGGGCGGGTTCGCCATCACCTCAAGCAGCGGCTGTGGGATCCGCGCGCCACAGTGCTGCTGGTCGGGTTCCAGGCCGTCGGCACGCTGGGTCGCATCCTCTCGGACGGGGCGCCGACCGTCCGCATCCAGGGCGAGGAGATCGTCGTGGCCGCGCGCATTCGGCGGATGGACGAATATTCCGGCCATGCCGACGCGGTCGAACTGGCGCGGTGGATCGCCGCGCGCGCGCCGATCCGTCGCGGCCTGTTCCTCGTCCACGCCGAACAGCGCGCGCTCGAAGCCTTCGCGCGCCGGATCGAGCCCGAGCTCGCGAACGGGCCCGCCGTCGTCGTTCCGCAACTCGACGACGTCTTCGACCTGACGCGCGCCGTGCCGACCACCGAAGGGCGCCGTCGACCTCGCCTGCCGCCGGACGCCCTGACCCGCCCCGACTGGCACAACGAGCGCTCGCGCCTCATCCTGGACATCAACACCACGCTCGAGCGGACCGACGACGAGAAGACACGTCGCAGGCTGATCGAGCGCCTGCGCCGCGTGCTCGAGGACGAGGCGTGAGCAGTCACCGCCGTCGCTCGTCGGCGTCGGCGTCGGCGTCGGCGGGGCCGAATCTCGGCGCCGCACCTTCAAAATCCACCGCGAAGTCCGCATTTCCGGCCAAGGGAGGTGGCGTTTCGTCCCAGAGCGAACGGGGGGTTCCGACCTCTCCCGAAGGGGGAGCGATCCATGATCCGTCGACCCACCGTGGCCGGGACGTTCCGTCCCACCGATGCGGCGATCCTTCGGCGCACGGTGGCCGATCCGACCGGCACGGGCACGGCCGACGCCACGGTCGCGGTTCCCGGTCCGGACGAGCCATCGACGGTCTGATGCTCGCCGCACGGCGACACCGCCGATGTGCGCCGGATTGATCGGATCGCGCGCGCTGGCGCGAGCCGCCGATCTTACGCGACTGGTATCGGATCGGTCCCCATACCCTGGCGCGGGGCGGCATCCGCCCCCGGTGCGGACCGGCGATCCCCGGCCGTTTCGACGACGCGGTCGGGACCTTCGGTCGGCGGCGGATCCCTGTGACGATCGGGGCTTGAGCCGTTAGGCTCAGGGGACCAGCACCGCCGCGCCCGAGAACCGCCCGGCGCGAAGATCGTCGAGCGCGCGGTTCGCGTCCTCGAGCGGATAGACCCGGACCTCGATGCGCGGACGCGCCTCGCTCGCGGCGCGTAGGAAGTCGCGCGCATCGGTTCGAGTCAGATTGGCGACCGACACCACCTCCCGCTCCTGCCACAGGAGCGAGTAGGGAAAGGCGGGAATGTCGCTCATGTGGATGCCGCCGCAGACGACGCGGCCGCCCTTGCGCACCACCTTCAACGCCTGGGGCACCAGATCGCCGACGGGCGCGAAGATGATCGCCGCGTCGAGCGGCTCGGGTGGGACGGCATCGGACCCACCGGCCCAGAGGCAGCCGACCGAGCGGGCGAAGGCCTGCGCCTCGACGTCGCCCGGCCGGGTGAAGGCGTAGACCCGCCGCTCCTGATGAACAGCGATCTGCGCCAGAATGTGGGCGGCCGCACCGAAGCCGTAGAGACCGAGCGCGCGCCCGTCACCGGCTCGCACCAGCGAGCGCCAACCGATCAGCCCGGCGCACATCAGCGGCGCCGCCGTCACGTCGTCGAGATCGAGCCCGTCGAGGGAAACGGCGAAGGCGGCATCGGCGATCACGTGGGTGGCGAAGCCGCCGTCGCGGTCCCATCCGGTGAAGGCGGGGGCGTCGCAGAGGTTCTCGGCGCCGCTCTCGCAATAGGGGCAATGCCCGCAGGCATGGCCGAGCCACGGCACGCCGACCCGCGCGCCCAGCAGGGCTGGATCGGCACCACCGCCGAGCGCGTCGACGTGGCCGACCACCTCGTGACCGGGGACGATCGCGGCGCGATGCGGTGGCAGATCGCCGTCGACGAGGTGGAGATCGGTGCGACAGACACCGCAGGCGGACACCCTCACCCGGATCTCCCCGAGACCGGGGTTCGGATCGGGCCTCTCTTCGAAAACGAGGGGCGTCTTCGGGCGGCGCAGGACCATGGCGCGCATCGGCATCGCCTCCATTCGTCTCTCCGACGAGAGAAGCCTACTCCGACGCGGCGACCGACGGCAGACGTAGTCGTGCGGAGCGCCAGGCGCGCGTGTTCTGCCGTATCGACCGACGGCGGACGGCGGGAGGTTGCGCTGCTCGCCCGGATCGCGGGTTCATCCGGTCGGGACACCGCTGCTTCGGAGGTCACGACGGCGTTCGGCCTCACCCGCCTGCCGTGGGGTTTGGGGTGGGGTTATCGTTTTGGTGAGTGTAAGAACGGGAACGGCCCCCGGGAGGGTTTCTCGCGGGGGCCGTAGATATGGTTGCGGGGGCCAGATTTGAACTGACGACCTTCAGGTTATGAGCCTGACGAG
>JBEOKB010000239.1:0-20859 GCA_040275425.1 Siculibacillus sp. | reverse complement strand
TGAATCAGCGATCGACGCCCAGCGCAACGCCCGAGTTTTTCAACAGAATCGGCGCGATGCGGACGACGGCCCACTCGGCGGTGAAGGCGGGCATCTTGCGCACGAGATGCCTTCCGCTCCCTTCTCGATCAATTCGATCTGCGCCATTCGGTCGGTGGTCATCGTCGTCTTCCTCGTCAGGTTCCGTGCCGCAGCCGAACCCAGCGCGAGGATCGACGATGTGGTCTGCTGCCGTTCCGGGGACGCTGATCGGATCAGCCGAAGGTGAATGTGAAACGCCTGTTCCCGATGTGCCCGGTGCCGGTTCCCCGCGTGCCGGTCGACACGAACTCGAACGGTCCACTCTGACCGTTGGTGCACGTGAAAGTGCCCTGGCCCTGGCACCGGGTCACGTAGACGAACGTCCCACTGCACTTGAGGCCCTTTGAACTCGCGATCTCCAAGGTCCCTCCGCCGTCCGCGTAGCCGGTGGCCGAGCCCGTGAATTGCTCATCGCCACTCTCTGACGAGCCTTGGACAGCGAGGGTCATGCTGCATCCACCGAGAGCGAGAGCGGCGAACAGCATGGCGGGGATCGGTCTCATCGTCGTGTCTCTCCCATTCCTATCGGCACGACATTATCGGTGGCGCCGCAGGGGTTGCAACCAATCGTCCGACTTCTCGCCGTAATTGTTTTCAGCAAATTTCGTTACACGCTGCCTTTCGTGCCGCTCCTTGAGGGTCCGACCGACTTTCCGGAGGACCTCATGCACAACTTTACCAGTAAGACCATCAACTCGGGGCGTGTGTTCCTGCGTCGCCCGGCATTGCTCGCCAAGGTCGGGTTCCGCACGACGAAGCTCTACGACCTCGTCAAGGACGGCGAATTCCCGGCCCCGATCAAGATCGGAAGCGCGTCTGTCTGGGACGCCGACGCTGTCGAAGCATGGATGGCCGAGCGCGCTGCCCAGCGGCCCACCGCGTTCTGAGGCGAAAACGGCTCGGCCACCGAGGGAGGCGCCGAACCGTTGGATTTCTTTCGAATTCGGATTTTCGCGCTTTGCAGAGCGCGCCACACCACAAGTTTGGAGCTCACGGTGATGGATGCCCAATATGCAGTGCCTCACACCACCCTCGTCCACCACTTCTTGAGTGACCTCTTCCGCGCCGACTGGGCCGACGTCTGGGTCGCAGGGCTCCCGGCGAACCCGAATGATCGGGCGCACCAGCACCTCTGGCGCGGCGGTCGGGCGGGCGACGACGCGAAGGACCTCCGGACCGACGCGAACCTCTACTATTCGGTGTCGGTCGTGAAGTCGGGTCGTCGGGTGTCGGCCGACTTCGTGAAGGCGCCGATCCTCGTGATCGACGACGTCGGGTCGAAGGTGGACGCGAAGGACCTGCTGGGCGTGTCGGCCTTCGGCAGCCCCCGGTGGATCGTCCAGACGTCGCCGGGCAACGCGCAGTGGGTCTTCCGGCTGAAGACCCCGATCGAGGACCCCCGCGTCTTCGAGCGCATCATGCGGGCGATCGCCGCGAAGGGTCTCACCGACCCCGGCACGATCGACGTGGTTCGGGCCATGCGGCTTCCGGCGGGCATCAACGGCAAGCCGAAGTACGGGTCCCCCTCGCCGGTGGTGACGGCGCAGTTCGCCCCGAACGCACCTGACATCGATTTCGCGGATCTGTGTCTGGCGCTCGGGCTCGACCCGATCGAAATGGCGGCCCCCGACAGTTGGGCGGCGCCGGTGTCCTCGTCGCTCAAGGTCGGCGGGACGGCCGATCTCTCGAACCCCGACCTCATGCTGAAGGCGCTTCAGGATCTGGGCCGGGTGATCGGACCCGGACGCGAGAAGGGCGTCGTCGACATCGAGTGCCCCTTCTCGGACGAGCACACCTCGCGCGAGGCCACGGGGACGGCCTACTTCGGCGGGGGCGCGTTCAAGTGCCACCACGGCCACTGCGAGACCCGCTCGAATTGGGATTTCAAGGCGAAGGTCTCCGTGCTCTGCGACGAGCAGTTCGGGCCGGCGGCGCTCTCGGGTCTCGCCTTCTCGTGCGAGCCGATCGACGACGACGCGATCGACGCGCTGGAACGGCGCGTGCTCCGTTCGTTGGTTGCGTCGGCCTCGACCCCGTGCGGCGGCTCCCGTCGCGGGGCCAAGGCAGCGGCGTTGTCGCTGCTCGACCAGATGGGCGCGCGCTTCGCCCAGGAGCGGGATGGGCGGCCCTTGCTGCGGTTGGATGGCGCGACTTACGACATCAGCTCCACCGCACACCAACGGGCGGTCCTCGGTCTTGTCGCCCGTGGCGGTGTCGGCCCCTTGAGCAAGACCGCGCGGGGTGAACTTCTCGACGAGATCGAAAGCCGGGCGCTCGTCGGCCCGATCGTCGCGGCGCACGTCCGTGTGGCCGCGTCGCCGGGGCGGATCGTCTTCGACATGGCCGACGACAAACGTCGCCGCATCGTCGTCACGCCCGCCGGGTGGTCGGTCGAAAACGGGGCGACCATCCCCGAATTCCTGATTTCCTACGCCGGTTCGCTGCCGCTGCTCGATCCAGCACACGACGGTCGCCCCGGCGATTTCATCGACCGCCTTCGCGAGCATGTGAACCTCGCGCCGGTCTTCGATCCTCGCGACCCGATGGACGCCGGGCGACAGGCCGAGGCGGCGTTGCTGCTGTTCCTCTCGGGGGCGCTCTATCCCGTCGGTGGTGTCCCCGGCGCCATGATCAACGGACCGAACGGCGCCGGGAAGACGTCGGCGGCCCGGCGGCTCGCCGGACTCGTCGACCCGCACGCCGCGTCGACGATCAGTGCTCCCACCGACCCCGCCGAACTCTTCCTCGTCGCGCGGTCGCGCCTGATGACGGTCATCGACAATGCATCGGCCATCGCGAGTGCGATCTCCGATGCGGCTTGCGCGCTCGCGACGGGCGGCGGATTGGCGCGTCGCGCGCTCTACTCGAACGGCGACATCGCGAACTTTGCCGCCAAGCGGCCCCTGATCTGGACCTCGATCGTTGAGGCGATCAAGCGGGCCGACCTTCTCGATCGGACGGCCACCATCGCGCTCGCCCCGCTCACCGCGCGGCGCACCGATGCCGAACTCGACGAGGCTTGGTCGCGCGACCACCCGGCCATACTCGCGCTGTTGCTGGACGTCGCCGTCAAGGCGCTCGCGACGGTCGATGCCGTCCGCAAGACGATCACCCCGGCGGACCTGCCGCGCATGGCCGATGCTGCCGTGTTCGCCGAGGCGATGGCACGAGCCCTCGGCTGGCGCAACGGGCTGCTGATCGAGACCCTGAACGGTGCGCGCGCGCAGGCGGCGGGCGATCTCCTGTCGGGGGACCCCATCGCGGGGCGCATCGACAAGCTGCTGGCGGCGAAGAACGGCGTTTGGGAGGGTACAGCGTCCGACCTCCTCGCCGGGCTCGCGAACTACCACAGCCCGGCGTGGCGCGGCGGAAAGCCCCCGGCTGCCAACCAGCTCTCCGCAGCCCTCGCGCGGATGGCCCAACCGGCCCAAGAGGCTCGGGGCTGGACGATCCGGGTCGGGTCCAAGCGGGCTACGACCCGCAACCGCGAACGCCTCATCGAGATCATCGGGGCTGCGAGCAGGGAGGCGAGAAACTGCGTGGCCGACGACGCCGACCTCTGAACTGCGGGCGGTGCGGACGGTGCCCACTAGACCATCGTCCGCAAGATCGCGAGGAAATCCGCCCTTTTGGACGATGGTACGATGCGGACGGTCCTACTCTTTTGGTTTCAAGAAATGGGGGGGGCGCAAGGACCAATGGACCGGAGCCCGCTACTCGCGACAGCGAAAGCGATCCTAAGTCTCAAATCTATCGTCCGCATCGTTCCGATCGTACAATGCTAGTTAAATCAATTGATTAGATGCGGACGATACCCGAAAGGACCTTCGTCCGCATCGTCCGCATCGTCCGCATCGTCCGCAATCCTGATCAGGAGGCCAACGGCCATGTCCAACGTCATCGACTTGCACGCGCAGGGTACCAATCTCAGCCAGACCTCCCCGTCCTCTCTCTATTCGGCGGCCCGGCACGGGCTGTTCGACACGGCGTTCGTGGGCATGGGAGGTGGGCGGATGCTCGTGCGCATTGCCCACGGCGACCGCCGCCCCGATGCGCCTCGCTTCATGCTGTCCGCGCCGATCCTGCGCACTCGGCTGAACGACGGCTTCGACCCGCGCCGCACCGCCGAGGGGCATCCCGGCGCTCCCGACGTTTCCGCCGCAAGGGCTTACGATGTGCCGGAGGGCACGTTCGAGACTGCCGCACTTCTCGCGGTCGTCGGCTCCGACGACCTCGGCGCCTTTGGCGCGGCGCTGATGGCCCTCGGTGCCCAGCTCGTTGCCGAGGCGGGGCGCCGAAAGGCTGCCCCCGGCGTCTGAGGTCTCTGTCGCGAACGCGAATACGAGAATCGTTTCCCTGGCGCCCGACAACAGCGCCCAACCACGACAACGAGACAGGCCATGATCCGGCTTTCCGCCGCTGAATTCGCCGATGTGATGACCCTTACCGATCGGCTCGTAGCCGACGTGAAGTCCTTCGACGAGCCGCCGCCCGACACCTTCGGCCTCGTCGTCGAAGGCTTCGGGACCGTTGGCGCGGGTCTAGCCGTCTTTGAAATCGCGGCGGCGCTCAACCTCGTCGTTGCGGCCGTCACCATCGCCCCGGCGGATGCGGAGTGCATCGAACACACGGTCTTGGCGGACGGCCGGATCGAATTGACGTTCCGCCCGCAGGACGTCGCCGGGGTTGAAATCGCGCTGGCGACCGATTGCCCACACACCGCGCGCGAGCTGTCGGCCGCGCTGATCTGCGGCGGCGTGGGGCTCGCGGCGGGCCTCGCCGATGGTGCGGTGCTTGGCGGCGACCTCGCGGACATGGAGCCCACCGGGGTGGCCTGACCGGCCGCACCTTGTCACAACCCGGCGCGGCGTTGGGCTACGGAACTGAAGAGGCGTTCGTCGCCCTCGGCGCCGGATGCCTTCGCGAACGCCGTGGTTGGCGAGAAGGATGGCCGTCGTGCGCTCCGGGAGCAAGTGGCATGTCGGATTCTCGGCGGGCTCCGGCGCCCCGCTGAATGCGCTCAAGTCACGCCGCTCTCCGCTGCGTTCAAGAGATCTCGCGCGTAGTTGAGGACCCGGTCGGAGTTCTGTTCTACAGCATTGCGATCGTCGCCCTTGAAACTCGCCAACACGTCGCCGAGGACCGATCGCAGGGCGCGTGTTCGATCTTCGATCTGGGCAACAGCGAACACCCTCACGGCCGCAAGCCAAATCAGCTCTGGGATTACGTCAGGACGGATCTTATCAAACTCTCGATAGTGCCTCGTGCGGATGAGATCGGCGACTTCTTTCTCAGCCTCTCGCGCCCTCTCGATGGTTGGGTCGTTCTTATAGGCAGCATCGCTCAGACCTTCCGGCGGGACATATCGATCAAAAAACTTCGCAGCGCAAAGCGCTGCGTTCTCTACCGAATATCCCTCGTCGACTCGTGCCCTGAGAAGACCTTCCAATACGGCCCGTCGCCGGATCTCCTCGACAGTCGGGCCGGGGCGCCCTCGTGTTGAATGTAGCCTTTCGAAGGGGATCGTGTCGCCGTCGACACTCTCGGTGACGATCTGCGATGCTGGGTCTTTCCAGATCCAAGTCACAACCCCCGATGCGGGATCTCTCTCCCGCCAAACCTGCGTCCCGGTTTCAGGATCAATCCAGGGCGCCTCACGGGTCGGGCGATCGGTGCTCATGCGCTCGCCCCCACCGGGAACGCCACGACGTTGCCACTGGCCTTCAGCTCGCAATAGGTCGCCCAAGCGTCCATGAGATTCCGGCGCTTCTCCAGGGCGTCACCGCGGCGATAGGCGCGCTCGGTGGCGTCACCTACGACATGCGCCAATGCGGCCTCTGCGACTTCGCGTGGAAAGGGGGTCATCTCCCCGGCCCAATCGCGGAACGTCGATCGAAACCCGTGCGTCGTGATGTCATCGCGTTTCATCCGGCGCAGGAGCATTTCCAACGTCATGACGGAGAGCGGGCGCTTGGGCTTCTGTCCGGGGAAGACGTAATCGCCAGGCGACGCCTCCTTCGGCCGCAGCTTCGCCATGCTCTCCAGGATCTCCAGGGCGCGTGACGTGAGCGGAACGCGATGTTCGCGCCCGGCCTTCATGCGCGGCGCCGGGATGGTCCAGAGCTTCGCTTCCTGGTCGATTTCGCCCCAGGTCGCCCCGAGGACTTCTCCGGAGCGTGCCGCCGTGAGGATCAGGAACTCCATCGCCCGCGCTGCCGTGGCGTCGCGGTCGCGGATCTCGGCGACGAAACCGGCGATCCTCTCGAATGGCAGAGCCGCATGGTGCCCGCGTTGGAGCTTCTGGCGTTTCGGCAGTAGGTTTGACAGGTGGCCTCGCCACCGGGCCGGGTTCTCGCCCGAGCGCAAGCCCTTCGCCTTGGCTGCATCCAGGATGCGCTCGATGCGCCCCCGGACACGAGAAGCGGTTTCGGCCTTGGTCATCCAGATCGGCTTGAGCACTTCGAGGACGTCGTCGGTGCTGATGGCGTCGATCGCCTTGTCGCGGATTGGTGCACCGTATTCCTTGAGGGTGCTCTTCCACTGCGCCCGGTGCTTGGCGTTGCGGAAACCCTCCTCGATCTGTTGGACGAGTTCGTCGGCGAACTTGCCGAAGGTCACGATCTCCTTTGCATCACTGGCCTTCTCGGCGGCGCGCAGCGCTTCGCGCTCGACGCGCGGGTCCTTCCCCTGATCCAGAAGCGCGCGGGCACTGGAAGCGGCAGTGCGGGCCTCCGCGAGGCTCACTGCGTGCTTGCCAGAAGCCCCCAGCCCCATGTCCGTCGTCTTTCCATCGCGGGCGTAGCGAAAGACCCAGCGCCGACGGCCGGTGGGGTCCAGTACGAGATAGAGCCCGCCACCATCACCGTATCGGCCGGGCTCGGTCAGGGTCTCAACGGTGCGAGCGGAGAGCTTGTGGAGTTGACGCGCCATGTTGTCCGGTCTCCCCGAAAAACGGGACCGAGACGGTGCCTCAGGATATGGTCCCTGTTTCGGTCCCACTTTTTAACGCGGATTGACGTGAACGGCAACGGAAGGTGACGAAGATTGATCGTATAAAAGCGGTTGTTTTGTTTGAATGTTATGGCGTCTTGCGAAATTTGACGGTCTTCTGCGAAGAATCATATGGCGGTCTCTCTCACCGCCATGATCTTCCCGACCCCACGACATCCCGATGAACCGCCGCGCGAGGCCGGGCTTCGCGCGGGAGGACGCGTGCGTCGCGACGATCATCGGGTGAAGGCGGACCGCATGGTGCGCTTCAGAAGCTGAAGGATCGCCAGCACGCCGAGGCCGGCGGCGACGGCGACGGCGAGATCGTCGAGGTGGAGCGGGCCGAAGCGCAGGAGGCCGCCCGCCGGGGGCCAGGCCAGCGACAGCGCCAGCAGGGCCGACACGGCGGTGAGCACCACCCACAGCGTCCGATTACGGTGGTGGGCGCGGCCCGCCAGACGCACCCGGAACGAGCGGCCGACGAAGATCAGCGCGATCAGCACGAACACCAGGGCGAAGAAGGTGAGCGAGCGCACCTCGTCGACCGGCATGGCGCGGCGCAGGCTCCACAGCTGGACCGCGGCGACGGCGACGAAGGCGATCACGCCCTGGAGCAGGCCCCAGAACAGCAGCGCGCGCGAGACCAGGGCCGAACGCGGATCGCGCGGCGGGCGATCCATGACGTCGCGCTCCTCGCTCTCGGCCTCGAACACCAGCGAGCAGACGGGATCGATCACCATTTCCAGGAAGGCGATGTGCACGGGGCCGAACAGGATCGGCAGGCCGAAGATCAGCGGCAGCAGGGCGAGACCGCCGATCGGCACGTGAACCGCCAGGATGAAGCCCATCGCCTTGCGCAGATTGTCCCAGACGCGGCGGCCGAGGCGGACGGCGCGCACGATCGAGCCGAAGTCGTCGTCGAGCAGGACGATGGCGGCGGCCTCGCGGGCGACGTCGGTGCCGCGTCCGCCCATGGCGACGCCGATGTGGGCGGCGCGCAGTGCGGGCGCGTCGTTGACGCCGTCGCCGGTCATGGCGACCACTTCGCCGCTCGCGATCAGCGCCTCGACGATGCGCAGCTTCCGATCGGGCAGGATGCGGGCGAAGATCGTCGCGGTGCGGACGCGCTCGGCGAGGTCGGCGTCGTCGAGACGGTCGAGCTCGGGACCGGTGACGAGATCGTCGGTGTCGAGGCCGGCGCGGGCGGCGATGGCGCGGGCGGTCTCGGGGTGGTCGCCGGTGATCATGACGATGCGGATGCCGGCGGAGCGGCATTGGCGCACGGCTTCGGGCACTCCGGCGCGCAGGGGATCGGCGAGGCCGGTGAGGCCGAGGAACGAGAAGGCGAAGTCGCGCGGGGTCTCGGGCAGATCGGGGCCGGGAACGCTCGCCTCGGCGACGCCGAGAACGCGCAGACCGGCGCCGGCCATGTCGTCGACGGCGGTGCGCAGGGCGGCGGTCTCGGCGGGGGAGAGGCGACAGAGCGCGGCGATCGCCTCGGGGGCGCCCTTGGCGGCAACGCGCAGCGGGGCGGCGTCCGTCTCGCGCCAGACCCGGGTGAGAGCGAGCAGATCGGGGCGCAGGCCGTATTCGCGCACCAGTTCGAGTTCGATCGCGGTGGGCGGCGCGACGTCGGCGGCGCGGGCGCGGGCGAGATCGTGGAAGGCGGTCTCCATCGGATCGTGCGGGTTGCGGGCGCAGGCGAGAACCGCGGCCCGGACCAGGGCGCGGGCGGCGGGAGAGAGCGGGCCGGGATCGGTGCCGGCGAGCCGGACGACCTCGCCGTCGAGCGGGCGCAGCTCGGCGACGGCCATGCGGTTCTCGGTGAGGGTGCCGGTCTTGTCGGTGCACAGGACGGTGGTCGAACCGAGGGCCTCGATCGCCTCGCCGCGCCGGGTCAGCACGCGGGCGCGGGAGATCCGCCACGCGCCCATGGCCATGAACACGGTCAGGACGAGGGGAAACTCCTCGGGCAGCATCGACATGCCGAGGGCGATGCCGGCGAGCAGACCGTCGAGCCAGCCGCCGCGCAGCAGGCCGTGGAGGACGACCGCGGTGACCGACACCGCCCCGCCGATCAGGGCGAACACCGTCACCAGCCGTCTGGTCTCGCGGCGCAGGCGCGGGGCCTCGGGCTCGATGGCGTGCAGCGAGGCGCCGATGCGGCCGATCTGGCTCCGGGCGCCGGTGGCGACGACCTCGGCGACGGCGGTGCCGCGCACGATCAGCGTGCCGGACCAGAGCATGCCGCTCGCCTCGCCGCCGGGATCGAGATCGGCGGGGACGGGGCCGTCGAAGGCGGTCTTGGCGAGCGGCACCGATTCGCCGGTCAGCAGCGATTCGTCGGCCATCAGGTCGCGCGCGACGCGCAGCGCGGCGTCGGCGGGGACGCGGTCGCCCTCGGCGAGGCAGAGGGCATCGCCGCGCACCAGCTCGCGAGCGTCGATCCTGCGGCGTTCGCCGTCGCGCACGACGACGGCGCGGGGAGCGGTGAGATCGCGCAGCGCGTCGAGGATGCGCTCGGTGCGGCTCTCCTGCACCACGGTGATGACGATCGACAGGGTGGCGAAGGTGAGCAGGACCAGGGCTTCGACGGTGTCGCCGAGGACGAGGTAGAGTGTACCGCCGCCGACCAGCAACGCCGACATCGGCTCGCGCAGCGCGTCGAAGACGATGCGCAGCGGGGTCCGGCGATCGGCGCGGGGGAGTTCGTTCGGACCCTCGGCGGCGAGGCGACGGCGCGCCTCGGCCTCGTCGAGGCCGAAGGAGGCGTGGTTCTCGGCGGAATCGCTCATGCCGACCTCCGCGACGGGGCCGGTCGATGCGGGCGCCCGCGCGGGCCACTCTATCGCGATCTCGACGGGCGCGCGCCGGGAAAACCCCGCACACCGGCCGAGATCGTCGGCGCGGCGGGCGTGGTGGTCAGATCAGCAGCAGATCGGTGTGGGGCGAGGCGCCGGGGCCCTCGCCCCGGAGCATGGCGGCGTAGAGCTCGTCGAGATCGGCGAGGGTCAGTTCCCGGAGGGAGCCGCTGCGGATCGAGCCGCGCAACTCGACGATGCGGCGGCCGGAGCCGGCGAGGGTCTCGCGCAGCAGCGGATAGCCGCCGGAACGCTCCATGCCGTAGGGCCAGAATTCGCAGACGATCGGCGCGGAGGCGGCGAGAAGGCCCCGGCCGCCGGCGAAGACGAAGCCTTCGTGGCCCTGGGTGTCGATCCAGGTGAAGCCGATCAGCGAGGCCTCGATCTTCAGGCTCGCGAAGATGCCGTCGAGGGTGCGGGTGACGATCGGCCGGGTCTTCCAACTGGATTCGTCGTGGACCTCGGCGCCGGCATGGTCGGAGCGGACGCGGTAGTCACCGAAGTTGGAGGGCGACAGTTCGAGCACGCCCTCCTCCTCCCGGTTCGAGGCGGCGGCGTTGATGTTGGTGCAGCGCCCGTCGACGCCGTTGAGGATCTGGTTGATGCGCAGGAGGCGGAAGTTGTCGGGATCGGGCTCGATGCACAGGGCGTGCTGGAAGCCGAGCTTCAGGGCGTGGAGCGAGTGGGTGCCGATGTTGGCGCCGATGTCGAGGAAGACGGAGTTCTGGATCCCGATCCCGGCCTTGGCGAGCAGGGCGAGGGCACGGTCGATGTGCTTCTCCTCGAAGTGACCCTTGGTGCGCAGCTCCTCGCCGATCATCATGTCCGCGGTGTCGGTCATCATCATGCCGTCGGCGGTCGGCGAGACGACGAAGCGCGGCCCGGGGGCGTCGGGGCGCGGCGCGGGGGCGGAGCCGGCGAGCAGGCGATCGAGCTTGGCGTCGAGGCCGGCGATCCCCCGCATCAGGGCGTCGTGCCGATCGATCGTCGCGGGCTCGGCGGCCGGGTGCGAGGCGGGGCGGGACTTCGAGCGTTGGTGAGACATCGAAAGGGCCTTTCGCCGCCGGATCGATCGTGGCGCGCGGGAATCGGTCGAATCCCCGCGCGTCGGTGTCCCGGGACGCTACTCCGGCTCGCCTCGAGGTTCCACCGCCGATCGGCGTCGGCTCCGCGTGGGAAGGCGGTCGCCGGAGATCGGTTCGAGAGATCGCGCGGGCCGCGATTGACGGGCGAACCGTTCCGGATAAGCTCGATTTCAATCATTTCAAGGCGCGGCGGGAGGTGGGATCCGTCGGGCCGCGAATCGGGGGGACGGAGATGGATCGACGAGGGTTTCTGACCGGGGCGGCGGCGTTCGCCGCGACCGCGACACTGCCGTTCGGGGCCGAGGCCAAGGTGCCGACGGCCTACGGCTACGACATCTATCCGCCCTCGGACGGGGAGAAGGCCTTCATCGACTGGATGGTGGCCAATCGCGGCGAGAATCCGAAGTATCTGGCCGAGCGGTTCCAGCGCTACGCCTCGCTGATCGCCAACAAGGATCTGTGGGAGGCCCGCAACAAGCGCGCGTTTCTGATGACGCCGCGCGAGGAGTTCGTGCTGCCGCAGAATCTCGCGCGCGCCTACGAGCACGCCTTCCTCGACATCGGCTTCGGCGTGACCATCTCCGGTCCGTTCCTGGTCGGGCGCATGACCTCGACCATCGATCCGAAGTTCGGCGAGAAGGTGCTCGAGATCGGCACCGGGTCGGGCTACCAGTCGGCCTATCTCGCCAATCTGACCGACAAGGTCCACACGATCGAGATCATCAAGCCGCTGGCGGAGCGCACTCGCTCGATCTACGACGGACTGATCGCGCGCGGCTACACCGAATACAAGGCGATCCAGTCGAAGAACGCCGACGGCTACTACGGTTGGGAAGAGGCCGGGCCGTTCGACAAGATCATCGTCACCTGCGGCATCGACCACATCCCGCCGCCGCTCCTGCAGCAGCTGAAGCCGGGCGGCATCATGGTCATCCCGGTCGGACCGCCGGGGGCGCAGCGCGTGCTCAAGGTGGTCAAGGAGGTGGCGGCCGACGGCACCGTCAACGTCACCCGCTCCGACATCTACGGCGGCAAGATCGTGCCGTTCGTGCCCTTCACCAAGCTCGAGGGTGAGAGCATCCAGGGCACCCACAGCAAATGAGCGACCTCGACGAACGCCCGAAGTGGCAGCACTACGTCGCCGTCGGCCTGGTGGCAGGGGCGGTGATCGCCCTTCAGATCGGGATCATGCGGATCTTCTCGGTCGGAAGCTGGGCCCACTTCGGGTCGCTCGTCGTCAGCCTCGCCATGCTCGGATTCGGCCTGACCAGCGCCGTGATGAGCGTGGCGACCGGCTGGTTCTCGCGGCACTGGAAGGGTGTCTCGACCGGCGCGCTGCTGGCGTTCGGCCCGCTGACGGTGGTGGCGAACCTGATCGCGCAGCAGGTGCCGTTCAACGCCATCTTCATGATCTCCGATCCGACGCAGAAGTGGCGTCTGGCGGCGAACTTCCTGCTCTATCTGACGCCGTTCCTGGCCGGGGCGGCGTTCCTGGGCGTGGTGTTCCTCAAGGCGCGCACCACCTTCAGCCGGTTCTACTTCGCCGATCTCGCCGGATCGGGCCTCAGCGGCCTCGTGTTCCTGGCGGCGATGTGGGTGTTCGTGCCGGAAAATCTGGTGGCGGTGCCGCTGATGCTGTGGGCGGCGGGCAGCGTCCTGTGGTTCGTCGCGCTCGGCAACCGGGCCGGGGTGGTGGCGCTCCTGGTGCTGGCGATCGCCTCCGGCCTCACCCATTTCGTGCTGCCGCAGACGCTCGGGCTGACGAAGCTGGCGGTGTCGGACTACAAGGGCGTGTCCTATGCCCGCAAGTTCCCCGACAGCAAGTTGGTGGCCGACCACGCCTCGCCGTTCGGGCGGCTCGAGGTCTATTCGAGTTCCTATCTGCACTTCGCGCCGGGGCTCTCCGACAACGCCGCCTTCAACCTGCCGAAGATGCCGGAGAACGCCTATCTCGGGCTCTACGTCGACGGCGACGGGCCGATCGGCGTCATCCGGCGGCTGAGCGACGAGCAGTCGGCCTATTTCCGCTATCTGCCGATGATCTACCCCTATCTCCTCAAGGAGAAGCCGGAGACCTTCGTGGTGCAGTTCGGTGGCGGCATCTCGACGTCACTGGCGCTGCAGGTCGGGTCGACGTCGGTGACGGTGGCGGAGGGCAATCCGACGCTCCTGTCGGCGTTCCGCACCGACGAGGCGCTGCGCGCCTTCACCGGCGACGTGCTCAACGATCCGCGCGTCGGGGTGATCGACTACGACGGGCGGCTCTACCTCGCTCATACCGATCGCCGTTTCGACGTGATCGACCTCTCGCTGGCCGATTCGGCCGGTCTGTCGAGCCCGGGCGGGTTCTCGATCGTGGAGAAGTTCTCCTACACGCGCGAGGCCTTCGCCGGCTACATGCGGGCGCTCAAGGACGGCGGCATCCTGTCGGTGACGCTGTGGAACAAGGAGGAGCCGCCGAAGTCGGTGCTCAAGCTCTACGCGACGATGGCGGCGGCGGCGGGCGACGTCGACGCGGCGAGCCGGGCGCGGAGCTTCTTCGCGGTGTCGAGCTACCTGTCGACGACGACGGTGCTCTACAAGCGCGGCGGCTTCACCGAGGCGGAGATCGCCAAGCTCCGGGCGCACACGAAGGCGATGTCGTTCGAGGAGATCTGGGCGCCGGGGATGGTGGTCGACCGAAGCGCGGCCGACGGCATTCTCGCCGACTATCGCAACCAGATCTTCTTCGACATGGCGTCGCTGGCGGCGAACGCCCCGCCGGGCGGCGACGCGCCGGCGGGCGAGGTGTCGACGGTGATGCCGTCGATCACGCTGGCGCGGCTGGCGTGGGACGGGCTGATCAACGGCGGCTGGGAGCGGATCGCGCGCGACTACGTGTTCGACACGCGCGAGCTCACCAACGACCGTGCCTATTTCGCCGCCTACGTGAAGCCGGGTGATCTGACCAGGGTCACCGATCGGCTGGAGCTGGTGCAGGACGAATGGGGTTATCTGCTCCTGTGGGCGACACTGGGCATCGCCTGCATCACGGCGGCGGTGCTGGTACTGTTCCCGGTGGTGTTCGGGTGGCGGACGATCTTCTCGGCCTATCCGGGCAAGGGGCCGACCATCCTCTACTTCGCCTGTCTCGGGCTCGGCTACATCATGGTCGAGGTCGGGCTGATCGCCAATTTCGTGCTGGCGCTGTCCAACGCCACGGTGTCGGCCTCGGTGCTGATCACCGGCATGCTGGTGTTCTCGGGGCTGGGTAGTTTCGTTTCCGAAAAGATTCACGCCGAGGCGCGACGTCTGCTTCCGCCGATCCTGGTGGCGATCGGGGCGATCCTGATCGGCTACGGGCTGTTCCTCGATCGGGTGCTCGATCTGGTCGGGGCGTATCCGTACTGGCTCAGGTTGATCTTCTGCTTCGTGATCATCATGCCGCCGGCGTTCCTGATGGGCTTCCCGATGCCGACGGCGATGGGGTGGCTGGCGCGGCTGCGCAAGGAACCGATGTTCCTGTGGGCGTGGGGCATCAACGGCTGCTTCTCGGTGATCGGGGCGGCGATCGTGCCGATCCTGGCGACCGGCTTCGGCCTGGGGGCGGTGCTGTTCACCGCGGGCGGGGCCTATCTGCTCGCGGTGCCGGCGTTCTTCGCGGTGCTGTTGCCGCATGCCGGATCGCAGGTTGCGGGACCGGCCGGGACGGCGCGGCACTGAGGCGGATCGCGCCGGGCGGGCGCCCTCGGGGCGGCCGCTCGGGCGCCGGTCGAGCGAGGGCGGAGCGATGAGGATCACTCTCTCGGGGGCAGTGCGGGCGGTGGTGGTGGCGGTGCCGGCGTTCTTCGGTGGTCCGGCGGCGGCGCAAGGCGGCGGCGTGACGGCGATCGTGCCGTTCGAGGCGTCGGCCTTTCCCTATCGCGGAGCGATCCCGGATCAGGGCGTGCCGTTCCTCGACTTTCAGGTCGACGGGCGGCCCGGGCACACTTCGCCGCGCGGCGGGCGTTATTTCGAGGACGCGACCTATTCCAGCCGCGACGTGCTGATCTCGGTGCCGAAGGGCATCGACTGGGCGCGGCCGGTGACGCTGGTCGTCTATTTCCACGGCAACGAGGCGCGGCTCGGGCGCGACGTGCGCGATCGCCAGCGCGTGCCGGCGCAGGTGGCGGCGTCGGGGCTCAACGCGGTGCTGGTGGCGCCGCAGATGGCGGTCGACGCGCTCGATTCGAGCGCCGGCAACTTCTGGACGGCGGGGTTCTTCACCCGCTTCGTCGAGGAGGCGGGGCGGCGGACGACGGAACTCGCGGGGGACGGACGCGCCGCGGCGGCGTTGGCGCGGGCGCCGATCGTGATCGTCGCCTACAGCGGCGGCTATCTGCCGACGGCGTTCTCGCTCGAGCGCGGCGGGGCGGGCGAGCGCGTGCGCGGGGTGATCCTGCTCGACGGGCTCTATGCGGAGGAGCAGCGGATCGCCGACTGGATCGGGCGGCGGGGGCGGGCGTTCTTCTTCAGCGCCCATTCGCCTTCGACGCGCGCACCGAACGAGGCGCTGCGCCGCCTTCTGGTCGAACGCGGCGTGCCGGTGACGAGCGGTCTGCCGGAGACGTTCGCGCCGGGGGCTGTGGCGTTCACGGCGACGAGCGCGAGCGTGGCGCACGACGACTTCGTGACGCGCGCCTGGGTGCCCGATCCGTTGCGGACGGTGCTGTCGCGCCTGCGCGAGCCGCGCTGAGGTGGGGCCCGGTTCTCAGCTGCGGCGTTCGGCGACGAAGCGGGCGGCCTCGATCAGGAGGGCGGCGCGGGGGCCGTAGGGGGAGAGTTCGGTGCTCGCGGCCTCGATGAGGCGGGCGAGCTCGGCCTTCATGGCGTCGAGGCCGTGGAGGGCCACCAGAGTACCCTTGCCGCGGGCCGCGTCCTTGCCGGTGGCCTTGCCGAGGGCCTCGGCCGAGGCCTCGACGTCGAGGATGTCGTCGGCGATCTGGAAGGCGAGGCCGACCACGGCGCCGAAGCGGCCGAGACGGGCGACGTCGTCGGCGCCCGCGCCGGCGCAGATCGCCCCGGCCTCGAGCGGGAAGCGCAGCAGGGCGCCGGTCTTCATCGCCTGGAGGCGGCGGATCTCGGCGTCGGTGAGGGCGAGGGCGGCGCCGTTCGTGCTCCAGCGGCCCTCGGCGGAGAGATCGAGCATCTGGCCGCCGACCATGCCGCCGAGGCCGGAGGCGCGGGCGAGCCGCAGCACCAGCTCGGCGCGCACGGCCGGGTCGGCGTGGGTGGCGGGATCGGCGAGGGTGTCGAAGGCGAGGGTGAGGAGGGCGTCGCCGGCGAGAATGGCGGTGGCCTCGTCGTAGGCGCGGTGGACGGTGGGGCGGCCACGGCGCAGATCGTCGTCGTCCATCTGCGGCAGGTCGTCGTGGACGAGCGAGTAGCAGTGGACCATCTCGAGGGCGGCGGCGGCGCGCAGCACGCCCTCGCCCTCGGCACCGAACATGCGGGCGGCGGCGATCAGCAGAAACGGCCGCAGCCGCTTGCCGCCGCCGAGGGTGGCGTGTTGCATCGCCGCGCGCAGGCGCTCGGGGCGCACGGTCTCCCCGGGCAGGGCGGCGGGGGCGAGCAGGCGGTCGAGCATGGCCTCGACGGCGTCGGCGTCGCGGGCGAGAGCTTCGGCGAAGGAGAGGGGTGCGGCGCTCATCGTCGGCCCTGCGCGAGGTCGGAAGAACGAGGCACGGCTAGCGCGATTTCGCTCCCGATCCAAGACAAATTCACCAGTCGGGCCGATCGGGCTCCTCCTTGCGACGAGGGGTCGGCGATTTTCTCGCGGCGCTCTGGTCAAACCCGCTCGAGTTCTGTATAAGCCCGGCCCATCCACCGAAATCTGCATCCTCACGGACCGGTCGAACGGATCGAGAGGGGCGTAGGACGACGGTGCCGCAACGATTTTCGCGCACCCCCGAGACGGTGGCGCGCACCACGATCTGGAGTGTGAACGATGGCCGTTCCGAAGAGAAAGACCTCGCCCATGAAGCGTGGCTTCCGCCGTTCGGCGGACGCGCTGAAGGCCCCGACCTACGTCGAGGACAAGGACTCCGGCGAACTGCGCCGTCCGCACCACATCGATCTGAAGACCGGCATGTATCGCGGTCGCCAGATCCTGGAGCCCAAGGGCGAGTGATCGCTCGGCTCGACCGCTGAACACGAAGACGGGTCGGCTCGCGCCGGCCCTTCTTTTTTTCGCCGTCTCGCGCGGGTATCGAGGAGACGGCGGCGAATCGCCGCGATCCGCGATCTCTCCAGGACGGTCGACCGATGTTCATGAACATACCGCTGACGCTGGCGCCCCTGCTGGTCTACAATCTGGTGATCGGCGGCATGTTCGGCGCCACGCCGGGCGATCCGTGGGTGCAGCCGGTGTTCACGGTGACGATGGTCTCCGACGCGCGCTTCACGCTGCTGCTCGGCGACGTGCTGATCCTGGCGGCGCTGGTGTGCCTGTTCGTCGAGATCGTCAAGGCGACCCGGACGTCGTCGCCGACCATCGTCGACCACGCGCTGTCGCTCGGCGTGTTCGTGATCCATCTGATCGAGTTTCTGACCGTGGTCGGCGCGGCGACGTCGGTGTTCGTGATCCTGACGGTGATCGCGCTGCTCGACGTGATCGGCGGCTTCACCATCACCATTCGCGGGGCGCGGCGCGACTTCGGCTTCGATCGCGGTCCGTGACGCGCGGCCGAGGTTCGGCGCTCAACGCGAGACGTCGACCAGCCAGCCCGGCACCGCCGGGCTCTCTCCCTCCTCCACCGCCGTATAGGCGGCGCAGGCGCGGCGCGGATCGGCGCGGCGAAGGCGGCGCGTGACCGGTAGATCGTCGCGGGTGGCGAGGAGCTGGGCGAGGAAGGGCGCGTGGGTGCGGTGGCGCGCCAGCCGCTCGGTCGGGCTCTCGGGGAGGGGCCGCGGCTCGGTGACGACGAGGGCGCGCGAGGCGGGCTCCTCGGGACGGGGCCGGGCGGAGGCGGGACGGTCGATCGGCTCGACCCGACGGGCGGTGGTCGCGCGCGCGGCGATGCCCGATCCGATCGATACTCCCAGGGTCTGCCCGATGCGCATGTCCGACTCCGAAGCTTCGGTCGACGCGCCGTCCCGAAACGGGACGGGCGGTCAATCTCTTCTTCGGAATTCGCAAGACCGGGGCCAAGGACCGGCCTTCTCGCGGGCGGTGGTCTCGACCGCGCCCGACAAGGTGAATTCAGCCGAGAAAACGCCAGACGTGGGTACGCTTGACCTCGGCGTCCTCGAGGGCGCGGGTGGTGGGAACGCGGTATTCCGCCAGCGATTCCAGGCGCTCGCGCGGCAGATAGCTGCGGCCGGGGTCGCCGATCAGCACCTCGGCCCCGGCGCGGACGCAGTCGGCGGCGAAGTCGGCGACGCGATCGGCGAGGGGGCGTTCGAAGAAGACGTCGCCGAGCAGCACCGTTTCGGGACGGAAGGGTAGGCCGTCGAGGCCGTGCTGGAGCACGTCCTGCCCCGAAATCTCGTAACGCACCCCGTTCATGGCGGCGTTCAGCTCGAGGGCGGTCAGGGCGAAGGGGTCGATCTCGGTGGCGAGGACGCGGGCGGCGCCGCTCCTGGCGGCGGCGATGGCCTCGAGACCGGCGCCGGCGGCGAAGACCAGCACCGAGCGGTCGCGCACGCAGGCGGGTCGGTCGAGGATCCAGCGCGCCAGCGCCTGGCCGCCGGCCCAGGCGAAGGCCCAGAACGGCAGCGGCAGGCCGAGGGTGGCGAGTTCGTCCTCGGTGAGCTTCCACAGGTCCATCGCCTCGTCGGCGAGGTGGAGCGAGATCTCGGGCACGTGCGGCGGGGCCTGCAGCCGGGTGTTGGCGCGAATGAACTCCGCCGGGTCCGAGATGGCCGCCGGGCTCACGGGGCGAGGCCTCCGAGTTCGCGGATCAGCGCCCATTCGGCGTCGGTGACCGGCTGGACCGACAGGCGCGAGTTCCTGACCAGCACCATTTCGGCGAGGCGGGGATCGGCCTTGATCTCGGCGAGGCTCACGGGTCTGGGCAGCGGTTCGATCGCCTTGAGGGTGACGGCGCCGAAGGTGCCCTTGTCGTCGGCGAGATCGGGCGCCCAGGCGGCGATCACCTCGACGACGCCGACCACGGCCTTGCCCTCGTTGGAATGATAGAAGAAGCCGCGATCGCCGACCGCCATGGTCTTCATGTGCTTGTTGGCGAGGTGGTTGCGCACCCCGTCCCAATAGGTGCCGTCGTCGCCCTTGGCGACCTGGTCGTCCCAGGACCACACCTCGGGTTCGGACTTGTAGAGCCAGTGCGCCATGGTGGGCCTCACGTGGTCGGAGCGCCGACGACCCAGCGCCACGGCCGGATCTCGACCCGCTCGAACAGGCCGGCGGCGGCATAGGGATCGGCGGCGAAGGTGGACTTCGCGTCGGCGATGTCGTCGGCCTCGATCACCACGATCGATCCCTGCATCTCCTCGGCCGCGTCGTCGAAGAACGGTCCGGCGATGCGCACGCGCGGCCCCAGCGCCCTGAGCCAGCCGACGTGGGCGTCGCGGGTGGCGAGGCGGACGGCGAGGTGTCCGGGCTTGTCGTGACACAGGGCGACGAACAGCATGCGGTGATCTCCGAAAAGTTTCACGATCGAGCGAATTTAGGCGGCATCGACGGCGGGGTCCACCGGCGATGTCCGATGACGCCCCGGCATTCGTCGGGGTCAGCCGTTCTCGCGCTTGAGCGGGCGGCTCATCAGGCGATCGATGGCGCCGGAGACGTCGATGCGCTCGCCGACCACGTCGGCGACGGCGGCGGTGACCGGCAGTTCGACGCCGTGGACGGCGGCGAAGTCGACGGCGACGACGGCGGTGTGGGCGCCCTCGGCGAGCTTGGTACCGTGGCGGACGAGGTCGGCGACCGAGCCGCCGGCGCCGATGGCCAGACCGAGCGAGAAGTTGCGCGACTGGGTCGAGGTGGCGGTGAGAAGGAGATCGCCGAGGCCGGACAGGCCCATCATGGTCTCGGGCTCGCCGCCGAGGGCGCGGCCGAGGCGGGTCAGCTCGGCGAAGCCGCGCGCGGTCAGCGCCGCCTGGGCGCTGGCGCCGAGGCCACGACCGACGACAATGCCGGAGGCGATCGCCAGCACGTTCTTGAGCGCGCCGCCGATCTGAACGCCGGCGAGATCGCGGGAGGCATAGGGGCGGAAGCTCGACGACGACAGGGCCCGGCACAGGCGCTCGGCGGCGGCGTCGGTCTCGGCGGCGACGGTGACGGCGGTGGGCAGGCCGCGGGCGACGTCGACGGCGAAACTCGGGCCGGACAGGATCGCCGGGGCGGCGCCGGGGATCTCCTCGGCGATGATCCGGGTCATGGTGGCGCTGGTGCCGTGCTCGAGGCCCTTGGCGGCGCTGACCACCGGGGTTCCGGCCGGGATCAGGGCGGCGAGGGCGCGCGCGGTCTCGCGATTGACCTGGGCGGGCACCGACAGGATCACCATGTCGGCGTCGGCGAGGGCGGCGCCGAGGTCGGTGGTGGCGAACAGGCCGGGTTCGAGGGCGATGTCGCCGAGATAGCGCGGGTTGCGGCCCTGCTCGCCGATGGCGGCGACGACCTCGGGGTCGCGGCCCCACAGGCGGACGGCGCGGCCGGCTCGGGCGGCGACGAGGGCGAGGGCCGTGCCCCAGGCTCCGGCGCCGATCACGGCGACCCGTTCGATCTCGCGCGCTGCAGTCATGCCTTGGCTCCCGCCTGTCCGGATCCGAGTTTGGGGGTGGCGTTCGCGTCGAGCGGCCAGCGCGGGCGGGCCTGCGCCTCCAGGCCGTCGACGAGACCGGCGGCGAGGCGTTCTGCACCG
>JBEOKB010000238.1:0-2647 GCA_040275425.1 Siculibacillus sp. | reverse complement strand
CGTGATCGCCCGAGGCGTCAGAGGACGCCGAACACGATCGCGGACAGAAAGACGAAGGCTGCGCTCACCAGCAGAACATCGAAGGTCCTGGTCATGGCCATGGTCTCGGGCTCCTCCACGTTTTAGTGACCGCTCTGGCGGCGGCTGACATCAGGGTAGATACGGAGGAGGCGCGACGGAAGTCACATTCGTCGCTGCAGTGCCGAGGGAATTGAAAAATTCTTTCATGCGGGTGCGAAAATTTCGCTGCGCATGCTCAGAGCCTGTCTCAAAAGCTCGGACGGGTCGGCTCGTCGGTTCTCTTCCGCTCTCGCGGCGTCGGAAATCTCGCCGATATCTCGATATCGGCTTCGCTCCCCTCCTGGCGAGAACGAAAAATCCCTCGCCGATCCACCACCGCCGACTTCTGAGACAGGCTCTCACCAGGGCAGAATTCCACCGTCCCAGACGTGAAAGACCGGGGTTCGGGCGAGGCTCATGCGATCGACGATGCGGGTGATGCCGCTGGCGCTCATCTCGGGCGAGATGTCGGCGCCGGCGCCGCCCATGTCGGTCCTGACCCAACCGGGGTGGCAGACGGCGACGGCGATACCCTCCGCGGAGAGGTCGGTGGCCAGACACTGCATCACCTTGTTCACCGCCGCCTTGGACGAGCGGTAGGCGACGGAGTCCGACTTCTGTTGGCTCATCGAGCCCATGCCGGAGGAGATGGTCAGGATCTTGGCGTGCTCGGCGCGGCGCAGGTTGGGCAGGAGCGCCTGGGACACCGCCAGCGGGGCCATGGTGTTGATCCGCAGCGTCTCGAGCCAGCCGTCGAAGTCCATGTCGAGGGTCGACTGGCGCTCGGGGCCGAACACGCCGGCGTTGTTGATCAGCACGTCGATCGGCCGATCGCCGAGGCGATGGGCGAGGGCGGCGATCGAGGCGGGGTCGTCGACGGCGAGGCGGTGGACCTCGACGAGGCCGGGCCGGCGCGCGACCACGGCGGCGAGGTCGGTGAGGTGGTCGGGATTGCGCACGGTGGCGATCACGGTGTCGCCGCGATCGGCGAAGGCGGCGGTCAGTGCCAGTCCGATGCCGCGCGCGGCTCCGGTGATGAGGATCGTCGACATCGGCCCCTCCGTCGTTTCCGTCCTCGTGGGAGAAATCTCACAATGAACCGGTCCGGGGCGGAGGAAAAGGGGGCGCGTCGCGCGGGCGGCGTGGATTCGTCACGGCCAGCGGTGGCATTCGGGCGTCAGGGCATCGGCGGGGCGAGCACGCGGCGCATGAAGATCTCGGTGACGCCGACGGCGGCGACGTCGGGCAGGGGGCCGACGTCGACGAAGCCGAGAGCGGCATAGGCGGCGCGGGCGACCGCGTTCCACTCGGTGACGCAGAGCCAGAGGTTGGTGTCGAGGCCTTCGACCTCGCGCGCCGCCCATTCGATCACCGCGCGGGCGATGCCGAGGCGCTGGGCCTCCGGGAAGACGGCGATGGTCTCGACGTAGGGGCCGCGCATGAAGGGGCGGCGCAGGGCGAGGTAGCCGACGAGGCGGCCGTCGCGGCGCAGGGCGAAGCGGAAGGTCGCGGGCGGGCAGACGGCGAAGGAGGCGAGGAAGCCGGCGGCGGTGCGCCCGGTCCTGGCCCAGGGATCGATCGCCGCGAGGCGTTCGGCCAGTTCGGCGACGACGTCGCCGATCGGCTCCAGCACGACGGGGCCGAGATCGTAGCGCTCGGCGGTGAAGGGTTCGGCGCGCGCGGTCACGGGACGGCCTTTCGCAACGGGAGGGGGGCGGGGGCGGTCGGCGCGGCGGGCCCGGTGGTCGCGCGGACGAGGCCGAAGGGGCCGTAGCGGTCGGTGTCGCCGGGGCGTCCGTCGTAGCAGGTGGCGGCGACGACCGGGCGGCCGCGCTTCAGGAGTTCGCCGACGGTGACGAAGCGATAGCCGCGCGCGGCGAGGCCGTCGAGGACGCGGGGCAGGGCGGCGCCGGTGTGGAAGCCGCGGCCGTTGGCGTGGGCGAGGACGATCGAGCCGGGGCGGACGGCGGCGAGGGTCTGGGCGACGATCGCCTCGGCGGAGGTGGCGGGCGAGGGATCGCCGGTGGAGACGTCCCACTGGATCGCGGCGAGCCCGGCCTCGGCGGCGGCATCGAGCGAGACGGGGTCGCAGGCGCCGAAGGGGAAGCGCAGCAGTGTGGAGCGCGCGCGGACGCCACCGGCGAGGAATGCGGCCTCGGGCGCGAGGAGCTGGCGGGCGAGGTCCTCGCCGCGGGCGAAACGCAGGTTGGCGTGGGTCCAGGTGTGATTGGCGATCTCGAACAGCGGATCGGCGGCGAGCTCGGCGAAGCGGCCGGGGTGGGTCACGGCCCAGTGGCCGCCGACGAAGAAGGTGGTGGGCACGGCGCGGCGTCGCAGTTCGTCGACGATCTCGCCGTCGTAACCGGCGACCTCGGACGCGGTCTCGCACAGGTCGAAGGTGAGGGCGACGAGCTTCTCGCCGGGAGGCAGGTCGACGCGGCGGATCGAGCCGCGCAGGGCGGGCGCGAGCGGGGCGACGACGGGCAGGCGGTCGTAGTCGGGCACGTCGACGCGGGCGGCGGGCGAGCCCTTGACCACGCGCTTCTCGCTCGGGACCCAGGGCACCGGCTGGGTCGGGGGCGGGGTT
>JBEOKB010000237.1:0-16224 GCA_040275425.1 Siculibacillus sp. | reverse complement strand
AGCGCGGTCGCCACGACGACGACGATGACGATGACGACGATGACGACGATGACGACGATGACGATCGCGGTGCCCGCGCGCGCGCCGGCGACATCGCCCCGATCGCCCCGACCGATCCGGCCCGCCCGGTTCCCGAAAACGGCCTGTTCGGCGGCAACACCCGCCCGAAGGTCACGGTCGAATGAGCGCGTCGCATCCGATCGCCCCGAAACACCGAGGAACGCCCCCCATGAAGTTCGCTCTCTCCACCGTCGCCGTCGGCGCCGCCCTCCTCGCCCCGACCCTGGTCGAGGCCCGGCAGGTCACCTTCGAGACCACCCTCAAGCCCTACGGCGGCAACGGCGCCTACGTCGTGCTGTGGGTCACCGACGCCTCCGGCAAGTACGCCGGCACCCTGTGGATGGCCGGCGCCAAGTCGAAGTACTGGAGCCACCTCTCCGACTGGCAGCGCGCCTCCGGCGGCCGCGCCCGCGAGGTCGACGGCATCACCGGCGCCAGCATCGGCTCCGGCCGCACGCTCAAGATCAGCGTCGACATCGCCGACGCCATGATCGACGCCGGTTACGTCGTCCACGTCGACACCTCGGTCGAGAACGGCCGCGACAACCCCTCCGAGGTCGTCGCCCCGCTCGCGACCTCGGCCGCCGGCAAGCCGGTCTCCGGGCGCGGCTACGTCAAGTCCTTCTCGGTCGCGTTCTGAGCCGATCGGAGATCTCCCCATGCTTCGCCGTCTCCATGCCCTGCCCGGTCTCGTCCTCGCGGTCTGCCTCGCCTTCGTCGCCCTGACCGGCGCGGTCCTCTCGGTCGAACCGGCGCTTCACCGCCTCGCCGCCCCGGCGATCGAACGCGGCACCTCCGTCGCCGATCTGGCGGCGGCGGTCGCCGCGCGTCGCCCCGGCGTCGAGACCATCCGCGCCCGCGCCGACGGCACCCTCACCGCCGCCTTCGCCGACGCCGAGACCACCGACGTCGAACGCATCGATCCCCGGACGGGCGCGGGCCTCGGCCCCTGGCGCCCGTCCGAGACCTCGCGCCTGCTGGTCGATCTCCACCGCTCGCTCCTCGCCGACGACGCCGGACGCCTCGCCGTCGCCGTCGCCGCCCTGGCCGTGCTGGTGCTGACGCTCTCCGGCGTGGCGCTGCTGGCGAAACGCCTCGGCGGCTCGGCCGCGCTCCTGCGCCCGATCCGCGGCACCCTCGCCGAACGCCTCCACGGCGAACTCGGCCGCCTCGCCGCCCTCGGCCTCCTCCTGTCGTCCGTGACCGGCCTGTGGATGACCGCCTCGACCTTCGGCCTCCTGCCCGAGGCCGCGACCGAGACCGTCGTCGTCACCGCGAGCGACCGCCCCGCCGCCCCGATCGCCCGCCTCGCCGCGCTGCGCGCCGTCGACGTCGCCGCCCTGCGCGAACTCGTCTTCCCCCGGTCGGGCGAACCCGGCGACACCTTCCGCCTGCGCGCCGACGCCGGTGAGGCGACCATCGACCCCGCTACCGGCGCGACCATCGCCTTCGTGCCCGCCACCCGGCTCGAGCGCCTCGGTCGCACCGTCGAGATGCTCCACACCGGACGCGGCGCCTGGGCGCTCGGCCTCCTGCTCGGCCTCTCCTCCGCCGCCGTCCCGGTCTTCGCCGCGACCGGTGTCGCCATGTGGCTGCGTCGCCGCGCCGCCCGCCCCCGTGTGACCGGCGACGTGCCCGCCCGTTCCGCCGACACGGTCATCCTGGTCGGCAGCGAGGGCAACACCACCTGGGGCTTCGCCGCCACCCTCGCCGCCACTCTCGGCCGCGCCGGACACCGCGTCCACACCTGCGCCATGAACGATCTCTCCCCGGCCCATGCCTCGGCGCGGCGCCTGTTGATCCTCACCGCCACCTGGGGCGACGGCGGCGCCCCGTCCTCGGCCACCGCCTTCGCCGCCCGGCTCGAGCGCTTCTCCGCCCGCATGCCCGTCGCCGTGCTCGGCTTCGGCGATCGCACCTTCCCCACCTTCTGCCGCTGGGCCCACGACGTCGCCACCCTCCTCGCCGCGAAGGGCTTCCCGACGCTCATGCCGCTCAAGCGCATCGATCGCCGCTCGGCCCAGGAATTCGCCCAGTGGGGTCGCGACCTCGGCGCCGTTCTCGGCCACGACCTCGTCCTCGAGCACGTCGCCGAACGCCCGAAGACCCTCGAACTCGAGCTGATCGAACGCGAGGACTACGGCGCCGCCGTCGGCGCCCCCGTCGCGATCCTGCGCTTCGTCGGTCCCACCGACGCCCGCACCGCCCGCCCCCGCCGCCTGCCCGACTTCGAGGCCGGCGATCTCGTCGGCATCCTGCCGCCGGGCGAGGCCATGCCGCGCTTCTATTCGCTCGCCTCCTCCACCGCCGACGGCGTGGTCGAGATCTGCGTGCGCCTGATGCCGGGCGGCCGCTGCTCGACCTTCCTGCACGGGCTCGAACCGGGCGACCGCATCGACGCCTTCGTCCGCGCCAACCCGAGCTTCCGCCCGATCGAGGGGCGCGCGCCCCTCATCCTGATCGGCGCCGGCGCCGGCATCGGCCCCCTCGCCGGCTTCGTCCGCGCCAACGCCGCCGAGCGCCCGGTCCATCTCTACTGGGGCGGCCGCAACCCGGCCTCGGACTTCCTCTACGAACACGAACTGGCCCGCCACCTCGCCGAGCGTCGCCTGACCTCGCTGCGTACCGCCTTCTCGCGCGATCCGCGCGGCGGCGCCTACGTCCAGGACCGCATCGCCGCCGACGCGCCTCATCTGCGCGACCTGATCCGCCACGGCGCCCAGGTCCTGGTCTGCGGCGGTCGCGACATGGCCCATGCCGTCACCCACACCCTCGAGGCGATCGTCCGCCCGCTCGGTCTCGATCTCGCCACCCTGCGATCGGAAGGCCGCTATGTCGAAGACGTCTACTGACCTCGTCCCGGCCCCGCGCCGCTTCGCCCTCAACGGCCCGACCATGGGCTCGCGCTGGTCGGCGGTCTTCTTCGCCGACCCCGCCTTCGGCACCGACGCCCTCGCCCTCCGCCTCGCCGCCGCCGTCGACACGGTCGACCGGCAGATGTCGACCTGGCGCCCGGACTCCGACCTCGAACGCCTCAACGCCGCCCCGCTCGGCGTCTGGATCGACGTGCCGCCCGCTTTGATCGAGGTCCTCGCCGCCGCGCTCGACGTCGGCCGCCGGTCGGACGGCGCCTTCGACGTCGGCGTCGGCGATCTCGTCCGCGCCTGGGGATTCGGCGGCGGTACCCGCGCGCTCGACCCCTCCGCCGTCGCCGCCTGCGGCGGCCGCCCCTCGTTCGAACCGCCCAAGACGCTCGAGCTCGATCAGACCCGCGCGCGAGTGCGCAAACACGCCGCCCTGCGCCTCGATCTCTCCGGCATCGCCAAGGGCTACGGCGTCGATCGCCTCGCCGAGGAACTCACCCGTTCCGGCGTCGCCGCCTTCCTCGTCGGCATCGACGGCGAGATGCGCGCCGCCGGTCTCAAACCCGACGGCTCGCCCTGGGCGGTCGGTCACGAGCGACCCGCCCGCGACGCCCGCGAACTTCTCGGCGTCCTCGAGCTGCGCGACGCCGCCGTCGCCACCTCGGGCGATTATCGCCACGTCGTCGAGATCGGCGGTCGGAGCCTGTCGCACACCATCGACCCACGCACCGGCGCCCCCCTCGTCGGCGACCTCGCCGCCGTCACCGTCCTCGCCCCGACCTGCATGCTCGCCGACGCCTGGGCCACCGCGCTGATGGTCCACGGCCGCCGCGCCGGTCTCGCCCTCGCCGAACGCCTCGGCCTCGCCGCGATCCTGGTCGGCACCGACGGTCGCGTCGTCTCGACCCTCGCCTGACGCTCACCGCCCCACGGCCCTCGACGCCGCGCGACCCGCGCCCTACCTTGCCGAGCGAGAACACGACGCCCGACCGTTCGCGGCGGTGCCGCCCGCGAACCGAGGTGCCATGACGACGTCGCCGCCCCTGTCGTTCGAAGCCAGCTACGCCCGCGACCTCGACGGGCTCTACGTCCCGTGGCGAGGCGCCGACGTGCCCGATCCGCGCATCCTGCGCTTCAACGCCGCGCTGGCCGACGACCTCGGCCTCCCGCCCGGGGCCCTCGCGGGCGACATCGGCGCCGCCTACCTCAGCGGCAGTGCCGCCCCGCCCGGCACGACGCCGCTGGCGATGGCCTATGCCGGGCATCAGTTCGGCCACTATTCGCCCCGGCTCGGCGACGGCCGTGCCCTGCTCGTCGGCGAACTGATCGACCGCTCCGGCCGCCGCCGCGATCTCCATCTCAAGGGCTCCGGCCGCACCCCGTTCTCGCGCGGCGGCGACGGCAAGGCCGTGCTCGGTCCGGTGCTGCGCGAATATCTGGTCGGCGAGGCCATGCACGCCCTCGGCATCCCGACCACCCGCGCGCTGGCGGCGGTGACGACGGGCGAGAGCATCCTGCGCGACGACGGCTTCGAGCCCGGCGCCGTGCTGGCGCGCGTGGCCGCGAGCCACATCCGCATCGGCACCTTCCAGTACTTCGCCGCGCGCGGCGAGACCGAGCCCCTCACTCGCCTCGCCGAACACGCGATCGCCCGCCACGACCCCGACCTCCTCGGCCGTCCCGATCGCCATCTGCGGATGCTCGAGCGCGTGGTGGCGCGTCAGGCGGCGCTGGTGGCGAAATGGATGCTGATCGGCTTCGTCCACGGCGTGATGAACACCGACAACATGACCGTCTCGGGCGAAACCATCGACTACGGCCCCTGCGCCTTCCTCGACACCTACGATCCCGCCGCCGTGTTCAGCTCGATCGATCGCGGCGGCCGTTACGCCTACCGCAACCAGCCGCCGATCGCCGGATGGAACCTCGCCCGCTTCGCCGAGACCCTGCTCGATCTGATCCATCCCGACCCGGACGAGGCGGTGCGTCTGGCGAGCGAGACCCTGAGCACCTTCCCCGCGCTCTACCGCGCCGAATGGGCGGCCGGAATGCGCGCCAAGCTCGGCCTCGCGCGCGAGGACCCGACCGACGTCGCCCTCGCCGAGGACCTGCTCGCGGTGATGGCGGCGGCCGGAGCCGACTTCACCGCGACCTTCCGCGCCCTCGTCGACGTCGCCGCCGATCCGACCGCGCCCGACCCCGCCGCGCTCGCCGCCGTGCCGGTGTATCTCACCGTCCGCGCCCGCTGGCTCGCCCGGCTGGCGACCGAGGAGACCCCCGCCGCGACCCGCCGCGCCGCGATGCGCCGCGCCAACCCCCGCGTCGTCCCGCGCAACCATGTGCTCGAAGCCGCCCTGCGCGCCGCCCGCGACGGCGACATGGCCCCGTTCGACCGTCTGCTCGCCGCCGTCTCCGCCCCCTTCGACGACGACCCGGCGAGCGACGATCTCGCCGCCCCGCCGCCCCCCGGCACCCCCCGTTGCCGCACCTTCTGCGGCACCTGAGACGCGGGGAACGACACGCGACGCGACGCGCGCGTCCGCCTCTCGCTCTCGCGAGAGGCGCGAACGACCTCGGTCGTCGTCGTGAGAAGAAGTGGTGCCCCAGGTCGGACTCGAACCAACACGCCGTCGCCGGCAACAGATTTTGAGTCTGCCGCGTCTACCATTTCGCCACTGGGGCAGGCGGCGCGCATATTAGACGGACCCGACCCGCCGTCAACGCCGCTCGCCCGCCGTCGTCGCGCCGCCTTCGCCCTTGTGGAAATCCGCCGCCGCCGCTCCCGCCCCGCTCGCGCGAAATTCACCGCCCCGCCGGTGGACGCCCGCCGACGCCTCGGCTAAACCCCCCGGAGCCCCGCGCGGCCGAAACCGGCGGGAATCCGCGCCGGCCGCCGAGCGCACCTCTCGCGACGCCGAGGACCCATGCTGAGACGCCTCTACGACTGGACCCTGTCGCTCGCCGCCCGCAAGACCGCCGAATGGTGGCTGGCGATCATCGCCTTCGTCGAGAGCTCGGTCTTTCTCGTGCCCGCCGACGTGCTGTTCCTGCCGATGGGCATCGCCCGGCCCGAACGCGCCTACCGCTTCGCCTTCATCGCCACCGCCGCCTCGGTGCTCGGCGGCATCGCCGGCTGGTATCTCGGCTACTACGCCTTCGACGCCCTCGCCGAACCGGTGCTGCGCTTCTATCACAAGGTCGAGGCCTTCGAGCGGCTGAAGCGCGACTGGGGCGATTCGGTCCTCTTGCTGCTGATCACCTCCGGCCTCGCCCACCTGCCGCCGATCAAGATCGTCACCATCCTCTCCGGCGTGATGCACGTCGATCTGTGGCTGTTCGTGGTCTCGGCGATCCTCGCGCGCGGCGCGCGCTTCTATGCGCTCGCCTGGGCTCTGCGCCGCTGGGGCGAGCCGATCCGCCACTTCATCGAAAACCGCCTCGGCCTGATCGCCGGCCTCGTCGCCGCCGTGATCATCGCGCTCTATGTCGCGGTCAAGATGCTGGGCTGAGAAGCGGGACGGGCCGCGCCTTCGGCCCCAAGGAGTTGTCGGACGTGTCTCTTCTCTCGCCCCTCGGCCGCCGCATCGTCGTCCTGGCCCTGCTCACCGCCGCCGTCCTCGGCGTGATCGCCTCCTCGCACGGCTTCGAGGCGGCGGGCTATCGCCCCTGTCGGCTGTGCCTCGAGCAGCGCTGGGTCTACTACGGATCGGCGCCGATCGCCGTGTTCGCCCTTCTCGCCGAACGCCTGCGCGCGCCCGAGATTCTCGTCCGCCTCGCGCTCCTCGCCCTCGTCGGCCTGTTCCTGTGGGGCGGAGGCGTGGGTTTCTATCAGGCGGGCGCCGAATGGGGCTACTGGCCCGGCCCGGCCGACTGCTCCGGCGCGACCGCCACCGCCCTGCCGCTCTCCGCCGCCGACATGCTGAACGCGGCGCGCAAGGCGGCGGTGATCGACTGCACCAAGGCGCAGCTGCGCATCCTCGGCCTGTCCTTCGCCGGTTGGAACGTGGTGATCTCCACCGGCCTCGTCGCCCTCGCCCTGTGGGGCGCGCTGAAGGCCCGCCGCTCCGCCGCCTGAGCCCGTTCTCACGGATCGAGTTCGACGTCCCAGTAGAGATGGTCCATCCAGCTCTCGTGCAGGAAGTTGGGCGGAAACTGCCGCCCGGCGGCGTGCAGATCGTGCACGCTCGGCCGCCACGGCCGATGCGCCGGACGCAACCCCACCTCCTCCGGCGAGCGGTCGGCCTTGCGCAGATTGCAGGCCGAGCAGGCGGTGACGATGTTCTCCCACGACGTCTGCCCGCCGCGCGAGCGCGGCACCAGATGATCGAAGGTCAGATCCTCGCGCGATCCGCAGTACTGGCAGCGGAACCGATCGCGCAGGAACACGTTGAAGCGGGTGAAGGCCGGCGCCCGTCGCGCCTGGACGAAGGTCTTGAGCGACACCACCGACGGCAGCGCCATCGACCGGCGCGCGCTGCGCACCGTCACGTCGTAGGTCTCCACGACGTTCACCCGGTCCATGAACACCGCCTTCACCGCGTCCTGCCACGACCACAGCGACAGCGGAAAATAGCTGAGCGGGCGGTGATCGGCATTGAGCACCAGCACGGGGTGCGACCGGGGAGCGACGTGGATGGTCAAGACGCGCCTCGCATCTCTTCGATGGACCGAACGCGGCGAGATCTCCCCGCGCATCCCGAGCGTCGCGAGTCGAACCACGCCGTTGAACCACCGTCACAGTCTACGGGACCCGTGTCGCTCGTGTGAAGCCGCCGCGCGGCGGAATTCCTCGCAATTTCGCGTGTCTCGCCGTTCCGTCACGCCTCACGGCTCCACGACGCCCTCGCGGCCGTCGCGTCGCGCCGCGTAGTAGGCCCAGAACAGCCGCGCCGCCACCGACCGCCACGGCCGCCACGCCTCCGCGATCGCCCGCGTCTCGCCGTCGCTCGGCCGCCCCGCGTGCCCGAACGCGTCCCCGACCGCCGCCCTCAGCGCCAGATCGCCGCCCGGCCACACGTCGGGATGACCGGCGGCGAACAACAGGAACACCTCCGCCGTCCACGGGCCGATCCCCTTGATCCGCGTCAGTTCCTCGATCGCCGCGTCGGCCGGACGATTCGCGATCTCGCCGAGGTCCAGCCCCGCCGCGCACGCCGCCGACACCGCCCGAAGCGTGCGCACCTTGGCGATCGACAGCCCCGCCCCGCGCAGGGCCTCGTCGTCCTGCGCCGCGATCGCCTTCGCCGAGGGCTCCGCCCCGAGCCGCGCCTCGACCCGCGCCCAGATCGACGTCGCCGCCGCCGCCGACACCTGCTGCGCCACGATCACCCGCGCCAGCCCCGCGAACCCCGGCGTCCGCCGTCGCAACGGCACCGGCCCGGCGGTGGCGATCACCGCCACCAGACGCGGATCGAGCCGCGCCAGTTCGTCGAGCCCCGCGCTCACGTCCTCGTCGCTCGCGATTCGCCGCAAGGCCCCGCCTCCCGCTTCGCCGCCGCGCTCGCGCCCTCGCCCGCGACGGTCTATGGATGACGAGTGTCGGCCGCCGCCGCCCGCCCGTCCAGCCCGTCTCGTCCGACCCACCCGAACCTCGAAACCGATGTCGTCGCCCGTCTTCCGCTTCGCCCCCAGCCCCAACGGTCGCCTGCACCTCGGCCACGCCTATGCGGCGATGCTCGATCACGCCCTGGCGCGCCGCGTCGGCGGACGCTTCCTGCTCCGCATCGAGGACATCGACGCCACCCGCTGCCGACCCGAGTTCGAGGCCGCGATCCTCGACGATCTCGCCTGGCTCGGCCTCGACTGGGACGGCGAGGTCCGCCGTCAGTCCGAGCACTTCGATCTCTACCGCGCCGCCCTCGCCCGACTCGACGCCGACGGCCTGATCCGCCCGAGCCGAATCACCAGAGCCGAGCTGCGCGCCCTCGTCGCCGCCTTCGAGGCGACCGGCGCGCGCTGGCCGCGCGATCCCGACGGCGCCCCCTTCCCCCCGCCGGAGGAACCCGCCGCCGCGACGACCGCGGGCGAGGCGCCGCTCGCCCTGCGCCTCGACACCGCCGCCGCCCTCGCCGGCCTACCGCCCCTGTCGTGGTGGGAAGTGGGCCGTGGCCCGAACGGCGAGACCGGGCGCATCGCCGCCGACCCTCGCGTCTGGGGCGATCCCGTCCTCGCCCGCAAGGAGACACCGACCAGCTATCACCTCTCCGTCGTCGTCGACGACGCCGCGCAGGAAGTGACCCACGTGGTGCGCGGACGCGATCTCTTCGCCGCCACCTCGCTCCACCGCCTGCTCCAGGTCCGGCTCGGCCTGCCCGAGCCGATCTACCTGCATCACGATCTCGTCCGCGACGCCGACGGCCGCAAACTGTCGAAGTCGGCCGCCGACACCGCGCTCGGCGCCCTGCGGGCCGAGGGCGCGACACCCGCCGACGTTCGCCGCCTCGTCGGCTGGGAAGAGATCGAACACGATCTCGACAGGCTTAGCCGAGCATTAATCGCTTGACGCTAGAGTCCTCCCGATCCGCGATCGGAGGATGCCGCCATGAGGCACGAAGAGACCAGAACCACCAACGCCGGCCGCCCCTTGGACGGGCTGCGTCTCCTCGCCGTCGAGGATCACGGCATCGGCCGAGTGTTGCTCCAGGCCATGCTCGCGCCCCTCGGCGTCGACGCCACCATCGTCGCCGACGGCGACGGCGCCCGCGACGCCGCCCGCAAGGGCGTCTACGACGTCGTCTTCGTCGATCTCGGCCTGCCCGACGTGCCCGGCGACCGTCTCGCCGCCGAGCTGTCGGCCCTGTCGGGCTGCACCGGCGCGCGCTTCCTCGCCGTCACCGGCCGCGCCCGCCCGGAGCGGTTGCCGCCGGTGTTCCACGACTGGATGGAGAAGCCCTTCTCCGTGCGCGAGCTCAACGAGCGCCTGCTCGCCGCGATCCTGCCGCTCGAGCGCACCGCCTGATCACTTGCCCGCCGGGTGTCCGTCGACGAGAAGCGACGCCCGGCCGCTCGAGGTGTCGACCGACCACGACTTGACCCGCCCCTCGAACGACTTGCGCCAGCCGCCGCCGGTGTTCAGGAACACCTTGAGCAGGCAGCCCTGATCGTTGCAGTAGGGCTCCGGCTCGGCGCCGCACGACGCCTCCGAATAGTCCAGCACCACGTCCTTGCGCCCGTCGCCGTCCACGTCGACGTGGTTGGTGAACTTCATGTCGTAGGCCGTCGAGGTCTTGCAGTTCTCGCGCTCGGTGCGGATCAGCTCGCCCGTCAGCTGACGCGGCATGTCCTGCGCGAACACGCCGACGGAGGTCGACACCAGCAGCAGAACGGCGAAGGTGAGGCGATGCGACATGAATGGTCATCTCCGATGTGACGTCGTCGAAGAGGTTCTGGACTCTGCGTAAGGACGACGGTTTAATCTTAATATGAGAGATTGAATGCGCGGACGTTGCGTCCGCGTAGAGTGGAGTGGTTTCACGTTTCGTCCCCTCCACGCCCGGCAGACTACGGGGCGAGGGGACTTCGGTTCAAGGATCTCCGCGATGCGTATCTTCGCCCTGGCCCTCGTCGTTCTGTGTGGTCTTCTCGGCCTCGCCAATCCCGCCTCGGCCGCCGTCGAGGCCCGGATCTCGATCGCCTCCCAGAAGATGGAGGTGATCGTCGACGGCGTGCGAGCCGGTGAATACGTCGTCTCCACCGGCAAGCGCGGTCACTGGACCCCCAAGGGCGAGTTCAAGGCCCAGCGGATGCACAAGAAGTACTGGTCGCGCAAGTACCACAACGCGCCGATGCCCAATTCGATCTTCTTCAACGGCGGCATCGCCGTGCACGGCACCACCGAGATCGCCCGCCTCGGCCGACCCGCCTCGCACGGCTGCGTGCGCATGCATCCCCAGCACGCCGCCGTGCTGTTCGAACTGGTCCGCCAACACGGCATGCAGAACGCCCGCTTCGTCGTCACGGATTGACGAGGAGCGCGCGCTTCGCCGAGTCCCTCACCCGCCGCGCCGCTGCCGCGCCGCCTCCTCGCGCGCCTCCTCGCGGAAGAAGCGCCGGATCACCTTGCCCGACGTGGTCAGCGGCACCTCCGCGACGAAGGCGATCTCGCGCGGATATTCGTGCGCCGACAGCCGCTTGCGCACGTGCGCGCGGATCTCGGAGACCAGCGCCTCGTCGCCGGTGAACCCCGGCGCCAGCTTGACGTAGGCCTTGACGATCTCGGTGCGCAGCGGATCGGGCTTGCCGACCACCGCCGCCAGCGCCACCGCCGGATGGCCCGCCAGACAGTCCTCGATCTCCGACGGCCCGATCCGGTAGCCCGACGAGGTGATGAGGTCGTCGTCGCGCCCGACGAAGAACACGTAGCCCTCGTCGTCGACCAGCCCCTGGTCGCCCGTGGTCATCCAGTCGCCGAGGAACTTCGCCGCCGTCGCCTCCGGCTGCTTCCAGTAGCCGAGGAACATCACCGGATCCGGCCGCATCACCGCGATCTGGCCGGTGTCGCCCGGCCGCACCGGGTTGCCCTCGGCGTCGATCACCGCGACCCGGTGCCCCGGCGTCGCCTTGCCGATCGCCCCCGAGCGCGTCACCCCGATCTCGGCGCATGACCCCAACACCAGATTGCACTCGGTCTGGCCGTAGAACTCGTTGATGGTCATGCCGAGTTCGGCGATCGCCCACTCGTAGGTCTCCCGCCCCAGCGCCTCGCCGGCGGAGCCGATCGTGCGCAGGTCGACCGCGTGACGGCCGCGCGGGGATCCCGCCCCGCGCAGGAGTTTCATCGCCGTGGGCGGCACGAAGGCGTTGCGCACCCGATGATGCGCGATCAGCCACCACACGAATTCGGGGTCGAAGTGCTCGTAGCGCGCCGCCATCACCGGCACGCCCAGCGTCAGGCACGGCAGCAGGATGTTGAGCAGCCCCCCCGCCCACGCCCAGTCGGCCGGGGTCCAGGCGAAGTCGTCCGGCCGCGGCAGGAACTCGTGGGCGTACTGCACCCCAGGCACGTGGCCGAGCACCACCCGGTGCCCGTGCAGCGCCCCCTTGGGCGCCCCGGTCGTGCCCGAGGTGTAGATCATCAGCGCCGGATCGTCGGGCCCGGTCGCGATCGTCTCGAACCGGTCGCTCGCCCGCTCCATGTCCGCCGCGAGGTCGATCACGCCGTCGTCGGCCCCGTCGACCGAGAACACCACCGCGAGATCCGGCAGGAGCGCCCGGATCTCGGCGATCTTGGCCGCGCCGACCCGATTGGTCACCACCGCCCGCGCGCCCGAATCGATCAGCCGGTGCGACAGCGCCTCCACGCCGAACAGATCCGCCAGCGGCAGCGCGATCCCGCCCATGGCGTAGACCGCGACGTGCGAGAACGCCGTCTCCGGTGATTGCGGCAGCAGGATCGCCACCCGGTCGCCGCGCCCGATGCCGCGCGCCACCAGCACGTTGGAGAGCCGGTTCGCCGCCTTCGACATCCGCCCGAACGACCAGCGATCGACCACGCCGTCGGCATGGTGATGCAGAATGGCCAACCGCTCCGGGTCGCACGCCGCCCATTTGTGACAGGCGTCGATCGCGATGTTGTAGACCGGCGGCACGATCCAGCGGAACGCGCCCAGGACCTCGTCGTAACTCTTGCCGGCAGCCAACATGTTTCGACCCGTTCGGTGAGAGGGTGGCCCGTCTCGCACCTGCGTGATGTCGCCCTCGAACGACGGCGGATCTTATCGATTTGATGCTGCGTCGCAATAGAACGAGTGTCGCAATCCGCCGCTCCCCTGCGAAAGAAGAGAGCGAAAGCGCCGAAACGCCTCTTTCCTCCGAGGCTTCGATGTGATTGCCTTGACCCCGTAGAGACGCGGTCCGCGCGGACGCACGCCAACAATCGTTCCCTCGAGAGAACGTCGGGTGCGTTTCCCCGCAGCGGGTCCGTCATGGGGAGGAGTGGGCGATCCACCGCACCGCACGTGAGGGCACGGGCGGGAGGCGGTCGCGGAGGCGTCCACGGGGGTAGTCCGGGAGCGCGAGTCGGAAATGCCGACCATCGTCGCAGTATCGAGCATCGGCGGCCTGATCGGCCTCGCCGTGGTGGCGGTGGCGTTCTCGCGCGCCGCCGTCCTCGCCACGCGTCTGGTCTACGTCCTCTCCTCTCTGCTCGCCCTGATTCTGGTCGGCTGCGGCGCCGCCGTTCTCGCCGGAGGCGAGGGCCGCGAGCTGATCCTGCCGATCGGCCTGCCCTGGATCGGCGCCCATTTCCGCATCGACCCGCTCTCCGCCTTCTTCATGGTGGTGGTCGATCTCGGCGCCGCGATCGCCGGCCTCTACGCCCTCGGCTACGGCACCCACGAGAAGCACCCCGAGCGGGTCCTGCCCTTCTACGCCGCCTTCCTCGCCGGCATGAATCTGGTGCTGGTCGCCGCCGACGCCTTCGTCTTCCTGGTCGCCTGGGAGTTCATGTCGCTGTCGTCCTGGGCCCTGGTCGTCTCCAACCACGAGGTGGAGGAGAACCGCCGCGCCGGCTTCGTCTACCTGGTGATGGCCACCTTCGGCACCCTCGCCCTGGTGCTGGCCTTCGGCCTGCTCGCCGGCCCCGCCGCCGGCTTCGACTTCACCGCCCTCCGCGCCGCCGCCCATGCGCCCTGGGTGCCCGCCGCCGTGCTCGGCCTCGCCCTGCTCGGCGCCGGGTCGAAGGCCGGTCTGGTGCCCCTCCACGTCTGGCTGCCGCTCGCCCATCCCGCCGCCCCCAGCCACGTCTCCGCCCTGATGAGCGGCGTCATGACCAAGGTCGCCGTCTACGGCTTCCTGCGGCTGGTGTTCGATCTCGCCGGCGATCCGGCGTGGTGGTGGAGCGTGGTCGTGCTCGGCTTCGGCTCGGCGACCGCCGTCGTCGGCGTCATGCACGCGATGATGCAGCGCGACCTCAAGCGCCTGCTCGCCTATTCGACCGTAGAGAACATCGGCATCGTCTTCATCGCCCTCGGCCTCGCCCTCGCCTTCGAGGCCAACGGCATGAAGGCCGCCGCCGCGCTGGCCGTCACCGCCGCCCTGTTCCACGCCCTCAATCACTCGCTGTTCAAGAGCCTGCTGTTCTTCGGCGCCGGCGCCGTGCTCGGCGCCACCGGCAAGCGCGACGTCGAGACCCTCGGCGGCCTGATCCGCCGCATGCCGGTCACCGCCTTCGTCGTGCTCGGCGGCTGTCTCGCCATCTCCGCGCTGCCGCCGCTCAACGGCTTCGTCTCGGAATGGATGGTGTTCCAGGCGATCCTGCTCAGCCCCGATCTGCCGCAGTGGGGCCTCAAGATCATGGTTCCCGCCGTCGGCGCCATGCTCGCCTTCGCCGCCGCCCTGGCCGGAACCTGCTTCGTGCGCGCCTACGGCATCGTCTTCCTCGGCCGCCCGCGCTGCGACGCCGCCGCGAACGCCCGCGAGACCGACCGCTTCTCGCTCGCCGCGATGATCCTGCTGCTCGGCCTCTGCCTGCTCGCCGGAACCCTGCCGGGCCTCGTCATCGACGCCGCCGCCCCGGTCGCCCGCGCGCTGATCGGCCACGCCATGCCCGATCAGTCGCTGTGGCCGAACCTGTCGATCGTGCCGGTGTCCGAGAGCCGCTCGTCCTATTCCGGCATCCTGGTCTTCGTCTTCATCCTGACGTCGTCGCTGCTGGCCGCCTGGGTGATCCACCGCTTCGCCTCGCGTGCGCTGCGCCGCGCCCCGGCCTGGGACTGCGGCTTCCCCGATGCGAGCCCGCTCACCCAGTACAGCGCCAACAGCTTCGTCGAGCCGATCCGCCGCGTGTTCGGCACCTTCGCCTTCGCCGCCCGCACCCGCCTGACCCTCGCCTCCGCCGACGATCCGACCCCCTCGAACTTCGAGGTCACGACGAAGGATCTGGTCTGGGACGGCATCTACGCGCCGATCCAGGGCACGGTGACGCGCATTGCCGAGCGGCTGAACCTGCTGCAGTTCCTGTCGATCCGCAGCTATCTCGGTCTGGTCTTCGTCGCCCTCGTCGGGCTCTTGGTCGTGGTGGCGATATGGGGCTGATCCGCGAACTCGCCGTCCAGGGCGCTCAGATGATCCTCGTTCTCGCGCTCGCCCCGCTGCTGCTGGGCTGGACCCGCAAGGTCAAGGCGCGCCTGCTCGATCGTCGCGGCCCGCCGCTCTTCCAGCCCTATCGCGATCTGCTGCGTCTGGTGCGCAAGGAGGCGGTCATCGCCGAGAACGCCTCCTGGCTGTTCCGCTCCGCGCCCTACGTCATCTTCGCCGCCACCTGGGTCGCCGCCGCGCTGGTGCCGACCTTCGCCACCGGCCTGCGCTTCTCCTGGGCCGCCGACCTGATCGTCATCACCGCCCTGCTCGGCTCGGCCCGCTTCTTCCTGGCGCTCGCCGGCATGGACGTCGGCACCAGCTTCGGCGGTCTCGGCGCCTCGCGCGAGATGATGTTCGCCACGCTGGCCGAGCCGGCGATGATCATGATCGTCTTCGTGGTGGCGCTGGTGGCGGGCTCGACCCAGCTCTCCCACGTCGCCGCCTTCATGCTGACCCACGCCTCGCTGCGCGTCTCGCTCGGCCTCGCGCTCGCCGCCCTGGTCATCGTCGGCCTCGCCGAGAACGCCCGCATCCCGGTCGACAACCCCGCCACCCACCTCGAGCTGACCATGGTCCACGAGGCGATGGTGCTGGAATATTCCGGCCGCCATCTCGCGGTGATCGAGCTCGCCGCCGCGCTGAAGCTGCTGCTCTACGTCTCGCTGATCGCCTGCATCTTCGCCCCCTGGGGCCTCGCGCCGCCCGCCTCCGGCGTGGTGCCGCTGATCGTCGGCGCCGCCACCTACGTCGCCAAGATCACCATCGGCGCCACCGCCATGGTCTTCTTCGAGACCTCGATCGCCAAGATGCGCGTGTTCCGCGTGCCGGAGTTCCTCGGCGCCGCGCTCATGCTCGGCTTCCTGGGCACCCTCCTGCTGTTCGTGTCGAGGAGCTTCTGATGGAACGCTTCGCCCTCGACCTCGCCCACCTGCTCGCCGGCGGCATGGTGCTGGTGTCGTTCATGATGCTCTACCAGAACCGCATGTTCGGCCTGATCAACGTCTTCGCCCTCCAGGCGGTGGTGCTGGCCGCCTCGGTCGCCTGGCAGGCCCACATCCAGGACGCCCCGCATCTCTACCTGACCGCGCTGATGGCCGTGGTGCTCAAGGCCGTGGTCATCCCCTTCGCCCTCCACCGCATGGTCGTGCGCCTCGGCGTCCACCGCGGCATCGAGACCGTCGGCGGCATCGGCCCGACCATGCTGATGGGCATCGGACTGGTC
>JBEOKB010000236.1:0-11992 GCA_040275425.1 Siculibacillus sp. | reverse complement strand
AAGCCGCCCGAAGGCGCGCCGTAGTCGTCGCCGCCACCACCGGCGCCGAATTCGTCGCCACCCATGGCGCCACCGGCACCGCCGCCACCGCGACCGCCGGGGCCGTCGAGCATGGTAAGCGTCGAGTTGAAGCCCTGGAGCACGACCTCGGTCGAATACCGCTTCTGGCCCTGCTGGTCCTCCCACTCGCGGGTCTGGAGCTGACCCTCGAGATAGACCTTGGCGCCCTTCTTCAGATACTGCTCGGCGACCTTGGCGAGACCCTCGGAGAAGATCACCACGCGGTGCCACTCGGTCTTCTCGCGGCGCTCGCCGGAGTTGCGGTCACGCCAGGTCTCGGAGGTGGCGATGCGCAGATTGACGATCGGGCGGCCGTCCTGGGTGCGGCGGATCTCGGGATCGGCGCCGAGATTGCCGACCAGAATGACCTTGTTGACGCTTCCGGACATGACACCCTCCCGGGCCGGCGACAGTTGCCGATCCCACCGTTCGTTCTCACTTCGTCGCGCCGCGAGCCGGTTCCGGCGCGCGCCACCGCTCGCGCGGGACCGCGGTCCGACGCACTTCCCTCTCCTCTAGCCCGTCCGGCCGTCGACGGCGACCGATCGGGCCGACGGGCCGGCGTTATCCACAAGCCCGTCCACAGGCGCGCCTCCCCTCGCGCTCGCCGCCCCTCGCGACCTCGGCTCGAGCTAGAATGTCGCCGGCGGGACGACGCTCGAAAAGGGACTTGCGCCTGTTCTCTTTATGTTCTATCGAAGGAGAGGGAACGACGCAAGAGGAAATTCGAACGAGGGGCGCGGCGAGGCGGGCCGCTCGCGGCAGGCGAACCGACGACGACGGAATCGCGCGGGGACGATATGAGCGAACGAAGCGACCAGGGTGTGGCGGGGACGAGCGAGGCGCGCGAGGCGGCGGCGATCGCGACGAAGCGGCTGTTCGAGCACGCGCAGAAGACGATCTCGATCCGCGGCGCGCGCGAGCACAATCTGAAGAACGTCGATCTCGATCTGCCGCGCGACAGTCTGGTGGTGATGACCGGGCTGTCGGGTTCGGGCAAGTCGTCGCTCGCCTTCGACACGATCTACGCCGAGGGACAGCGGCGCTACGTCGAGAGCCTGTCGGCCTATGCGCGCCAATTCCTCGAAATGATGCAGAAGCCGGACGTCGACCAGATCGACGGTCTGTCGCCGGCGATCTCGATCGAGCAGAAGACGACGTCGAAGAACCCACGCTCGACGGTGGGCACCGTCACCGAGATCTACGACTACATGCGCCTGTTGTTCGCGCGCATCGGCGTCCCCTATTCGCCGGCGACGGGTCTGCCGATCGAGAGCCAGACGGTCAGTCAGATGGTCGACCGGGTGCTGACGCTGCCGGAGGGCACACGGCTCTATCTGACCGCGCCGGTGGTGCGCGGGCGCAAGGGCGAGTATCGCAAGGAACTTCTGGAATTCCAGAAGAAGGGCTTCCAGCGCGTCAAGATCGACGGGACCTTTCACGAGATCGGCGAGGCACCGGCGCTCGACAAGAAGATCAAGCACGACATCGAGGTGGTGGTCGATCGGCTGGTGGTGCGAGCGGATCTGGCGACGCGTCTGGCCGACTCGTTCGAGACGGCGCTCGGTCTCGCCGACGGCATCGCCTTCGTGGAATTCGCCGACGAGAAGGAGGTGGACGGGACGGCCAAGCGGCTGGTGTTCTCGGAGAAGTTCGCCTGTCCGGTCAGCGGGTTCACCATCGCGGAGATCGAGCCGCGCCTGTTTTCGTTCAACAATCCGTTCGGGGCGTGCCCGACCTGCGGCGGGCTCGGCAGCGAGCAGAAGATCGACCCGGATCTGGTCGTGCCCGATCCGTCGCTGTCGCTGGCCAAGGGCGCGATCGTGCCGTGGGCGAAGTCGACCTCGCCGTTCTACGGTCAGACGCTGGAGGCGCTCGCCGCCCACTACGGCTTCTCGATGACCACGCCGTGGCGCGATCTGCCGGAGATCGCCCACAAGGCGGTGCTCTACGGCACGGGTCGGGAGGCGATCGAATTCGCCTACGACGACGGGTTGCGCAAGCACAAGACGCGCAAGACCTTCGAGGGGCTGATCCCGAACTTCGAGCGGCGGTGGCGCGAGACCGAATCGGAGTGGTCGCGCGAGGAGATCGAACGCTATTTCGCCACCACGCCGTGCCGGGACTGCGGCGGGCATCGGCTGAAACCGGAGGCGCTGGCGGTCAAGATCGACGGCGTGCACATCGGGCAGGTGTCGGAGATGTCGATCCGGCGGGCGCTGCCGTGGTTCGTCGGACTGCCGGAGCGGCTGAGCGGGAAGCAGAACGAGATCGCCGCGCGCATTCTCAAGGAGATCCGGGAGCGGCTCAGGTTCCTCGACGACGTCGGGCTCGACTATCTGACGCTGGCGCGCAACTCCGGCACGCTGTCGGGCGGGGAGAGCCAGCGCATCCGGCTCGCGTCGCAGATCGGCTCGGGGTTGACGGGCGTGCTCTACGTGCTCGACGAGCCGTCGATCGGCCTGCATCAGCGCGACAACGCGCGGCTCCTCGACACGCTCAAGCATCTGCGCGACCTCGGCAACACCGTGATCGTGGTCGAGCACGACGAGGACGCGATCCTGGCGGCGGACTACGTGGTCGACGTCGGGCCGGGAGCGGGCATTCACGGCGGGCACATCGTGGCGCGCGGCACGCCGGCGGAGGTGATGGCCGATCCCAATTCGCTGACCGGGCGCTATCTCTCGGGCGATCTCAGCGTGGCGGTGCCGCGGAAGCGGCGGCGGATCGTGCCGGGGCGAGCGATCAAGGTGGTGGGCGCGCGCGCCAACAATCTGAAGAACGTCACGGCCGAGATCCCGATGGGGGTGTTCACCTGCGTCACGGGCGTGTCGGGCGGCGGCAAGTCGACCTTCCTGATCGACACGCTGTTCCGCGCGGTGGCGCGCAAGCTCAACGGGGCGAAGGAGAATCCGGCGCCGCACGATCGCATCGAGGGTCTCGAGCTGCTCGACAAGGTGATCGACATCGATCAGTCGCCGATCGGACGGACGCCGCGCTCCAACCCGGCCACCTACACCGGCGCGTTCACGCCGATCCGCGAGTGGTTCACCGGGCTGCCGGAGGCGAAGGCGCGCGGCTACGGGCCGGGGCGGTTCTCGTTCAACGTCAAGGGCGGGCGGTGCGAGGCCTGCCAGGGCGACGGCGTCATCAAGATCGAGATGCACTTCCTGCCGGACGTCTACGTCACCTGCGACACCTGCAAGGGCAAGCGCTACAACCGCGAGACGCTGGAGGTGACGTTCAAGGGCAAGTCGATCGCAGACGTGCTCGACATGACGGTCGACGAGGGGGTGCAGTTCTTCGCGGCGGTGCCGGCGATCCGGGAGAAGCTCGATACGTTGTCGCGCGTCGGGCTCGGCTACATCCACATCGGCCAGCAGGCCACCACCCTGTCGGGGGGTGAGGCGCAGCGGGTCAAGTTGTCGAAGGAGCTGGCGCGGCGCTCGACCGGCAAGACGCTCTACATCCTCGACGAACCGACGACGGGTCTGCACTTCCACGACGTCGCCAAGCTCCTGGAAGTGTTGCACGAACTGGTCGATCAGGGCAACACGGTCGTCGTCATCGAGCACAATCTCGAGGTGATCAAGACCGCCGACTGGATCGTGGATCTCGGCCCCGAGGGCGGCGACGGCGGCGGCGAGATCGTGGCGGTCGGACGCCCCGAGGACGTGGTGAAGGAGCCGCGCAGCCATACCGGACATTTCCTGGCCGAGCTGCTGAACCGCCGGCCGACACGGGCGGGCGCGGCTCGAGGAGACGGCGCCGGATCGTGAGGCGAGCGGCACGGACCCGAGCGTTTGAAACATGCCTGAATATTAGAGGTATGCGTTTTCGCATGAATGACATGCGATCCCTCCCCTAACCGAGACGGAGCCGTCGAACTATTGTTCGAGGCGTGGTCGTCTTCTCGTCCTCGTCGACAAGGCTTCTCCCGGGCCGAGATCGGATACGAGTCGGGATCGAAACGACGGCTGCGGCGGCGCGAACCGCCGCGACACCGGGTGCGGCGCGGTTCTCCCTTCCAGCCGCCGCCCCGGTCCGAGCGCCCTCCCCTGCTCGGTTCAGTCGATCGAACGCCCGCCGGTCTCTCCTCCCACCGGCGGGCGTTTCGATTCTCCGTCCCCGTTCCCCGGATACGATCGGCCCACGAGCAACTCCGCGCGCACGGCGCCGCTGCCGAAGGCGCGGGACGGAGCGTGCGCGGAGTGGCCCGGTCGAAATCGTCGCCCACCGAGCGAGGGGCGCCGAGGGCGAAAATCGTTGCAGTCGCCGGGCGGCGGGAGGCTCCGTGGCCATTCGCCGGCTCCACCGGTCGGGCCCGAGAACCCGACCTCGGGCGTCGACGGGACGGGCGAAGGGGGCACTCGTCCTCGCCCCGGACGTCGTCGAGGCAATTCAGGCGCTCGGCCGTGCCCCGTTCGACCGCGATCGATCGCGCCGACGGGCGGCGGAGGCTCGCTGCGCCCCTCGCTCTGCGCGGCGCGTTCGTCTCTCCGACGGGAGCATCGCGCCGGGGCGCGGCCGATCACTTCGGGTCGGTGTAGGCGAGCGAGAACCAGGTCTCGAGCGGCATCACGTCGATGGGATCGCCGCTGTCGCGCATCCAGCTGTCGGCGACCCAGTCGATCCCGGTGGTGGTGTCGGTCATGACGGCGGTGGCGTGGGCGTAGAGGAAGGCGCCGCGCGATTCCGGGCGACGGACGTGATGGAACTTCAGGTGGCCCTTGCGCTCGAGCCAGAGGAGCAGCGTCGTGGTGTTGGTCGCCTCGTCGATGCAGTCGGTCTGGCCGGGCTTGTGGGCGTCGCCGAGTTCGGAGCCGCGCTTGTCCGCGGGGCCGCCGAGCATGCCGGCGGCGTGCTTCTCCCACCACTGGTCGGCGAGATCAATGGCGCGGCGCTCCTGTTCGGGCGTGGTGGCGCGGGCGAAGAGACCGGCGAGGATACCGGCGCCGTCCCCGAGCGGGATCGGCGTCTTGAACTCGCAGCCGAAGCCGTGGCAGTAGGCCGGGCGATCGGTCAGCGGCAGCGCGACGCCGCGCTCGCCGTACCATCCGGCGACGCCGGGATCGACGGAGAAGCCGCGGCGGGTGGTGATGGTGCCGGTCGGGGTCTCGTCGAGTTCCTCGACCATGACCGTGCGCCGGTCCGTATCGCGGGTCGTGTTGCAGCCCGCGAGGCTTGCCGCAACCAACAGGACGAAGGGGAGCGCGCGCATCGAAACCTCTGTGAATCCGCCGCCGAATCAGCACGACACGAGATTCATTACACAGGTTTTCCACAGGCGCGCCATGGGCAGAAATTGCCCGGCGGCGGCCGGCGCTCTAGGCGCGCGGGCGGCGAGATGCTAGGTCGGGGTCCATGACCGATACACCCTCCTCCTCCCCCGTCCACGTCGTCGGCGGCGGGCTCGCCGGGTCCGAGGCCGCCTGGGCGCTGGCCTCGCGCGGCGTCGCCGTCGTGCTGCACGAGATGCGGCCCCATCGCACCACCGAGGCGCATCAGAGCGACCGGCTCGGCGAACTGGTGTGTTCCAATTCGCTGCGTTCGGACGACCCCGAGACCAACGCGGTCGGCGTGCTCCATGCCGAACTCAGAGCGTGCGGCTCGCTGGTGATGCGGGCGGCCGACGCGCATCAGGTGCCGGCGGGCGGGGCGCTGGCGGTCGATCGCGAGGCGTTCGCCGCCGATGTCACCGCCGCGCTCGAGAGCCATCCGCTGATCGAGATCCGGCGGGCGGAGGTGATCGACCCGATCGCGCTCGACGGCGATCAGGTGATCGTGGCCTCCGGCCCCCTCACCTCGCCCGAACTGGCGGCGACGATCGCCCGGCTGACCGGGGAGACCGGGCTCGCCTTCTTCGACGCGATCGCGCCGATCGTCCATTTCGACAGCGTCGACATGAGCCGGGCGTGGATGCAGTCGCGCTACGACAAGGCGGGGCCGGGCGGCACCGGGGCGGACTATCTCAACTGTCCGATGAACAAGGACGAGTACGAGGCCTTCGTCGACGCGCTGCTCGCGGGCGAGAAGGTGTCGTTCAAGGAGTGGGAGGCGTCGACGCCCTATTTCGACGGCTGTCTGCCGATCGAGGTGATGGCGGAGCGCGGGCGCGAGACGCTGCGGCACGGGCCGATGAAGCCGGTCGGGCTGACCGATCCGCACAACCCGACCGTCAAGCCGCATGCGATCGTGCAGCTGCGCCAGGACAACGCCTTCGGCACACTGTGGAATCTGGTCGGGTTCCAGACCAAGCTCAAGCACGGCGAGCAGGTGCGGGTGTTCCGGATGATCCCCGGCCTCGAGAAGGCGGAATTCGCCCGGCTCGGCGGGCTGCACCGCAACACCTATCTCAATTCGCCCAAGCTGCTCGACCGGACGCTGCGGCTGAAGGCTGAGACGCGGCTGCGCTTCGCCGGGCAGATCACCGGCTGCGAGGGCTATGTCGAGAGCGCGGCGATCGGCCATCTCGCCGGGCGGTTCGCGGCGGCGGAGCGGTTCGGCCGTGCGGCGGTGCCGCCGCCGGCGACGACGGCGATGGGGGCTCTGCTCGGCCACATCACCGGCGGGCATCTCGTCGAGAGCGAGGCGGAGGCGGCGGAGGTCGGCAAGCCGCGCGCGTTCCAGCCGATGAACGTCAACTTCGGCCTGTTCCCGCCGATCGAGGCGCCGAAGACCAAGGACGGGCGGCGGCTGCGCGGCACCGAGAAGACGATCGAGAAGAAGCGGGCGATGGCGCATCGCGCGCGGGCGGATCTCGCCGCCTGGAACGCCGCCGAAGGGGCGTGAGCAGAGCCGCCCGGTGGTGGTCGGCCGGGCTCAGCCCACCGGATCGGGGCGGCGGTCGTCGTGGCCGTAGATGCGGGCGGCGCGGCGGGCGCGGCGGGCGGCGCGCCACAGGCGCCACTGGCGACGCAGCGCCGAGAACTCGACCGAGGTGCGGAACGGGTCGTAGCCGTCCTGGTCCATGCGATCGAGCCACAGTTCGACCAGCGTCACCGGCAGGAAGGCCGGGGCGGCGCCGGGCGGAATGGCGATGATGCGGCGGCGGGTCTCGATCAGCGCCTTGCGGGCACGGGCGCGCAGTTCGGCCAGCGCGGCGAGGAGCGCGGGCGTGGTGCGTCCGGCGAGGAGATCGGAGCGATCGACGCCGTGAGCGTCGAGAAGATCGGCGGGCAGGAAGATCTGGCCGCGCGAGGCGTGGAACGGCAGCGCGCGCATCAGGCCGGTGAGGCCGTAGGCACGGCCGGCCAGACCGGCGACGGCGGCGGCCTCGGCATCGCAGCGATCGGAGAGCAGGCGGCAGCCGAGGCGCATCAGCCCGGCGACGGTGTCGTCGCAATAGGCGTCCAACGCCTCGAGGCTGGGCATCGGATCGTCGTAGAGATCGAAGATGCGGGCGTCGATCAGGCGCTCCAGCACCTCGACCGGCAGCTCGAAGCGGCGGACGGTGTCGACCAGCGCGACCGCGACCGGATGGGCCGCGCCCTCGTCGCCGCGCGCGCCCGTCAGCATGTCGGCCCACCAGCGCGCGCGCACCTCGCCCGGCAGCGGATCGGACACGACGTCGCGGATGCGGGCGATCTCGGCGGAGAAGCCGTAGAGCGCGTAGAGATGGGGGCGGCGATCACGCGGGGCCCACAGACCGGCGAACCAGCGATCGTGATCGACCCGGCGCACGGCGTCGGTGACGTGATCGTAGGCCGCGCCGAGATGGGGAGTGGCGGAGGGTGCGGGAGACGCCGGGGACATGGGCGAGGACATAGAGCGGGGCTCGTTTCAGTCCACGGCGAGAAGCACGGCGCCGACGCGTCGGCCTTCGGCCAGAAGGACGTTCCAGGTGCGCAGCGCATGGCCGGTGGCCATGGGATCGGCGGAGATGCCGCGCTCGCGGAAGCGGGCGCGCAGTGCCGGGGAGATCGGCACGAGGTCGCGCCCGGTGCCGATCAGGACGATGTCGAGGGCGTCGGCCTCGGCGAAGACCCGCGCGAGCGTCGCCTCGTCGAACCGCGGCGGGTCGCCCGGCTCCCAGTTCCACATGCCCGAGGGCAGGCAGAGCAGCGAGCCGCGGTGGCTCATGTCCCCGAAGCGGAAGCCGCCGAGGCCGTAGCTGTCGATCTGCACCGGTTGGGGCAGATGGCCGTCGTAGCGACGTTCCACCACGTGTCGTCCTTCCGCCGGTCAGGCGCCGGCCACGGCGCCCTTGGCCCCGTCGGCCTTGTCGGAATCCTTGCCGCCGTCGGGGCGCAGCCGCAGGAAGATCAGCAGCGGCGCGGAGACGACGATCGAGGAATAGGTGCCGATGACGATGCCGGCGAGCATGGTGAAGTTGAAGCCGCGCAGCGCCTCGCCGCCGAACACCAGCATCGCCAGCATGGCGAGGAAGGTGGTGGTCGAGGTGCGGATGGTGCGGGTCAGGGTCTGGTTGATCGAGCCGTCGATCAGCTCCGGCAGCGACATCTTCTTGTACTTGCGAAGATTTTCGCGAATTCGATCGTAGATGACGACGGTGTCGTTGAGGCTGTAGCCGACGATGGTCAGGATCGCGGCGATGGCCGGCAGATCGAAACTGATCTGGGTGATCGCCAGAAGACCGAGCGTCAGCACGATGTCGTGGATGGTGGTGAGCACCGCGCCGACGGCGAACTGCCATTCGAAGCGGAACCACAGATAGATCAGAACCAGCGCCAGAGCCACCACCACGGCGATGAAGCCGTCGCGGCGCAGATCGGCGGAGACGCGCGGACCGACCACCTCGACGCGGCGGTAGTCGTAGCTCTCGCCGAGCGTGGCCTTGACCTTGGCGACCGCCGCCTGCTGGGCGAGTTCGCCGCCCTCCTGCTGCTGAATGCGGATCAGCACGTCGTCGGGCTGGCCGAAGCCCTGGACCTGGACCTCGCCGAGGCCGATCTCGCCGAGTTCGGTGCGGATCTTGTGCAGATCGGCGGGCGAGACGTGCGAGCGCACCTCGACCAGCGTGCCACCGGCGAAGTCGATACCGTAGTTGAGGCCGAACACGGCCATCAACAGGAACGACCCGGCGATGAGGACCATCGAGATCGGGAACGTGATCAACCGCGCCCCCATGAAGGGGATCTTGGTGTTTTCCGGGATGAGCTTGATGAGCTTCATCGCTCGCCTGCCTGTTCAATGATCGCGCGGGGCGAACCGGGAGACCCGGTCCGGCGGCTCGAAGGTCTCAGATCGGAACGCGGGTCGGACGACGGTACTTCACCCACAGCGCCACCATCAGTCGGGTGACGGTGACGGCGGTGAACAGTGTCGTCAGAATGCCGATGCTCATGGTCACGGCGAAGCCCTTGATGGGGCCTGTGCCGAGGAAGAACATCACCACACCGGCGATCAGGGTGGTCAGATTGGAGTCGACGATGGTCGACATGGCGCGACCGAAGCCGGCGTCGATCGCCGAGATGGCCGAGCGGCCGAGATTCTGCTCCTCGCGAATGCGCTCGTAGATCAGCACGTTGGCGTCGACGGCCATGCCGATGGTGAGCACGATGCCGGCGATGCCGGGCAGCGTCAGCGTCGCCTGGAGCATCGACAGGATCGCCATCAGCATGGCGATGTTCAGCACCACCGCGATGTCGGCGAAGACGCCGAGCAGACCGTAGTTGCCGATCATGTAGAGCACGACCAGCACGGTGCCGACCGCGGCGGCGATCTTGCCGGCGGCGATCGAGTCGGCGCCGAGACCGGGGCCGACGGTGCGCTCCTCGACGATGGTGAGATCGGCGGGCAGCGCGCCGGCGCGCAGCAGCAGCGCCAGATCGTTGGCCTTCTGGACGTCGAAGTTGCCCGAGATCTGGCCCGAACCACCGAGGATCGGCGAACGGATCTGCGGATAGGTGATGACGTCCTTGTCGAGCACGATGGCGAACAGACGGCCGACGTTCTGCTGGGTGATCTGGCCGAACTTCTGGGCGCCGGAGGTGTTGAAGCGGAAGTTCACCACCGCCTCGCCCGACTGGCCGTCGAAGGCGGCCTGGGCGTCGACCAGCTCGTCGCCGGTCAGCAGCGCGCGCTTCTGCAGCAGCACCGGAACCGGCGGGTCGTCGCGGGTGTAGAACACCTCGGTGTCGGCGGGGCGCGAGCCCTCCATCGCCGCCGGACCGACGCTCTCGACCATGTGGAAGGTCAGGCGCGCGGTCTGGCGCAGGAGATCCTTCAGGCGCTCGATGTCCTGGAGGCCGGGGACCTGGACGAGCAGGCGGCTGCCGCCCTGGCGGGCGATGATCGGCTCGGTGGTGCCGAGCTGGTCGACGCGGCGACGGACCACCTCCATCGACTGTTCGACCACCTTGCGGCCGCGCAGCTCGATGCCGGGCTCGGTCAGCGCGAGGCGGAAGACGCCGCCGTCCTGGCGGGTGATCTCGACGTCGACGACGCGAGTGCCGGAGAAGACCTGATCGCTGAGGACCTGGATCAGGCCCTGGAGCTTCTTCTCCGCCTTGTCGACCTGGGCGAGATCGGAGATGCGGACCTGGACGCCGGTGCCCTGCACGCCGAGGCCGGAATAGCCGATCTTGTCCTCGCGCAGGACGCGGCGGACGTCGTCGCGCAGCACGTCGAGGCGTTCCTTGACCATCGCCTTGGTGTCGACCTCGAGCAGCAGATGGGCGCCGCCCTGGAGATCGAGGCCGAGGGTCATCTGGCGATGAGGCACCCACGAGGGCAGGTTCTTGAGGGCGGCGCGATCGAAGAAGTTCGGTGCCACGAGGAGCAGCGACAGGACGCAGGAGGCGACGATCGCCCAGATCTTCCAGCGTGAGAAATGCAGCATCGGATCTCGTCCTCGGCTCAGGCGGGCGGCACCCGGCGGCGGCCGCGTATGCAGGGCGGATCGATCGGACCTCGACGCGAGGGCGATCGATCCGCCGGATCGATCACTCGTTGGCGGCCTTGACCGGCTCGCCCTTGGCACGAACTTCGCCGATGGTGCCGCGCACCACCTTGATCTTTACGCCGTCGGCGATCTCGATCTCGACCTCGGCCTCGTTCACGACCTTGGTCACCTTGGCGATGATGCCGCCCGAGGTGACGACCACGTCGCCGCGACGCAGGTTCTTGATCATCTCCTCGTGCGCCTTCTGGCGCTGGCGCTGCGGACGGATGATCATCACCCACATGATGACGAGGATGAAGACGAACGGCGCCACGGACATCAGGATGTCCTGGGCACCGCCTCCGGCGGCACCTGCGCTCTGGGCGAAGGCGGGGGTGACGAACATGGAATACTCCTCGGATCGGCGGGTCGCCCGGTCGAGCGCCGCCCCGTTGGACGGGACCGGCCTCAGATGGGCGTGAAAAGGCGGCGCGGCAAGGGGACTCCTCGAACGCGCGCGGGACTATAGCGACAGCGCCGCTCTTTGCAAACGACCGAGGCCGCGAGGACACGAGGGGCGCACCGCTTCGGCCCGATCGGGCGGTCAGATCCGGCAATCGCGGACCATGCACGCGGCCGAGGCCGGGCAGAGGCCGGCGAACTGGGGATGGGCGAGCAGGTTCGGCGGGACTTCGGCACGCTCGACGCGGCTCCAGCCGAGACGGGCGAAGACGTCGGCGGCGGAGGTGGTCAGGAGCCACAGGCGGCGGGCACCGTCCTCGGCGGCGGCGGCGGCGAGGGCCTCGACCAGCGCCCGCGACAGGCCGCGTCCGCGCGCGGAGGGCGCCACCACCACCGAACGCAGCAGCCGATCCTCGCCGCGGCCCGACCAGCCGCCCCAGACGCGGGGGGCGCCGTCGTCGAGGCCGACGAAGAAGCGCTGATCGGGGGCGTCGAGATCGGCGACCGGCAGGCCCTCGGCGCGGAGCGCGGCGGAAAGGCCCTCGTCGGCGGCGGTGATCGGGCGGAGTTCGAACGACACGTGCGGCCTCGCGTGCGACGGCCCCGAGCGGGGCGACGGGCGCA
>JBEOKB010000235.1:0-17283 GCA_040275425.1 Siculibacillus sp. | reverse complement strand
TCGCCGCCGCCGCCCGGATGAAGGAGGCGGAGACCCGCGTCGCCGCCACCGAGGCCCGCATCGCCGAACTCGACGTCGAGATCGCCCGCGCCCGCGCCTCGCTCGACGAGCGTCGCGGCGTGCTCGCCGAGATCCTCGCCGCGCTCCAGCGCATCGGCCACAAGCCGCCGCCCGCCGTCGTCGTCCGCCCCGAGGACGCCCTCGCCTCGGTCCGCAGCGCCATCCTGCTCGGCGCCCTGCTGCCCGAACTGCGCGGTCAGGCGGAGACCCTCCTCGCCGACCTGCGCGTGATCGAGGAGATCAAGACCGCCGCCGCCGCCGAGCGCGATCGCTTCCAGTCCGAGGCGACCGATCTCGTCGCCGAGCGCCGTCGTCTCGAACTGCTGATCGAGGAGCGCAAGGCCGCCGTCGGCGACCAGGAGAAGCGCCTGGAGGGCGAGCGCGCCGAGGCCGCCCGTCTCGCCGAGAAGGCGACTTCGCTGCGCGACCTCATCGCCTCGCTCGGCGCCGCCCCGCCGCCCGTCGACCCCGCCCCGACCGAAGGCCGCCTGACACCCGCGATTCCCTTCGCCGAGGCCCGCGGCAGACTGCCGCTGCCGGCTTCCGGCGAGATCGTCGGCCGTTTCGGCGAGGACGACGGCACCGGTCTCCAGTCCAGGGGCATCTCGATCGCCACCCGCCGCGACACGCCCGTCACCTCCCCCTGCGACGGCTCGGTGATCTTCGCCGGACCGTTCAGATCCTACGGCAAACTCTTGATCATCAACGGCGGCGGCGGGTATCATGTCGTGCTCGCCGGACTCGATCGTGTCGACGTCGGTCCGGGGCAGTTCGTGCTCGCCGGAGAGCCGGTCGGCACGATGGGCGCGAAGGGCATGGCATCGATGAAGCCCGACGACGGTGGCGGTCGCCCCGTCCTCTATGTAGAGTTCCGAAAAGACAGTGCGTCCATCGACCCGACACCGTGGTGGGCGCGTGCACGTGACGAGAAGGTTCGCGGATGATGCGCAAGTACTCGATGTTGGTGGTGGGCGCTCTGCTCGGGGCCGGCTTGGTCGTCGGTCTCGGCCAGGGACGGCAGTTCATCGCCGGTCGCGCCGTCGCCGCCGCCGCCGACACCTACCGGCAGCTCAATCTGTTCGGTGACGTGTTCGAGCGCATCCGCTCCGACTACGTCGAGCAGCCCGACGACGCCAAGCTGGTGGAGAGCGCCATCAACGGCATGCTCTCCTCGCTCGATCCCCATTCGAGCTACATGTCGCCGAAGAGCTTCAAGGACATGCAGGTCCAGACGCGCGGCGAGTTCGGCGGCCTCGGCATCGAGGTGACGATGGAGGACGGTCTGGTCAAGGTCGTCGCCCCGATCGACGACACCCCGGCCGCCCGCGCCGGCATCCGCGCCGGCGACGTCATCACCCAGCTCGACGGTGAGGAGGTCAAGGGCCTCAGCCTCAATCAGGCCGTCGACAAGATGCGCGGCCCCGTCAATTCGCCGATCACGCTGACCATCAAGCGCGAAGGCGCAGCCGAGCCCCTCCCGATCAAGATCGTCCGCGACACCATCCGCATCCGTTCGGTGCGCTCGCGCGAGGAGGGCGGCGACGTCGGCTATCTGCGCATCACCCAGTTCAACGAACAGACCTTCGACGGCCTGCGCGACCAGATCGAGAAGATCGCCAAGTCGATCCCCGCCGACAAGCTCAAGGGGTTCGTTCTCGATCTGCGCAACAACCCCGGCGGTCTGCTCGATCAGGCGATCTCGGTCTCCGACGCCTTCCTCGAGCGCGGCGAGATCGTCTCCACCCGCGGCCGCAACGTCGACGAGAGCCAGCGCTACAATGCCCGTGCCGGCGATCTCGCCAAGGGCAAGCCGGTGGTCGTGCTGATCAACGGCGGTTCCGCCTCCGCCTCGGAGATCGTCGCCGGCGCTCTCCAGGACCACAAGCGCGCCACCCTGGTCGGCACCCGTTCGTTCGGCAAGGGCTCGGTCCAGACCATCATCCCGCTCGGTCAGAACGGCGCCATCCGCCTGACCACCGCCCGCTACTACACCCCGTCGGGTCGCTCGATCCAGGCCAAGGGCATCGATCCCGACATCGAGGTGCTGCAGGACACGCCCGAGGACCTCAAGGGCAAGGACGACACCAAGGGCGAGGCCAGCCTCAAGGGTCACCTCAAGAACCCCGCCGACGGCACCGCCACCGAGGAGAAGACCGGTTCCCAGGCCTACGTGCCGCCGGAGCAGAAGGACGACAAGGCGCTGAACTTCGCCTACGACCTGCTGCGCGGCACCAGGACCAACGCCGCCTTCCCGCCGAACCCGAAGGCGGCGGTTCCGAACTGACGCGACACGACGGACGAGGCCGCCGGACCACCCGGCGGCCTCGTTCGATTCCGGGAAGTCGATTCCCGCGATCGAACGAGACGAGGGCCCCTGACGACGGGGCGACGAGGAACGGACCATGCCGGACGATCTGAGTGCCCCGCTCGGGCTTCGCCCCGCCAAGCGCCCCCTGTGGCAGCGCCTGCCCTTCGGCTGGGCCGGCGGCGCCATTCTCGGCCTCGTCGCCGTCGTCCTCGGCCTCTGGCTCACCTTCGTGCGCAATCCCCAGGGTGGCGAGCCCGCCGCCGTGGTCAAGATCGACCGTTCCAAGACCGGCATCGCCCGCTCCGACGTCGGCGTCTCCGACGCCACGCGCCCCGCCGTCGCCGACGGCACCGACGTCGGCACTCCGTCGGATCGCCCCGCCGCCGGTCTCACCGAGGCCAAGCCGCAGTCCGACAACGCGCTCGAGCCGGTGCCGCCGCGTCGCGTCCCCGAGGCGATCGAAGGCCAACCGCTCTCCACGACCCCGATCGCCCGCGTCAGCGAAAAGACCCGTTTCGGCACCCTGCCGCGCATCGCCTCCGACGGTTCCCGCCCGCTCGACGTCTACGCCCGCCCGGTCCCGCGCCGCCCCGCCGCCGTTCCGCGCGTCGTGCTGATCGTCGGCGGTCTCGGCATCTCCCAGACCTCGACCCAGGAGGCCTTGCGCGTCCTCGGCCCCGACGTCACCCTCGCCTTCGCCCCCTACGGCTCCAGCCTCGACCGCTGGACCCAGAAGGCCCGCGCCGACGGTCACGAACTGCTGTTGCAGATCCCGATGGAGCCGTTCGACTATCCCGATAACGACCCCGGCCCCCAGACCCTGGTCGCCTCGGCCACCGCCGACGTCAATCTCGAGCGCCTTCAGACCCTGCTCGGCCGCATGACCAACTACGTCGGCGTCGTCAACTACATGGGCGCCAAGTACACCGCCGACGACGCCGCCCTCGGCGCCACCCTGCGCGAGCTGACCGGCCGCGGCCTGATGTTCGTCGACGACGGCTCGTCGAGCCGCTCCCAGGGCGAGGCCGTCGCCCGCGCCACCCGCACCCCCTTCGCCCGCGCCGACGTCATCCTCGACGCCGTCGCCCGCGACGACGCCATCCAGGCCCGCCTCGCTCAGCTCGAACAGATCGCCCGCGCCAAGGGGCTCGCGGTCGGCTCCGCCTCGGCGCTGCCGATCACGCTGAAGCATCTCCAGGTCTGGATGAAGTCGCTGGAGAGTCGCGGCCTCGTGCTGGTGCCCGTCTCCGCCGTCGCCCGCGAGGGCTGAGACTCACACCCCGATCCCGCGCCGCCGCAGCTCGGTCGACGACAGCGTGTTGCGCGGACCGTGCAGGAACGCCCACGCCGGCGCTCGCCGATCGGCCAGCCCGCGCGCGTCGCTCTCGCTCACCCTATGATCGGCCAACGCCAGCGCCGCCGCCGCCGACAGCGGCGTCATCGACGCCCCCGGCCGATCGACGATCGCCATCGGCACCGTCTCGGCGATCCGCCGCCATGCCTGCCAGCGATGGAACGTCGCCAGATTGTCCGCCCCCATCACCCAGACGAAGCGCACCTGCGGCCGCATCGCCACCAGTCGCTCGACCGTGCGCCAGGTGTAGGGCGACCCGAACGTCGCCTCGAACGCGGTCACCTCGATTCGCGGATGGGCGAACAGCCGCCGCGCCGCCGCCAGCCGCCGCTCGAGCGACGGCAGCCCGGCCCTCTCCTTGAGCGGATTGCCCGGCGTCACCAGCACCCACAATCGATCGAGCCCGAGCCGCTCCAGCGCCGTCTCCGCGACGTGCAGATGGCCGAGATGGGGCGGGTTGAACGTACCCCCGAGCAGGCCGACCCTGAGACCCGCGGTCGTCGTCGGCACGAGGAGGTCTCCGCGCGCCGGGCCGTTCGCCTGTCCGCTGCGAGAGCCGCCCCGCTCGCTCTCCATCAGGGCCGCGTCTGCCCGGTGCCGCGCACCCGATACTTGAACGACACCAGCTGATCGACCCCGACCGGTCCGCGCGCGTGCATCTTGCCGGTGGCGATGCCGATCTCCGCCCCCATGCCGAACTCGCCGCCGTCGGCGAACTGGGTCGAGGCGTTCCACAGCAGGATCGCCGAATCGATCTCGTTCATGAACCGCTCGGCCGCGCTCGCATCCTCGGTGACGATCGCCTCGGTGTGGTGCGAGCCGTGGCTCTCGATGTGGCGGATCGCCTCGCCGACCCCGTCGACCAGCGCCACCGAGATGATCGCGTCGAGATATTCGGTCGACCAGTCGGCCTCCGTCGCCGGCACGGTGTCGGGCACCAGCGCCGCCACCTCGGCCGAGGCGCGGATCTCACACCCCTTGGCCCTCAACGCCGCCACCAGCGGGGCGAGATGGGTCGCGGCCGCGGCGCGATCGACCAGCAGCGTCTCCGCCGCACCGCAGATGCCGGTGCGCCGCATCTTGGCGTTGACGACGATCTTCTCGGCCATGGCGAGGTCGGCCGCCTTGTCGACGTAGACGTGACAGATGCCCTCGAGATGGCTGAACACCGGCACCCGCGCGTCCTGCTGCACCCGCGCCACCAGCGACTTGCCGCCGCGCGGCACGATCACGTCGACGTTGCCGGAGAGCCCGGCCAGCATCGCCCCCACCGCCGCGCGATCGCGCGTCGGTACCAGCTGCACCGCGTCCTCGGGCAGACCGGCGGCGGCGAGCGCCCGGCGCATCGCCGTCACGACCGCCTCGGACGAGCGGAACCCGTCCGAGCCGCCGCGTAGGATCGCCGCGTTGCCCGCCTTCAGGCACAGCCCGCCGGCGTCGGCGGTCACGTTGGGACGGCTCTCGTAGATGATGCCGATCACCCCGAGCGGCGTCGCCACCCGCTCGATGTGCAACCCGTTGGGCCGATCCCAGGCGTCGAGCACGCGGCCGACCGGATTGGGCAGTGCCGCGATGTCCTCGAGCCCCTTGGCCATCGCCTCGACCCGTTTGTCGTCGAGGATCAGCCGATCGATGAACGAGGCGGCGAGCCCCTTCTCGCGCCCGTCGGCGACGTCGAGCGCATTGGCGGCGAGGATCTCCGCCGTCGCCTTGCGGATCTCGGCCGCGGCGCCCATGAGGGCGGCGTTCTTGGCGGCGGTCGGGGCGTTGGCGAGCAGACGGGCGCTCGCCCGCGCACGGCGGCCGATCTCCTCCATCACGGCGTCCACGGATCCGGCTTCGAGCGTCTCGACGGCCATCATTCCCCCCTCATCACCATGTGGTCGCGATGGATCATCTCCTTGCGACCGGTATAGCCGAGTATCTCTTCGATATCATGGGTCTTGCGCCCGAGGATCGCCGTCGCGTCGGCGCTGTCGAAGGCGATCAGCCCGCGCCCGAGCTCCTCGCCCTCCGGCCCGACGATCCGCACCGTGTCGCCGCGCTCGAACGTGCCCTCGATCGCCACGCACCCGGCCGGCAGCAGGCTCTTGCCCGAGCGCAGCGCCCGCGCCGCCCCCGCGTCGACCCGGATCGAGCCGCGATCGTCGAGCGATCCGGCGATCCACTTCTTGCGCGCCGTCACCGGATCGGCGGCGGCGAGGAACCACGTCGCCGCGGCGCCGCCCGAGATCGCCGCCAGCGGGCTCATGCGCTTGCCGAGCGTGATCACCATCGCCGTGCCGCCCTCGGTGGCGATCTTGCCGGCGTCGATCTTGGTCTTCATGCCGCCGCGCGACAGTTCCGACCCCGCCCCGCCGGCCATCGCCTCGATCTCCGGCGTGATCCGCTCGACCACCGGAATCAGCGTCGCGTGCGGGTCCTGGTTCGGCGGCGCCGTGTAGAGCCCGTCGATGTCGGACAAGAGCACGAGGCAATCGGCGCCGACCATCGTCGCCACCCGCGCCGCCAGCCGATCGTTGTCGCCGTAGCGGATCTCGGTGGTGGCCACCGTGTCGTTCTCGTTGATGATCGGCACCGCCCGCCGCTCCAGCAGCGTGCCGAGCGTCGCCCGCGCGTTGAGATAGCGCCGCCGGTCCTCGGTGTCGTCGAGGGTGAGCAACACCTGCGCCGCGATGAACCCGTGGCTGCCGAGGATCTCCGAATAGGCCCGCGCCAGCGCGATCTGCCCGACCGAGGCCGCCGCCTGGCTCTCCTCGAGCGCCAGCGCCCGCTTCGGAAAGCCGAGCCGCCCGCGCCCCAGCGCGATCGCGCCGGACGAGACCAGGATCACCTCGCGCCCGTCGCGCATCAGCGCCGCCACGTCGCTCGCCAGACTCTCCAGCCACGGCCATTGGATGTCGCCGGTCGCCCGATCGACGAGCAGCGCCGACCCGATCTTCACGACGATGCGGCGGTAGTCTTCGAGACGACGGATCATGCGGATCGGACCCCGAACCAGGGTGAGGCGTCTTGCGACGATGCGCGGGCGGATCGGTCGGCTTTAGGGGCGAACCGGTCTCGGATCAAGCGTTTCCGCCGCGAAGGGCGAAACGCCGCGCCCGCGTCACGGTCGCCACGTCTCCACCTTCGCCGTCGGGAACTCCAGCTCCTCCTCGGCGTCGGTCTGATCGATCTGCCGCCGGAGCGCCCTGAGCGCCTTCTCGACGTTCTCGCCCGTCGGCGCCGACAGCTGGATCGGCACCCGCCGCGCCGCCTTCTTCAGCGCCGCGACCTTCTCCTCGCGCTGCTCGGGGGTCAGCGCGTCGACCTTCGACAACGCCACCACCTCCGGCTTGTCGGCGAGCCCGCCGCCATAGGCCTTCAGCTCCTTGCGGATCACCTTGTAGGCCTTGGCGACGTCGTCCTGGGTCGCGTCGACCAGATGCAGGAGCACCCGGCAGCGCTCGACGTGGCCGAGAAAGCGGTCGCCGAGCCCCAGCCCCTCGTGCGCGCCCTCGATCAGGCCGGGAATGTCGGCCAGCACGAACTCGCGCGCGTCGACCCGCACCACCCCGAGCCCGGGATGGAGCGTGGTGAAGGGATAGTCGGCGATCTTCGGCTTGGCCGAGGTCACCGTCGCCAGGAACGTCGACTTGCCCGCGTTGGGCAGCCCGACCAGCCCGGCGTCGGCGATCAGCTTGAGCCGCAGCCACAGCCACTTCTCCACGCCCTCCTCGCCGGGATTGGCCCGGCGCGGCGCGCGGTTGGTCGAGGACTTGAAGTGATCGTTGCCGAAACCGCCGTTGCCGCCCCGCGCCAGCAGCACGCGCTGGCCGATCTCGGTCATGTCGGCGACCAGCGTCTCTCCGTCCTCCTCGAGGATCTCGGTGCCCTTGGGCACGCGCAGGATCACGTCGTCGGCCTTGCCGCCGGCACGATTGCGGCCCATGCCGTGGCCGCCGGCCTTGGCCTTGAAGTGCTGTTGATAGCGGTAGTCGATCAGCGTGTTGAGCCCGTCGACGCACTCCGCCCACACGTCGCCGCCGCGCCCGCCGTCGCCGCCGTCCGGCCCACCGAACTCGATGAACTTCTCGCGCCGGAACGACACGCACCCCGCGCCGCCGTCGCCGGACCGAACGAACACCTTGGCCTGATCGAGAAACTTCATGACTGATCCTCTGCGATCCGTCGCGCCGGAGACCCTCCGGCGCGATCGATCGGACTTGTCACACGGGTTCCCCCGCGCGCCCGGCGTCGATCGCCGTGTTGGCCCAGTTCTTCAGCGACGTCCAGATCGAACGCTCCAGACGGAACCGATCGATCGGTACCATGCCACGGAAGTAGAGCGACGGCCCCATGCCCTGTCCGGCATACTGGAACCCGCACTTCTCCAGCACCCGCCGCGATGCCCCGTTGGTGACCCGCGACGTCGCCGACACCGCCTGGGCGTCGAGCCGGGAGAAGGCGAAGTCGACCAGCGCCTGCGTCGCCTCGGTCGCCAACCCCTTGCCCCAGTACGGCCGCCCGATCCAGTAGCCGAGCACGAACCGCTCGCCGTCGCGCGGCATCAGACTGACCGTCCCGACGAACTCCGGGCTCGGTCCCGCCAGATGAATGCCGAGGTTCCAGCGATGCGGTCCCACCTCGGTGTTGTCGATGTAGGCGAGCGCATCGTCGATCCCGTAGGGGTTCGGCAGCGTCGACAGATTCTCCGCCACGCCGACGTCGTTCGCCAGCTCCGCCAACCGCGCCGCGTCGGCGCGCACCGGCCGCCGCAACACCAGCCTCGGGGTTTCGATGATCGGCCCGGACCCGTCCCGATCGTATCTGGATTCGGTACTCTCGACCATGTCGAGCTCCTCCCGTGTCGACGGCCGCCGATGTCGTGGCGGCACAAAGGGGCGAAAAAACGAAAGAGGGAAGGATGGTGCCCCATCTCCCCTCTCGTTCGTCCGTCCCTGTCGGGAGGCTCGAGTTCAGCGGACCTCACGTCCGCCGGGGTCTCTGGGACACCGGCGGATCGAAGATCATTCGCCGGTTACTCCGCTGCCGCTGCCGTCGTCGGCATTACGGAGATGTAGACGCGACCATTGGCTTTGGTGCGGAACTGCACGCGGCCGGGAACGGTGGCGAAGATGGTATGGTCGGTGCCCATGCCCACGCCGGTGCCCGGATGCCACTTGGTGCCGCGCTGACGCGCGATGATGTTGCCCGGGATCACGGCCTGATCACCGAACTTCTTGATGCCGAGGCGCTTGGACTCGGAATCACGACCGTTGCGCGAAGAACCGCCGGCCTTCTTGTGAGCCATGGTGTTGCTCCTTCACTCTGCCTGCGACCCGCTCCGCCTGACGCGGGGGTCGCGATTGAACTGCCTTCGACCGGAGACCGGCCGCGCGGGATCAGGCGTTGATCGCGGTGATCTTCACCACGGTCTGTTCCTGACGGTGACCTTCCTTGCGGCGCCAGCTCTTGCGGCGGCGCTTCTTGAAGATGATCACCTTCTTGGCGCGGCTCTGTTCGACCACGGTGGCCGAAACGGTGGCGCCGGCGACGGTCGGAGCACCGACCACGGTGGCTTCGCCACCGATGAGGAGAACCTGATCGAACGTCACCGCTTCACCGGCTTCCCCGGCGATCTTCTCGATGGTGACGACGTCGTCGGCGGCGACCTTGTACTGCTTGCCGCCCGTCTTGATGACCGCGAACATTGTTTCTCTCTTTCACTTCTCTTTCACGCGCCCTTCGGCGTCGTGCTGTGGCCGACGAAGATCGTCGGTTCCGACGCCGCTCCCCGCCGGGGAGCCCCCTTCGCCGGCCGAAACCGGAGAAGGCGCGTCGTCGCACGAGCTTGGAAACGAACCGAACCGGAACCGCCGCCGCTCACCTCCTCACGGAGGGGATCGGTACGGAACCGGGGTCGTCTGAGCCTCGGACAGCGCCGGAGCCGGTTTCCCGGCCCTTCGCGAATGTCGCTTCGATAAGGAAAAGACGAGCCGCTGTCAACGCGCGATGCGCGCGAAACGGCGACGTCGGCTCGGTTTCGCGCCTCTCTCGTGGCGCATCCGCCACGCTTGCGGGCCGCCCCGCGCCGCCCGCCCCACATGCCGAACTGACGAGGGTTCGACCTCTTCGAAACTTCGTGAGGGACGGCGAGCCCGAACCGGCGCCGGCCGATCGGGCGACAACCTCACGAAGTCCCGACGACACGGGATATCGTGAACCGGATTTCAGACGTCGACGTAGCCTTGTCCGCCGAGCCGTCGAACCAGCGCGAAACGCGCGCGGAGCCATTGCGGTATCTCGGCATATTCGATCTCCACGTCGACGTCTTCGGCGAGACCGAAGACAGAAACGACACCCACGTCGTGGAGATACGCCCTGCATCCGACCACACCGCGCGGATGATCGAACTCATAGGTCAGGAAAGTGTAGTGGAAGAGAAGCTCGCCTCTCTCCGGATCCACGCCGACCTCGAGCCGATGCGCGATCCGCGGGAGGTTCGGATCGTCGGAACGCATCTCGAACGAACGACCCGCCACGGATGCGCCCCCACCCGTCGCTCGGCGCTCGAAACGCTCCCCCCGGAGCGTTTCGCTCCCACGGCGTCGAGACCCCGTCTCAGCCCTTGGCCGCCGCGATGGCGTCGAGCTTCCTCTGCATCTCTTCCATCTGGTGCTTCAGGCGGTCGAGCTCGCCCGTCGCCGGCTCCGCCGCCTTGGCCTCGGGCTTGGCCGCCGGATGGACCGCGTGGAACGGCTCGGGAATGATCGCCCCGAACGGCGAGAACATCCGCATCGCCTGTTCGAACATCTCGGTGTTGCGCCGAACCTGTTCCTCCATCGCCTCGAAGGCGTTGTTGGGGAACGCGGCGGTCATCTGCTCGCGGAACTTGCCCTGCTCGCGCGTCAGACTGTCGATCGAGAATTCCAGATAGCTGGGCACCAGATTCTGCATGCTGTCGCCGTAGAAGCGGATCAACTGGCGCAGGAAGGCGATCGGAAGCAGATTCTGCCCCTTGTTCTCCTGCTCGAAGATGATCTGCGTCAGCACGGAACGCGTGATGTCGTCACCGCTCTTGGCGTCGAAGACGACGAAGAGCTCTTCGTTCTTCACCATCTCCGCGAGATCTTCGAGCGTCACGTAGGACGAAGTGCCGGTATTGTACAGGCGCCGATTGGCGTACTTCTTGATGATCGTGGGCTCGTCGGTCTTTGCCATATTTTTCTGCCACTCCGTTCACCGCGCCGGCCGTCTCGTCGGTGCGCCCGTCTCCGGCGCCCCAGTCGAACGACGAAACGTCGAAAGGCGCGATAGAAACCTCCCGAGTGGATCGAGATTAGGCAGTTTCTTGCGCCGAAGCCACCGATTTCGTGCGAAGCCCATGGCAACCGCGACGATTCGGCACCGCTCGATCGCCCGGATTGGTCGAAGGTCTAACACCGTCCTACGGGTTTCCACGCAGAGATCAGACGGATTGCCGAGACGCCGGGGTGCGCCTCGTCATTGACACGACCACGGCGCGGCGTCTCTATTCCGCTCCGAAACATTTCGTGTCGAGCGCCGGCCGCAAATGCGCCGAACGCTCACATTCAAACGATTGGATCGCGATCGATTCACTCTGTTTCGATCGGAATCAACCTCGGAGGAAATACGCATGGCCACTGTCGTCATCGTGAGCGCCGCGCGCACGCCCGTCGGCTCGTTCTCGGGCGCGCTCTCGAGCGTTCCGGCCCACCAGCTCGGTGCCACCGCGATCAAGGCCGCGCTCGAGCGCGCCAAGGTCGACCCCAAGGAGGTCGACGAAGTGATCATGGGCCAGATTCTGGCCGCCAACGGCGGTCAGAATCCGGCGCGTCAGGCCGCCATGGCCGCCGGCATCCCGCAGGAGGCGACCGCCTGGGGTCTCAACCAGCTCTGCGGCTCGGGCCTGCGCGCCGTCGCCCTCGGCCTCCAGCAGATCGCCAACGGCGACGCGAACGTCATCGTCGCCGGCGGCATGGAGTCCATGTCCCTCGCCCCGCACGTCGCCCACCTGCGCAACGGCACCAAGATGGGCTCGCTCGAGCTCCTCGACACCATGCTGCGCGACGCGCTGACCGACGCCTTCCAGGGCTACCACATGGGCGTCACCGCCGAGAACATCGCCCAGAAGTGGCAGATCTCCCGCGAGGAGCAGGACGTCTTCGCCACCGCCTCGCAGAACAAGGCCGAGGCCGCCAAGAAGTCCGGCCGCTTCAAGGACGAGATCTGCCCGGTCACCATCAAGTCCAAGAAGGGCGACGTGGTCGTCGACACCGACGAGTACATCCGTGACGGCGCCACGCTCGACAGCATGGCCAAGCTGCGTCCCGCCTTCAACAAGGAAGGCACCGTCACCGCCGGCAACGCCTCCGGCATCAACGACGGCGCCGCCGCCCTCGTCCTGATGAGCGCCGAAGAGGCCGCCAAGCGTGGTCTGACCCCGCTCGCCACGATCAAGTCCTGGGCCACCGCCGGCGTCGATCCGGCGATCATGGGCACCGGTCCGATCCCGGCCTCCAGGAAGGCCCTCACGAAGGCCGGCTGGACCGTGAACGACCTCGACCTGATCGAGGCCAACGAGGCCTTCGCCGCTCAGGCCATCTCGGTCAACAAGGAGCTCGGCTGGGACACCTCGAAGGTCAACGTCAACGGCGGCGCCATCGCCATCGGCCATCCGGTCGGTGCCTCCGGCGCCCGCGTCCTGACCACCCTGCTCTACGAAATGCAGAAGCGCGACGCCAAGAAGGGTCTCGCCACCCTTTGCATCGGCGGCGGCATGGGCATCGCCCTCTGCGTCGAGCGCTGATCTCCACGATCTCCGGGGCGACCCTTCGCCGGGTCGCCCCGCCCCTCGCATCCCACGGGTCGGACCCACGCCCGGCCCGCGATCCGACATCGACGAAAACGACTGCCGCAGGCTCGCGCGGCGAAGAACAGAAGGTCCGTTCGGGACCCGGGCGAGGCCCTAGTCGGCCATCCATACGGAGGAAACCATGAGCAGAGTGGCTATCGTCACGGGCGGGTCCCGTGGCATCGGTGCGGCGATTTCCAAGACCCTCAAGGCCGCCGGGTACAAGGTCGCCGCCAACTACGCCGGCAACGACGAGGCGGCCGCCGCCTTCACCGCCGAGACCGGCATCCCGACCTACAAGTGGGACGTGTCCGACTACGACGCCTGCGTCGCCGGCATCGCCAAGGTCGAAGCCGACCTCGGCCCGATCGAGGTGCTGGTCAACAACGCCGGCATCACTCGTGACGGCATGTTCCACAAGATGACCAAGGCCCAGTGGGACGCGGTGCTGCGCACCAACCTCGACAGCCTGTTCAACATGACCCGCCCGGTGTGGGAAGGCATGCGCGCCCGCAAGTTCGGCCGCGTGGTGTGCATCTCCTCCGTCAACGGCCAGAAGGGCCAGATGGGTCAGGTGAACTACTCCGCCGCCAAGTCGGGCGATCTCGGCTTCGTCAAGGCGCTCGCCCAGGAAGGCGCCCGCGCCGGCATCACCGTCAACGCCATCTGCCCGGGCTACATCGCCACCGAGATGGTCAAGGCGATCGATCCGGCCGTGATCGAGAAGTCGATCCTGCCGCACATCCCGGTCGGCCGCCTCGGTGAGCCGGAAGAGATCGCCCGCGCGGTCCTCTTCCTCGTCGCCGACGATGCGGGCTTCCTCAACGGCTCGACCATCTCGCCCAACGGTGGCCAGTACATGATCTGATCGGCCTCGCCGATCGCGCATCGAGGGGACCTTCGGGTCCCCTCTTTCGTTTTCGCCCGCGTCGGCGGACACTTCGCCCCTCGGCGGACGCAGCGCTCCGCCTCCCGTGGCTCCCCTCGAGGACGAGACCCCCATGTCGATGATCCTGCCGCACTGGGTGCGCGGTCCCGAGACCGGCGCGCCGATCGTCCTCCTGCACGGCTTCGCCGGCGATCACGAGACCTGGATCGGTCAGCAGATCGCCCTCGAGACCCGCCGTCGCACCATCGCCTTCGACCTGCCCGGCCACGGCGCCGCGCTCGACTGGCCGCGGATCGGCCACTCCGGCCTCGCGGCGGAAGCGGTCGTCGCCTCGCTCGACGCCCTCGGCATCGAACGCTTCCATCTCGCCGGCCATTCGATGGGCGGAGCCACCGCCACCATCGTCGCCTTCCGTCTCGCCGAGGCGCGGCGGCTGGCCAGCCTCACCCTGGTCGCCCCCGGCGGCTTCGGCCCCGAGATCAACCACCGTCTGCTGCGCCGCTTCGCCGCCGCCACCGACGAGCACGAGATTCACGCCCTGCTCGAGCAGTTCTTCGGCTTCGAGAAGCCGGTGCCGATGGCCGCCGCCCGCCGTCTCGCCGAGATCCGCCGCGACCCGCGCGTCGTCGCCACCCTCGCCCACGTCTGCGAGGCGATCCTCGACGGCGACAGGCAGAAGAGCTTCGATCTCGCCCGCCTCGGCGAGCTGCCCCACCCGGTCCGGCTGATCTGGGGCGATCAGGACCGCGTCCTGCCGCTGCGCCAGACCCGCCACCTGCCCGGCACCGTCGGCGTCCACGTCTTCGACGGCGTCGGCCACATGCCCCATCTCGAGGTCGCCCGCGAGGTCACCCGCATCCTCGCCGAGGCGGCGAGCGGCGAGTGAGCCTCACGGCGCCGGGTTGGGAAAGCGCAGATGGATCGCGTCGATCCGCGCCGCGACCTCGGGCGTGATCACGACGTCGAACGCCGCGATGTCCTCCTCGAGCTGGGCGAGCGAGGTCGCCCCGATGATCGTCGAGGTCACGACCGCCCGCGACGCCACCCAGGCGATCGCCAGCGTCGACGGCGACACCCCGATCTCGGCGGCGAGATCGCAATAGGCGGCGACCGCCTCCGCCGTGTTGGTCTTCTCGTAGCGCTGCCCCCGATCGAACAGCGTGAACCGCGCGCCCGCCGGCCGCGCCCCGTCGCGATACTTGCCGGTGAGAAATCCCTGGCCGAGCGGCGAATAGGCGAGCAGCGACACGCCCTCGCGCGTCGACACCTCCGACAGCGCCACCTCGAAGGTGCGGTTGACGAGATTGTAGGCGTTCTGGATCGACACCGGCCGCGACGCGCCCGAGATCTCGGCGGCGCGCAGCCAGCGCATCGTCCCCCACCCGCTCTCGTTGGAGAGCCCGATGTGACGGATGCGCCCCGCCTTCACGTGCCGCTCCAGCGCCGCGAGCGTCACCTCGATCGCCGTCTCGTCGGGGTGGATCGGCGGATCGGTCCAGATCGTCCCGTTCGAACCGAAGGTCGGCACCGCCCGTTCCGGCCAGTGCACCTGATAGAGATCGACGTGGTCGGTGCCGAGCCGCTTCAGGCTCGCGAACACCGCCTCGTCGATCTGCGCGCCGGTCAGCCGACAGGGCGAGCCGTCGCCGCGGAACCAGTCCATGTCCGAGCGCCCGCACACCTTGGTCGCCACGATCACCCGGTTGCGGTTGCCGCGCGCGCGCATCCACGAGCCGATGATCTCCTCGGTCCGCCCCTGCGTCTCCGGCCGTGGCGGGATGGCGTAGAGCTCGGCCGTGTCGAGAAAGTCGATGCCGAGCCCGAACGCCCGATCGAGCTGGGCGTGGCCCTCGGCTTCCGTGTTCTGCTCGCCGAAGGTCATGGTGCCGAGGCAGATCTCCGGCACGGTCAGGTCGGTACGTCCGAGGCGCTCGCGTCGCATGAGGCTCTCTCGTTCGAAGGGGGTCAGGTGCGCCCGTCGCGGGCGGCGGCGACGAGCCGTCGCACCTCGGGCAGAATCCCGGCGACGATCCGCTTCACGCCCTCGGCGTTGGGATGCAGCCCGTCGGGCAGAACCATCTTCGGATCGAGCGCCACGCCGTCGAGGAAGAACGGGTAGAGAAGCGCCCCGTGCTTCCGCGCCACCTCGGCGAAGATCGGATCGAACTCGCGCGCGTAGGCCGCCCCCATGTTGCGCCCCGCCACCATGCCCGCGATCAGCACCTTCTGCCCGCGCGCCGTCAGCCGCCCGACGATCTCGTCGAGATTGGCCCGCGCCTCCGCCGGCGGCAGGCCGCGCAGCATGTCGTTGGCGCCGAACTCGACGATCACCGCCGCCGCGTCCGTCGGCACCGACCACTCCAGCCGCGCCAGCCCCATGTCGGTGGTGTCGCCGGACACGCCCGCGTCGACCACCTCGACGTCGATGCCCTCCGCCCGCAGCGTCGTTTCGAGCCGCTTGGCGAAACCGTCGGCGCGCGCCAGACCGTATCCGGCGGTGAGACTGTCGCCGAAGGCGACGAGGCGCAGCCGTTTCGCCTCCGCCCGCGCCGAGCGCACGGCGAGAGGGGAGACGGCGAGAGAGGCGAGCAGCGAACGGCGGGAGGGAGAGGCGGCCATGACGGTCTCGTGAATCGGCGGGGCTGGATCGCCCGGCCCCACTTACCATATGAGCATCATCGACGCCGTTTGCGAACCCGCGCCGAATGTTCGCCGCCGGGCGATCGCCCGCCCCTTCCGGAGTTCCCCCTTGTCCGACATCGCCATTCGCCTGAGTGACGTCCACCTCCGGCTCGGACGCGGCGCCGCCGCCGTCGACGTGTTGCGCGGCTTCTCCCTGGAGATCGGCCGCGGCGAGAAGGTCGGCGTCGTCGGCGCCTCCGGCTCGGGCAAGTCGACCGCCCTGATGGTGGCGACCGGCCTGGAGCGCGCCGACCGCGGCACGATCGAGGTCGCCGGTGTCGACGTCGGCGCCCTCGACGGCGACGCCGCCGCCCTCTTTCGCGGCCGCACCGTCGGCATCGTCTTCCAGTCGTTCCACCTCGTCTCCGACCTGACCGCGCTCGAGAACGTCGCCACACCGCTCGAACTGCGGGGCACGCCGGACGCCCTCGCCCGCGCCCGCGCCGAACTCGCCGCCGTCGGCCTCGCCGATCGGCTCGATCACTACCCCTCTCAGCTCTCCGGCGGCGAACAGCAGCGCGTCGCCATCGCCCGCGCGCTCGTCGGCCGCCCCGCCGTGGTCGTCGCCGACGAACCGACCGGAAATCTCGACGAGGCGACCGGCGCGAGCATCGCCGACCTCCTCTTCGCCCGCGTCGCCGACTGCGGCGCCACCCTGATGCTGGTCACTCACGATCCCGATCTCGCCGCCCGCTGCGATCGCGTCGTCCATGTCCGCGCCGGGCGGGTCATCGAAGAGGCGACCGCGTGACCGAAGGCCCGACCCTCGCCACAGCCCTGCGCTTCGCCGTCCGCGCCCTGCGCGGCACCGTCGCCCGCGCCTTTCGCGGCTTCGGCATCTTCGTCGCCTGCCTCGCGCTCGGCGTCGGCACCATCGCCGGGGTCTCCTCGCTCGGCCGCGCCTTCGATGCCGCCCTGTCGGCCGAGGGCGACGCCATCCTCGGCGGCGACGTCGCCTTTTCGCTCAATCACCGCCCGATCACCCCCGACCAGCGCGCCTTCCTCGCCGCGCGCGGACGCCTGTCGGAAGTCGCCACCCTGCGCGCCATGGCCCGCACCGTCGACGGCGCGGGCCATGGCTCGACCGCCGGCGTCACGAACACGATGTCGCCGTCGGCGGAATGGCCGGTGAC
>JBEOKB010000234.1:0-4298 GCA_040275425.1 Siculibacillus sp. | reverse complement strand
GGCCTTGAGGCGACGGCAGACCTCGAACCCGTCCATGTCCGGCATCATGACGTCGAGCAGGACGATGTCGGGAATGGCCTTGGCGCAGGCCGCCAGCGCCGCCTCGCCCGAGAGCGCGGTGACGACGTCGAAGTATTCCGCACCGAGGCGGGCCTCGAGCAGCTTCACATTGGCAGCGATGTCGTCGACGACCAGAACTCGACCCGTCATCTCAACTCACTCGCTCGTTCACGCATCACCGATATAGGAACGGACCGTCTCGAGGAATTTCACCACCGAGATGGGTTTGGAGATGTAGGCCTCGCAACCGCCCTGGCGGATGCGCTCCTCGTCTCCCTTCATGGCGAAGGCCGTGACCGCGATGACAGGGATCGATCGAAGATCGTCGTCCTCCTTGAGCCACTTGGTCACTTCGAGGCCGGAGACCTCGGGCAACTGAATGTCCATCAGGATCAGATCGGGGCGCTGGGCGCGCGCGATCTCCATCGCATCGAAGCCGTTGCGGCTCTGAAGCGTCTGGAACCCGTGCGCCTCCAGAAGATCGTGGAAGAGCTTCATGTTGAGCTCGTTGTCCTCCACGATGAGGACCGTCTTCGCCATCTCTCGCTCCCCGGACCGATCACTCTCGGTCGGTTGCCATCGCCTTACGTCACATCCATGCTTTTTCGTAAGAAGCACGCTACCATTCAATCCTTACGGAATGGGAAAAAGGCCACTCATGAGATCTCCGACAGGGTTTCCCAATCGTGACCGCATGACGAGGGACAGAGCCGAAACGATTGCCGTGGCAGGGCTTTCGTTCCTGGCGGAGGAACCGGAGGCGCTCGGGCGGTTCCTGAGCGCGACCGGTCTCGGCCCGGAGACGCTGAGGGCGGCGGCGGGGGAGCCCGGATTCCTGCTCGCGGTACTCGAATACCTGATGGGCGACGAGTCGCTGCTGCTCGTGTTCGTCGAGCGCGAGCGGCTGCGGCCGACCACGATCATGGCGGCCCGCCATGCGCTCGATCCGACCTCGGAGGGATGGAGTTGAGCCCGTCGCGCGAGACGGCGGCGGCGATCGAGGCGTTCGAGCCGAGCGGGCGGGCGCTGGTGGTGGTCGACGTCGACGAGGTGGTGCTGCGTTTCGTCGCGCCGTTCGAGCGTTTTCTCGAGGCGCGCGGGTTGCGGCTCGCCCCGATCTCCTACGCCATCACCGGCAACGTGATGCGGGCGGGCTCGCGCCAACCGATCCCGGCGGCGGACGTTCATGCCCTGATCGACGCCTTCTTCGCCGCCGAGGCCGGGCGGCAGGAGCCGGTCGAGGGGGCGGTCGAGGCGCTCTCGCGGCTGGAGGCGTCGGCCGACGTGGTGATCCTCACCAACATCCCACACGTCCATGCGCCGCTCCGGTCGGCGCGGCTGGCGGAACTCGGCGTCGGCGCGCCGCTGATCTCCAACGAGGGACCGAAGGGTCCGGCGCTGGCGCGGCTTGCGGCGCGCGCGGTGGAGCGGTGCGGGCGGGCGGTGCCGATGTGGTTCGTCGACGACGGGCCGACCAACCTCGTCTCGGCGCGCGATCACCTCGCCGACGTGCGGCTCGTCCACTTCGTCGACGACGCGCGCTTCTTCCACATGGTGCCCGACGTCGCGGGAACGCGGCTCAAGACCCGCGACTGGGGAGAGGTGGTGGCGCGGATCACCGCCGATCTCGACGGCGAGGACACCCGGCGCTAGGCTCGCGGTTCCCCCGCGCGCGGCTTGTTCGCAAGGCACGGAGCCCATGAGCGATCCGACGGCCGAGCCCCCCTCCCCCGCCCCGGTGCCCAGGCCCCGGGCGTTCTGCCGCGACTGTTTCTCGCCCGCGCGTCCAGGGGCGACGCGCTGCCCGAAGTGCGGCAGTCCGCGGCTGCTCGCCCATCCGGAACTCGCCGAGCTCTCGATCGCCCACGTCGACTGCGACGCCTTCTACGCGGCGGTGGAAAAGCGCGACGATCCCTCGATCCGCGACCGCGCCGTGATCATCGGCGGCGGAAAGCGGGGGGTGGTGTCGACCTGTTGCTATGTAGCCCGCATACACGGCGTGAAGTCGGCGATGCCGATGTGGCAGGCGCTGGAGCGCTGTCCGGACGCGGTGGTGATCCGACCCGACATGGAGAAGTACACCCGGGTCGGGCGCGAGATCCGCACGCTGATGGGCGAACTCACGCCGCTGGTGGAGCCGCTGTCGATCGACGAGGCGTTCCTCGATCTCTCCGGCACCGAACTGCTCCACCACGGGTCGGCGGCGCTGACGCTGGCGCGGTTCGCGCTCCGGGTCGAGCGCGAGGTCGGCATCACCGTGTCGGTCGGGCTCTCCCACAACAAGTTCCTCGCCAAGATCGCCTCCGATCTCGACAAGCCGCGCGGGTTCTCGGTGATCGGGCGGGCGGAGACGGCGACGTTTCTGGCGCCGCGCCCGGTCACGACCATCTGGGGCGTGGGCAAGGCGACCGAGGAGGCGCTGCACGCGGAGGGCATCCGCACCATCGCCGATCTCCGGGGCGTCGACGAGGCGCGGCTGATCCGCAGATTCGGCGTGCTCGGGCGGCGACTGAAGGAGCTGGCGAACGGCGTCGACCGGCGCCGGGTCGATCCGAGCGAGGAGATCAAGTCGATCTCCAACGAGATCACCCTGGACACCGACGTCGGCGACTTGCGGGCGCTGGAGAAGATCCTGCACGGGCTCTCGACCAAGGTGTCGGGGCGGCTGAAGGCGCACGAGATCGGCGGCTTCACCGTGCAGCTCAAACTCAAGACGCCGGACTTCAAGTCGATCAGCCGCAATCGGCGGCTGGCCGATCCGACCGCGCTGGCGGACCGGATCTTCCGCACCGGCTGCGATCTCCTGCGCAGGGAGTGCGACGGGCGGCGGTTTCGACTGATCGGCATCGGGGTGGCGGATCTGGCGCCGCTCGACTTCTGCGACCCGCCCGACCTCGTCGACGAGGCGGCGGGCAAGCGGGCGAAGGCGGAGGCGGCGATCGACGATCTGCGCCGCCGGTTCGGAGCCGACGTGGTCGAGCCGGGGCTGGTGTTCCGGCCGCGGCCGCGGGCCGAAACGGGCGGCGGGGCGGCGGCTCAGCGACAGGGGGCGGCGGGCAAGGGCTCCAGCGACGACAGCGTGCCCTTGGCGGAGAAGGAGCCGTAGTCGAAGCGCAGGCGGCGGCTGACGGCGTTGTCGTAGAGCACGAAGCCGAGCAGCTGGTCGGGCACCTCCTCGCCTTCGGCCGGCTTCGCGGGATCGAAGAAGGACACGGTGACCGGCCAGCGGCGGTGGCCCTTCAGCAGATCGGAGACGGCGGCGGGCTCCTCGGCGGTGTCGTCGGGGCCGGTCTGTTCGGCGCCGATCACCACGGTGGTGCGCCAGACCTTCTCGCCGTCGTCGGCGCCCTCGAAGAAGTCGATGTCGAGAATGGTGCGACCGGCACGGGCGGCGGCGACGATCTCGGCCATGTGTTCGGTCGGGAAGCGCAGGCGGCCGGGCAGATCGACCGACTTCGGGGCGGGGCGATCGAGGCGCAGGCGCACGGCGTCGCCGTCGCGGCGGGCGCTGCCCTTGGCGTTCTCGGTGCGCCTGCCGTCGACGAAGCTCTCGGTGAGGAAGTCGAACGAGGTGCCGGCGCCGTCCTCGTGGGAGGAACTGCGGCGGTCGACCAGACGGGATTCGCCCTCGCGCCCGCCCATGCGCGTGACCAGGCGCAGGCGGGTGTCGAAGCCGTCGCAGGTGGAGCCGGTGAACTCGTAGACGAGGCGGCCGGAGACCGAGGCGATCTCGGCGCGTTCGGTCGTCTGGTCGAGGCTCATCTCATAGACGGCGCGGTGGGCGACGAAGCCGGCGCGCGGGTCGTCGGCGGAGCGGACGGGAGCGGCCGCGGCGAGGCCGACGAGAAGGGCGGGAGCGAGAAGGAGACGGCGCGCGACGATCATGCGTTCGACCTCGGGTTCGGACGGGCGGCGCGAAGGCGGGCTTTCGAGCCGAGATCCCCGGACGGGGCCTCCCTGCGGAGGGTTCATCGCCTACTACAATCGAGCGATCACGGCGAGGGCGAGGCGGGCGATTGCGGGCGGGCACGAATTCCGACATGAAGAGGCGAACCATTTCCCCCTCGAGGAGAGCGCCAGATGAGCACGATCGCCACACGCCTGCAGAATCTCGGCATCGAACTGCCCACCCCGGCCGCGCCGGCCGCCAACTACGTGCCGTTCGTGCGCACGGGCAATCTGGTGTTCGTGTCGGGGCAGATCCCGATGGGGCCGAAGGGGCTCGAGTTCGTCGGCAA
>JBEOKB010000233.1:0-1683 GCA_040275425.1 Siculibacillus sp. | reverse complement strand
CGCCCGCCGCCCGTGCGGTGGTCGCGGCCGAGCCGGGGCGTCTCGGCGAGGTGCTCGGCGGTGGCGACGACTACGAGATCCTCGCCGTGATCGCCCCCGCCGAGGCCACCGCCTTCGCCGCCGCCGCCGCGCGCGCGCGCGTCGCCGTCACGCGGGTCGGGGCCTTCTCGAGCGGGGAGGGACGCGTCCGCGCCCATCGCCCCGATGCCACGGTCGTCGTGCTCCACGGCGAGGGATTTCGGCATTTCTGACAGTTTCGGCAGGAGTTCCGCTTCCTGCCTCACGCAACGGCATTTCTCCGCGAAATTTCTGAAACCGCACGCGTTTTTCCCGATGGATTCGCGGGCTGGTTCTCCTTGACGGCACGGGGGCCGTCGCTAGGCTGGGGCGCCCATCGAACGGGAGACTTCCAGGGCGAGTCTTCCCGATCAAACCCATTGAGCCCGCACAGCGGCATCCGACAGACGGCGAGAAGATCGTAGTCGGGTGCGGCGACATGCACGGGAGGCGTCATGTCCATACTCGTCGTAATTCTCTGTGGCCTGGTCTCGATCGCCTATGGCGTATGGGCGATCCGGTCCGTGATGGCCTCCGATGCGGGCTCCGCCCGCATGCAGGAGATCGCCGGGGCCGTCGCCGAAGGCGCGCAGGCCTATCTGAAGCGGCAGTACACCACCATCGGCATCGTCGGCGTGGTCATCCTGTTCGCGCTCGGCGCGCTGCTCGGCGTGAAGGTGGCCATCGGCTTCCTGATCGGCGCGGTGCTCTCCGGCCTCGCCGGCTTCATCGGCATGAACGTCTCGGTGCGCGCCAACGTCCGCACCGCTCAGGCGTCGACGGTGTCGCTGGCCGCCGGTCTCGACATCGCCTTCAAGGCGGGCGCGGTCACCGGCATGCTGGTCGCCGGCCTCGCCCTTCTCGGCGTCGCGGTCTACTACGCGGTCCTGGTCGGCCCGATGCACCACGCCCCGAACGATCGCGTCGTCATCGACTCGCTCGTCGCCATGGGCTTCGGCGCTTCGCTGATCTCCATCTTCGCCCGTCTCGGCGGCGGCATCTTCACCAAGGGCGCCGACGTCGGCGCCGACCTCGTCGGCAAGGTCGAGGCCGGTATCCCCGAGGACGATCCGCGCAACCCGGCCACCATCGCCGACAACGTCGGCGACAACGTCGGCGACTGCGCCGGCATGGCCGCCGACCTGTTCGAGACCTATGCGGTGACCGTCGTCGCCACCATGGTTCTCGCCGCCATCTTCTTCGCCACGGCGCCCACGCTCGCCGCGACGATGCTCTATCCGCTGCTGATCTGCGCCACGTCGATCGTGACCTCGATCATCGGCACCTTCTTCGTCAAGCTCGGCTCCAACAACTCGATCATGGGCGCGCTCTACAAGGGCGTGATCGTCTCGGGCGTGCTGTCGATCGGCGGCCTGGCCATCGCCAACACGATGTCCGTCGGTTGGGGTGAGGTCGGCGTCGTCGACGGTCAGAAGATCATGGGTACCAACCTGTTCTTCGCCGGCGTCATCGGTCTGGTCGTCACCGGCCTGATCGTGTGGATCACCGAGTACTACACCGCCACCGGCAAGCGCCCGGTCGTCTCGATCGCTCAGGCCTCGGTCACCGGCCACGGCACCAACGTCATCCAGGGCCTCGCGGTCTCGCTGGAATCGACGGCCATGC
>JBEOKB010000232.1:0-11929 GCA_040275425.1 Siculibacillus sp. | reverse complement strand
CCATTCGCTCCGAGATCGACCCGCGTCCGCTGATGGCCCGCCTCGAGGCGCGCGGCGCCCGGCTGTGCCTGCCCGCGGTCGAGGCCGACGGCGAGACGCTGTCCTTCCGCGCCTGGAGCCTCGGCGCCCCGCTCGAGCCCGCCGCGTTCGGCCTGTCCGTGCCCCCGGCCGAGGCCGAGCGCCTCGATCCCGACGTCCTGCTGATGCCGCTCGCCGCCTTCGACGATCGCGGCGAACGCATCGGCTACGGCAAGGGCCACTACGACCGCGCCCTCGCCCGACTCGAACGCGACCGGCCGGTCGTCAAGATCGGCCTCGCCTTCGCCTGCCAGCGCGTCGAGGCCGTGCCGGCCGAGCCGCACGACCGCCGCCTCGATCTCGTACTCACCGAAGCCGGGCCGCTGGTGCCCCGACCGCCCCGCCCGCCGGAACCGATGGAGTGACCCGACCATGAGACTGATGTTCCTCGGCGACGTCGTCGGCCGCGCCGGCCGCAAGGCCGTGGTCGATCGCCTGCCCGATCTGGTCGAGAGCCTTCGCCTCGACTTCGTCGCGGTCAACGGCGAGAACGCCGCCGGCGGCTTCGGCATCACCGAGGAGATCGCCCGCGACCTGATCGACGCCGGCGCCGACGCCGTCACCCTCGGCAACCACTCCTGGGATCAGCGCGAGGCCCTCGTCTTCATCGAGCGCCAGCCCCGCCTGCTGCGCCCGGCCAACTACCCCAAGGGCACGCCGGGCAAGGGCGCCAACCTCTACGTCGCCCGCAACGGCGCCCGCGTCCTCGTCGTCTCGGTGATGGGCCGCATCTACATGGACCCGCTCGACGACCCCTTCGCCGTGGTCGAGCGCGAGATCGCCGCCTGCCCGCTCGCCGAACAGGCCGACGCGATCCTCGTCGACGTCCACGCCGAGGCCACCTCCGAGAAGCAGGCCATGGCCCACATGCTCGACGGCCGCGTCAGCCTCGTCGTCGGCACCCACACTCACGTGCCCACCGCCGACCACCGCATCCTGTCCGGCGGCACCGCCTTCCAGTCCGATCTCGGCATGTGCGGCGACTACGACAGCGTCATCGGCATGGAGAAGGACGAACCGATCAATCGCTTCGTCACCAAGATCGGCCGCGCCCGCTTCGAGCCGGCGAACGGCGAGGCGACGATCTGCGGCGTGGTGGTGGAGACCGACGACGCCACCGGTCTGGCGAAGCGCGTCGAGCCGATCCGCCTCGGCGGCCTCCTCGCCCAGGCGCTTCCCGCACTCTGAGCCGACCACGCGAAACGGCCGCCGCCCCTTCCGGGACGACGGCCGCCGTGTCTTCGCGAAGCCCGTCCTCAGACGGTCTTGATCACCCCGAGGAAACGCTGCATCTCCGCGCGCATCACCTCCGCCTCGCCGCCGGCCGACTTCACCGCCGCGGTGACGGCCCGCGCCGAGGCGCCGGTCTCCTCCGCTTCGCGCTCCAGGCTGCCCATGGTGCTCGCCACCGCGCGGGTGCCCGACGCCGCTTCGGCGACGGCGCGCGAGATCTCGGCGGTCGTCGCCGACTGTTCCTCGACCGCGGCCGAGATGCCGCTCGCCACTTCGTTCATCCGGTCGATCGTGCCGGAGATCTCCGCCATGCTCTCCACCGCCTCGCGGGTGGCCGACTGGATGGTCTGGATCTGCCCGGTGATCTCCTCGGTCGCCTTGGTGGTCTGCCCGGCGAGGTTCTTCACCTCCGCCGCCACCACCGCGAAGCCGCGCCCCGCCTCGCCCGCGCGCGCCGCCTCGATGGTGGCGTTGAGCGCCAACAGATTGGTCTGCGCGGCGATGTCCTGAATGAGCCCGACCACGTGGCCGATCTTCTCCGACGCCTCGGTCAGACGCTGCACCTTGTCGCGCGCCACCCCGGCGTGCACCACGCCGCCGCGCGCCACGTCGGCCGAAATCGACGCCTGACGCGAGATCTCGGCGATCGAGCCGTCGAGCTCGTGCACCGCCGCCGCCACGCTCTCGACGTTGGCGGTGGCCACGCCCGCCTCTTCCGCCGACCGCGTCGCCTGTCCGGCGGTCGACCCCGCCATCCGCGCCATGCCGTCGGCGTGTCCCGTGAGCGACCCCACCGCCGCCGCCACGGTCTCGATCGCCGTGCCGACGCGGGTCTCGAAGATGTCGATCGCGTTGGAGAGGCTCGTCACCACCGACCACGTCACCATCGCGCCGACGTAGGTCCGGTTCGCTCCGTAGATCGCCGAGGCGCGCAGGTCGAGCACCTCCTTGCCCAGCTTGATCTTGGCGTGCCAGGGCAGGTTCTTCGGATCGGCGATGATGCGGCGCTGATGCGACGGATTGCCGTGAAACACGTCGATCGACCGCCCGACCAGCGCCTCCGGATCGACGCCCGCCGGCAATTCGTGACGAATGGTCTGGAGCGTGTCGATCGAGGTGCGGTTGGCGTAGGTGATGACGCCGGTCTGCGGATCGGCGAGCAGGACGTTGACCGGCATCTGGTCGAGCATGGAACCGAGCAGCGCGGCGGAAATGCCGGTCTCCTCGCGCTCGACGGTGGTGGTGGCCTGCGGCTTGCGGGCGAACAATCCGAGCATGCTCGTCATCCTCCGGCCTCGACGGGCGAGGCTTCTCTCGTATTGGTTGCGGTCACGCCGAACGATCGGCGTCGGCCTTCTTCATCCCAGAAATGAGTTGCCCTAGGGTTAATTTTCCGTAGCACCCTCGAAGGATCGCCCCGCCCGACGGCTTCCGGGCGCGTCGGAGCGCTCGCGCCGCGCCCACCCTGGATTTCGCGCGCCGAGACGCCTATAAGCTGCCGTCTTCGGGCCGAGGGGCCGCGCGCCCGCGCGCCGCTCCCTCGCCGCCGACCGATCACCAGAGCGCGTTCCCGCCGGGTCGAGCCCCGCGCGCTGGGACGCGTCGGACCGACCGAGAGAAGACGATCATGGCCGGACATTCACAGTTCAAGAACATCATGCATCGGAAGGGCAAGCAGGACAAAGTCCGCTCCAAGCTCTTCTCCAAGCTCGCCCGCGAAATCACCGTGGCGGCCAAGGACGGCGGCGGCGATCCGGGCATGAACGCCAAGCTGCGTCTGGCGATCCTCAACGCCCGCGCCGAGAACATGCCCAAGGACAACATCGAGCGCGCCATCAAGAAGGCCTCCGGCTCCGACGCCGAGACCTACGAGATGGTCCGCTACGAGGGCTACGGCCCCGGCGGCACCGCCGTCATCGTCGAGACCCTGACCGACAACCGCAACCGCACCGGCGCCAACGTCCGCGCCGCCTTCACCAAGTACGGCGGCGCGCTGGGCGAGACCAATTCGGTCTCCTTCTCCTTCGATCGCGTCGGCGAGATCGTCTATCCGCTCGCCGCCGGCTCGACCGACGCCGTGCTGGAGGCCGCCATCGAGGCCGGTGCCGACGACGTCGTCTCCGACGACGAGACCCACACCATCCTGACCACCTTCGAAGGGATGAGCGAAGTCTCCAAGGCGCTCGAGGCCGCGCTCGGCGCCGCCCAGTCGATCAAGCCCAACTGGCGTCCCCAGAACACCGTTCCGGTCGACGAGGAGAAGGCGACCTCGCTGATGAAGATGATCGGCGTGCTCGAGGACGACGACGACGTCCAGAACGTCTACACCAACTTCGACATCTCCGACGAAGTGATGGCCAAGCTCGCCGCGATGTGAGCGAGCACCGCCACGACGGACGATTTCAGCGGGCGTCGGAGCGATCCGGCGCCCGTTTTGCGTTCGCCCCCTTCCGAAACGAACCAAGAACATGCTAGCCTCGCGGCCATGACCTCGACCGTTCGAATCATCGGCATCGATCCCGGCCTCCAGCGCACCGGCTGGGGCATCGTCGACGTGGCCGGCAACCGCCTGTCCTTCGTCGCCTGCGGCACCGTCACCTCGACCGGCGGCGACGAGCTCGCCCCCCGTCTGGTCGAGCTGCACCACGGCCTGAGCGCGGTGATCTCCGAGCACGGCCCCGACGAGGCCGCGGTGGAGCACACCTTCGTCAACACCAATCCGACCGCCACGCTGAAGCTCGGTCAGGCCCGCGGCATCGCCCTGCTGGTGCCCGCCCTCGCCGGGCTCTCGGTCGCCGAATACGCGCCCAACGCGGTGAAGAAGGCGGTCGTCGGCGCCGGCCACGCCGAGAAGGAGCAGATCCAGCACATGGTGAAGATCCTGCTGCCCAAGGCGGTGTGGAAGGGCGCCGACGCCGCCGACGCGCTCGCCGTCGCCATCTGCCATTCGCACCACCGCGTCTCGCTCGCCCGCGCGATGCGCACCGCCTGAGGAGAGCCCGATGATCGGCAAGTTGAAGGGCGTGATCGACGAATACGGCGACGACTTCGTGGTCGTCGACGTCCACGGCGTCGGCTACGTCTGCCACTGCTCGACCCGCACCCTCCAGCATCTGCCGAGCATCGGCGAGGCGGCGGTGCTGTCGATCGAGACCATCGTGCGCGAGGACATGATCCGCCTCTACGGCTTCGCCGACACCGACGAGCGCGAATGGTTCCGCATCCTCACCACCGTCCAGGGCGTCGGCGCCAAGGTGGCGCTCGCCCTCCTCTCCGCGCTCCGCCCGGCCGAACTCGCCTCCGCCATCGCCCTGAAGGACGTGACCGCGCTCTGCCGCGCGCCGGGCGTCGGCAAGAAGCTCGCCGAGCGCATCGCCCAGGAGCTGAAGGACAAGACCCCCGGCTTCGCCTCCGTCGACCCGGCGCTGGTCGCCCTCTCCGGCGGCATCGCCGAGAAGTCGGCTCCGAAGCCCCTCGCCGACGCCGTCTCCGCCCTGGTCAACCTCGGTTATCCGCAGCTCCAGGCGAGCGCGGCGGTGGCCGCCGCCGCCCGCGAGGCGGGCGAGGACGCCACCACCGAGCGGCTGATCCGCCTCGGCCTGAGGGAACTGGCCAAGTGACCGCGGGGCCGTCGCCCTCGGCCCTCCCTTCGCTCACCCCGCCGGGCAGAACACCCTGAGCCGATGCCCGTCAGGATCGGCGGCGGTGAAGGTGCGGCCGAAGTCCATCTCGCACGGGGACTGCAGGATCGTCAGGCCCATCGCCGCCCAGCGCGCGTGGGTAGCGTCGACCACCTCGGCCGACCCGACCGGCCAACAGATCTCCATCCCGCCTCCGCTCGCGCTCGCCGCCGGCACCACCCCCTCGCGCCGCCACAGCCCGAGCATCACCCCCTCGCGCAGGCCCAGCATGGCGAAGGTGTCGGCCTCTTCGAGCACCGGCCGTCCGGTGAGCCGCGACCAGAACGCCGCCGAGGCGCGCGGATCGGCGACGTAGAGAATGAGAAACCCGGCATCGCCGGGCGTGGGGGACTTCGCGGATGCATCGATCGTGGTCATGTCGTTCTCCTCTGGAACGACACCACCCTGCGCGCCCCCTGCTGACGATCTTCGTCAGCAGTCGTCGCGAGCCTCACCCGCCGCCCGCGATCCCCTCCGCCCGCCGCCATTCGGCGAGCAGCACCCGCCGCCGCTTCGGCATCCGCCCGTCGAGCATCCGCGCCTCGATCATCCGATCGACCCGGAAATGGCGGAACCCCGCGCGCAGCTCGCACCACGCCACCAGCACGCGCACCCGCTCGAAGAACCCCAGCGCCACCGGCCAGATCACCCGCTCGCTCGCCCGCTCGGCGGCGTCGCGATAGGCGATGGCCAGACGCCGTTCCTCGCGCAGCGCCTCGCGCAGCAGCGCGAGCGACACCCGCTCCTCCGGCCGCGCCGCCCCGGGCCCGATCAGCAACCCCGAGCCGTCGAGCCGCGCCTCCAGCGTCTCCGGCAAAACCGCCGCGATCCGCGCCAGCGCCTCGCGCGCCGCCGCCGCCAGCCGCGTGTCGCCGTGCTCCGCCACCCAGCGCGCGCCGAGCACCAGCGCCTCGATCTCCTCCTCCTCGAACATCAGCGGCGGCATCACCCAGCCCGACCGCAGCACGTAGCCGACCCCCGCCTCGCCCTCGATCGGCGCGCCCTGCCCTTGCAACGTGGCCACGTCGCGATAGAGCGTGCGCAGCGACACCCCGAGTTCGGCCGCCAGCACCGCCCCGGCGACGGGGCGGCGATGACGGCGCAGGATCTGAACCAGATCGAGCAGGCGGGCGGCGCGGGACATGGAACCGTTGTTCTCGCTTCGTCCTCATGGAGGGACGTGCTAGGGATCGCACGAGAACCGATTTCGACGGAAGCGCGATTCGATGGTGGCACCCAAACGTCTCGTCTCGGGAGAGAAGCGCGAGGAGGATCTCGACGCCTCTCTGCGCCCCCAGGCGCTCGGCGACTTCGTCGGCCAGCAGGCGGCGCGCGAGAACCTCGCGGTGTTCATCGAGGCGGCCAAGACCCGCCGCGAGGCGCTCGATCACGTCCTCTTCGTCGGCCCGCCCGGCCTCGGCAAGACCACGCTCGCCCAGATCGTCAGCCGCGAACTCGGCGTGAACTTCCGCTCCACCTCCGGCCCGGTCATCGCCAAGGCCGGCGACCTCGCCGCGCTCCTGACCAACCTCGAGGAGCGCGACGTCCTCTTCATCGACGAGATCCACCGCCTCAACCCGGCGGTCGAGGAGATCCTCTATCCGGCGATGGAGGACTACCAGCTCGACCTGATCATCGGCGAGGGCCCGGCCGCCCGCTCGGTCAAGATCGATCTCGCCCGCTTCACCCTGGTCGCCGCCACCACCCGCCTCGGCCTCTTGACCACGCCGCTGCGCGACCGCTTCGGCATCCCGATCCGCCTGAATTTCTACACCGTCGCCGAGCTCGAGTTCATCGTGAAGCGCGGCGCCCGCCTGATGGGGCTCGCCATCACCGAGGAGGGCGCGACCGAGATCGCCCGCCGCTCGCGCGGCACGCCCCGCATCGCCGGCCGCCTGCTGCGCCGTGTGCGCGACTTCGCCGTCGTCGGCGGCAAGGCGGCGATCGATCGCGACATCGCCGACCGCGCGCTGCGCCGCCTCGAGGTCGACGAGGCCGGTCTCGACCAGCTCGACCGCCGCTATCTCGACGTCATCGCCCTGTCCTTCGGCGGCGGCCCGGTCGGCATCGAGACCATCGCCGCCGCCCTGTCCGAGCCGCGCGACGCCATCGAGGAGATCGTCGAGCCCTATCTGATCCAGCAGGGCTTCGTGCAGCGCACCCCGCGCGGGCGCGTCCTCACCCAGGGCGCCTTCCGCCACATGGGTCTCGCCGTCCCCGCCGGTCGCCCCGAACAGCTCGGCCTGATGCTCGACGACGAATGATCGGCGCTCGCGCCGCTCCGGCGCCGCGCGGGACCGTTCACCCCTCCGGGCGCTTCCGAACCAGCACCTCGGCCACGCCCTCGAGCCGCCGCGCCACCTCGTCGATGCGCCGGGCGATCTCGATTTCGACCTCGTCGCGCCGCTCGATCACGGCGGCGCGCGTCTCGCGCAGCGACCGGTTCTCCGCCTCGAGCACCTTCACGCGCCGCTGCAGCTCGGCGACGTCGTCCATCACCGTCACCGCCGCCATCACCGTCAGGCGTTGATCGCCGATCTCGCCGAACGAGCCGCGCAGCTGATGAATGATGTCGTCGAGACGCTGCGCCAGGCCCTGGAGATGCCCCTCCTGACCGTCCTCGCAGGCCATGCGGTAGACTCGGCCGTTGATGGTCACGTTCACCTGGGCCATCGCCTCGCCGCCCTCACCCACCGTGCGCGTCCAGAACCGAACGAATCGACTCCATCGCCGCGACCAGCCGCCGCGACACCTCCCGATTGGTGTCCTCGAGCAGAACCGCTCGCGCCTTCTCGCCGTCGAGATCCTGGGCCAGACGCGAGCGATCCTCGCCGAGGCGGGCGATCTCGTCTTCGAGCGTCGCCGTCGACCGATCGGCTTCGAACCGGCGTTCCACCGCCGCTTCGAGCGTCTCCATCGCCGCCGCCAGCCGTCCGAGCGCCGCCTCGACGGCGGGTGCCTGCACCATCTGGACCCCCCGTGGTCCGCCTTCGCGTCTCGTTCCCGTCGCGCCCCGCCGATCGAACGGGGTCTCGCGTCGGTCGCCTCCACGCTTCGTCGGTGTTGGCACCGCCGAAACGATCGCGGCACTTCGACGCGGGAATCGCGACGAACCGATGCGGGAATTCTCGCGCCTCACCTCCGACTCGCGAACGGAGCACGCGTCTTTCGAATTTAGGCTTCGCGCAAACGTCGGGTCAATGCCGCCCGTTTCGTTCCCCCCCGATGAACCGACCCACCTCGACGATGGTCGTGTACAACACCCTGCCCCTACGTCCTTTCGGCGGAAGGTCGCAGGCGATCACCCGACCCCGCACGCCCGAACCGCCGCCCTCGTCCCCCGTGGTCTCCGCCTTTCGTCGGACGGGCGGCGCGGATTCGTGCTGCACCGCACCCCGCCCGTCTCCCTCTTTCGGAGGCAGGGCTACGCCGGATTGACACCCCCCGCCGCCCTGCTATCAGTGCCGCGTCCGGGTTCTCGGTAGCTTTTTCGGCGGGTCGGCCGATTTTCCGAAGAGAGTCGTCGGAAGCGTCGAAATTCCCCCACGCGCGACCGCCCCTTCGGGCTCGGGTGCGGCGATCGGGAGGAGCACCATCGGAGAAGGCGCCTCGGCGTTCCTGCTCCACGCAACAATCGGAGACCTCCCTCCGGGACCGGCGCTCGCGCGCGCCCGACGAGGTCTCCCGAGATCCCCGCGCGATCGGCGAGGCCGATCCATCGAGCGGTCCAATCGAGAGGAGAAGATCCATGGCGGTTCGTGTTGCCATCAACGGGTTCGGTCGTATCGGTCGCAACGTTCTGCGCGCCATCGTCGAGTCCGGTCGCACCGACATCGAGGTCGTGGCGATCAACGACCTCGGCCCGGTGGAGACCAACGCCCACCTCGTGCGCTACGACAGCGTCCACGGCCGCTTCCCCGGCGTCGTCACCGTCAAGGGCGACACCATCGACGTCGGCCGCGGCCCGATCAAGGTCACCGCGGTGCGCGATCCCGCCGCCCTGCCCTACGCCGAGATCGGCGTCGACATCGCGATGGAGTGCACCGGCCTGTTCACCGCTCGCGACAAGGCCGCCGCGCTTCTGACCGCCGGCGCCAAGCGCGTCCTGATCTCGGCCCCCGGCGAGAACGCCGACCTGACCGTGGTCTACGGCGTCAACCACGACAAGCTGACCAAGGATCACCTGGTCGTGTCGAACGCCTCGTGCACCACCAACTGTCTCGCCCCCTTCGCCAAGGTCATCAACGAGGCCATCGGCATCGAGAAGGGCATGATGACCACCATCCACTCCTACACCGGTGACCAGCCGACGCTCGACACCATGCACAAGGACCTCTACCGCGCTCGCGCGGCGGCCCTCAGCATGATCCCGACCTCGACCGGCGCCGCCAAGGCCGTGGGTCTGGTCCTGCCGGAGCTCAAGGGCAAGCTCGACGGCTTCGCCGTGCGCGTGCCGACCCCGAACGTCTCGGTCGTCGACCTGAAGTTCATCGCCAAGCGCGCCACCACCGTCGCCGAGATCAACGACGCCATCCGCGCCGCCTCGAACGGCGCTCTGAAGGGCGTGCTCGGCTACACCGACGACAAGAACGTCTCGTCGGACTTCAACCACGATCCGCACTCGTCGATCTTCCACACCGACCAGACCAAGGTCATGGACGGCACCTTCGTGTCGGTCCTGTCCTGGTACGACAACGAGTGGGGCTTCTCCAACCGCATGTCCGACACTGCGGTCGCGATGGGCAAGCTGATCTGATCCCACGGATCGAAACGAAGGGGCCGGTTTCGACCGGCCCTTTTTTTCTCGTCCGACGTCTCAGGGAGAAACGAAAATGAGCGCCTTCAAGACCCTCGACGATGCCGATGTGAAGGGCAAGCGTTGCCTCGTCCGCGTCGATCTCAACGTTCCGATGGAAGACGGCCGCGTCACCGACGACACCCGCATCCGTGCCGTGCTGCCCACCATCACCGAGATCTCCAACAAGGGCGGCAAGGTGATCCTGCTCGCCCACTTCGGCCGCCCCAAGGACGGCCCGGAGAAGAAGTATTCGCTGGAGCAGGTGGTCGCCCCGCTCGCCTCGCGCCTCGGCCTGCCGGTGGCCTTCGCCGCCGACAGCATCGGCCCGGTCGCGGCCGCCGCCATCGCCGAGATGAAGGAGGGCGACGTCCTCCTGCTCGAGAACACCCGCTTCTACAAGGGTGAGGAGAAGAACGTCGCCGAGCACGTCGACGCCCTCGCCGCCCTCGGCGACCTCTTCGTCAACGACGCCTTCGCCACCGCCCATCGCGCCCACGCCACCACCGAGGGCCTCGCCCATCGGCTGCCCGCCTACGCCGGTCGCTGCATGCAGGCCGAGCTCGACGCCCTGACCAAGGCGCTCGAAGCCCCGGTCCGCCCGGTCGCGGCCGTCGTCGGCGGCGCCAAGGTGTCCTCCAAGCTCGAGCTGCTCGGCAATCTGGTCAAGAAGGTCGACTACCTGATCATCGGTGGCGGCATGGCCAACACCTTCCTGGCCGCTGGAGGAGTCGAGGTCGGCAAGTCGCTGTGCGAGCACGACCTCGCCCCGACCGCGCGCGAGATCGTCGAGAAGGCCGCCGCCGCCGGCTGCACCGTGGTGCTGCCGATCGACGGCGTCGCGGCACGCGAGTTCAAGGCCGGCGCCGCCAACCGCGTCGTGCAGAACGGCGACATCGCCGCCGACGAGATGGTGCTCGACGCCGGTCCCGCCTCGATCGCCGCCGTGGTCGATCTCCTCTCCAAGGTCAAGACGCTCGTCTGGAACGGCCCGTTCGGCGCCTTCGAGATCGAGCCCTTCGACGCGGCCACCAACGCGGTCGCCCGCGCCGCAGGTGCCCTCGCCGAGAAGGGCCTGCTCACGGCGGTCGCCGGTGGCGGCGACACCGTCGCGGCTCTGAACCATGCCGGCGCGGCCGAGCAGTTCACCTACATCTCCACCGCCGGTGGCGCCTTCCTCGAGTGGCTCGAGGGCAAGGCCCTTCCGGGCGTCGAGTGCCTGCGCAAGGCGTGAGCCGAGCGCCGAATGACGGCGCGAGGCGTGAGACCGGCGCCCCGCGCGCCCGAACCGACCAGGAGACGGCCCGAGCCCCGCTCGGGCCGTCTCGCCGTTTCGGCCCCCGCCACATCGCCGCCGGATTCCCGCGCGATTTGACAAGGCGCGGCGAAAGCTGTTGATCGGGCCGAACCCGCCCACCCGTCACTCCCCGAGGATTCACCCGTGGCCCGTCTCTGCCTCGTCACCCCGCGCGACCTCGACATCGCGACCTTTCCGGCGGTGCTGGAGGCGACCCTCGCCGCCGGCGACGTCGCCTCGCTCGTGCTCGACGTCCAGACCGGGTCGCCGATGACCCGCCAGACCATCGCCGAGATCCTCACCCCACTGGCTCAGGGCCACGGCGTCGCCGTGATGGTGCGCAACGACACCCGCGCCGCCGGCCGCGCCAAGGCCGACGGCGTCCACGTCGACACCGGCAAGGCCGACCTCGACGACGCCCTCGAGCGCTTCCATCCGAACGGCATCGTCGGCTGCGGCGGCCTCGGCACCCGCCACGACGCCATGGAGGCGGGCGAGACCCGGGTCGACTACGTCTTCTTCGGCGATCTCGATCGCCCCGAACAGGCCGAGCCGCTCCCGCGCGCCCTCGAGCTCGCCGAATGGTGGGTGCCGCTGTTCGAGCCGCCGGTGGTACTGATGGCCGGCGCCGACCTCGCCTCGATCGACGTCGCCGCCGCCACCGGCGCCGAGTTCGTCGCGCTGCGCGACGCCGTCTGGACCCATCCCGACGGCCCGGCCGCCGCCGTCGGCGCGGCGATCGCCCGGCTCGCCGCCTTCGAGACGGCCGGCGCCGAGGCATGAGGGTCGACGCGATGGCTCGCCCGATCGCGCGCCGCGCCCGGCGCCCCCTCGCCCTCCTTCTCG
>JBEOKB010000231.1:0-6969 GCA_040275425.1 Siculibacillus sp. | reverse complement strand
GCCGGCTCGACCGACCCCGCTCTGCGCGGCATCGTCGCCCGCGCCCTGGTCGCCGAGGCCCTGGTGCTCGCCGCCTCCGGACGGTTCGGCGAGGCCCTCGCCGTCTGCGACGAGATGCTCTCCGGCTTCGATCCCGACGAGACGCCGATCGTGCGCGAACAGGTCGCCCGCGCCTCGGGCGCCCGCGCCGCCGCCCTCGCCGCCCTCGGCCGCCGCGACGAGGAACTCGCTGCCTACGACCGGATCATCGCCCGCTTCGCCGCCGCGACCGAGACCGGTGTACGCGCCGAGGTCGCTCGTGCCATGCTCCACAAGGGCCTCGCCCTCGGCGCCATCGGCCGTCGCGACGACGAACTGGCGATCTACGACCAGTTCCTCGGCGGCATCGGCCGCACCTCCGCCGCCGCGCTGCGCGAGCCCACCGCCGCCGCCATGCTCGCCAAGGGCGTCGCGCTCGGCGCCCTCGGCCGCCGCCGCGACGAGATCGCCGTCTACGACGCGCTGCAGATCCGCTTCGGCTCCGCCCTCGAGGCACCCCTGCGCGAGATCCTCGCCCGATCGCTGCTCAATCGCGGCGTCGCCCTCGGCAAGATCGGCCTGCGCGAGGAGGCCGTCGCGGTGTACGGGGAGCTGATCTCGCGTTTCGGTCAGGCGAGCGAACCGGCAATCCGCGAACAGGTCGACCGCGGTCGTCTCAATCGCGACATGATGTCGGGCGGTCTCGGGCGGCGCTGACGCCCCGCCCGGCATCCGGTTCAGCCTCTACTCGCAAGTCCGAACCGGGCGGTGTAGTCTCGCCCCTGCTCTCCCAGCACGATCGACGGCCCGATGCGCCTGACCAGCTACACCAACTACGCCCTGCGCACCCTGATGTTCGCCGCCATTCGCGCGCCGGCACTGGTGCGCGTGCAGGACGTCGCCGACGCCCACGCCATCTCGCGCACCCACCTGGTCAAATGCGTGCATCATCTCGGCATGTGGGGCTATCTCGACAACGTGCGCGGCCGCGGCGGCGGCTTCCGCCTCGCCCGTCCGGCCGAGACCATCACCATCGGCGAGATCGTCCGTCACACCGAGGAGGGCTTCGCCGATGCCGGCCCCTCGCTCGGCGACAGCCCCGCCGATCGTCTCCTCGCCGAGACCTTCGAACGCGCCCGCGTCGCCTTCCTCGCCGTGCTCGATCGTCACACCATCGCCGACATCGTCGGCAACGACGACGAGCTGCTGCGCGCCCTCGGCCTGCGCGACGTCGCCTGACCTCCCGATTCGAGGCCGATCACTGCGCCGCGCACCCCGCCGGGGCTTCCGCCGTCGCCAGATCGGCGATCGTGGTGGAACTCAGCACCTCCGAGAACGCCGCCCACGCCTCGGCGCAGATGCCGCGCAGCCGACACACCGCCGCCAACCGACAGTCGCCGTCGGCCTTCAGCCGACACGGAAACAGCTCGTTCTCGTCCTCGAACAGTTCGACCACCTCGAACAGGGTGATCTCTTCGGCCGGTCGCGCCAACCGGTAGCCGCCGCCACGCCCGCGCACGCCGACGATGTAGCCCGCCCGCATCAGCCGATGGCACGACTTGACGACCAGCGCCTCGCTCATCGCCAGCGTCGGCGCCATGTCGGGCATGGTCACCGGCGCATCGGCGGCGCGCGCGCAGATTGCGAGAATTCGGAGGGCACCTCTGGTGCAGGCGTTCATCTGCATGGCGGCATTCTAGCCGTTTTCACCCCGATCGCCAGACCGAACGCCCCGCGATCGACGATGTCGCACCGCTGCGTCAGCCCCCGAGGTCCTCGAAGAACGACTTCACCTTGGCGAAGAAGCCGGTCGATTCCGGATGGGTCTCGCCCGAACACCCCTTCTCGAACTCCTCGAGCAGCTCGCGCTGGCGCTTGGTCAGATTGCGCGGCGTCTCCACCATCACCTGGATGTACATGTCGCCGTGACCGCGCGTGCGCATCACCGGCATGCCCTTGCCCTTGAGATGGATCTGCTTGCCCGACTGGGTGCCCTCGGGAACCTTGACCTTGGCCGGTTGGCCTTCGAGGGTGGGCACCTCGATCTGCCCGCCCAGCGCCGCCGTGGTCATCGAGATCGGCACCCGACAGAACACGTCCGCCCCGTCGCGCTGGAAGAACGCGTGCGGCTTCAGCGAAATGAAGATGTAGAGATCGCCCGCCGGACCGCCGCGCGCCCCCGCCTCGCCCTCGCCCGCCAGCCGAATGCGGTTGCCGTCCTCGATGCCCGCCGGGATGTTCACCGCCAGCGTCTTCTCGGTCGCGGTATGGCCGGTGCCGTTGCACTTCTTGCAGGGATCGGGGATCACCTGACCGCGCCCCTGGCAGGTCGGGCAGGTCCGCTCGATCGTGAAGAAGCCCTGCACCGCCCGCACGCGCCCGTGCCCGCCGCAGGTGCGGCAGCTCTGAGCCGAGGTGCCCGGCTTGGCGCCGGTGCCGGTGCACGCCTCGCAGGTGACCGTGGTCGGCACCCGGATCTCCACCTGCTTGCCGGTGAAGGCCTCCTCGAGCGTGATATCCATGTTGTAGCGCAGGTCCGCCCCGCGCTCGCGCCCCTGGCCGCGTCCGCCCCGCCCGCCGACGTCGCCGAAGAAGTTCTCGAAGATGTCCGACATGGTCTGGGCGAAGTCGCCGTTGAACCCGCCGCCCCCCCCGCCGCCGTTCTCGAACGCGGCATGGCCGTAGCGGTCGTAGGCGGCGCGCTTCTGCCCGTCCTTGAGGACGTCGTAGGCCTCGTTGATCTCCTTGAACTTGGCCTCTGCCTCGGCGTCGCCCGGATTGCGGTCCGGATGGAACTGCATGGCGAGCTTGCGGAAGGCGCTCTTCAGATCCTTCTCGTCGGCGCTCTTGGAGACGCCGAGAACCTCGTAGTAGTCGCGCTTGGCCATGTCGGTTCCGTTCGCATTCGCCCGCAGGGGAGCCGAAGTCGTCGATACGGCACGACCCGACGTGACGCGTCACGCCGGGTCGCCCGCCTTCACCGGGAGAAGAAGCCGCTCAGTGCTTCTTGTCGTCCTTGACTTCCTCGAAGTCGGCGTCGACCACGTCCTCGCGGTGCGGCTTGGCCTCGCCCTCGGACGCGCCCTCGGCCTGACCGGCGGCGTACATCGCCTCGCCGAGCTTCATCTGCGCCTCGGCCAGCTTGTTGGCCGCCGCCTTGATCGCCTCGACGTCCTCGCCCTCGAGCGCCTTGCGGGTCTCGGCGATCGCCGCCTCGATCACCGACTTGTCGGCGCCCGAGACCTTGTCGCCGTAGTCCTTGAGCGCCTTCTCGGCCGAATGGGCGAGACCCTCGGCGTGGTTGCGGGTCTCCACCAGCTCCTTGCGCTTCTTGTCCTCGGCCGCGTGCGCCTCGGCGTCCTTGACCATCTTCTCGATGTCGGCGTCCGAGAGACCACCCGAGGCCTGGATGCGGATCTGCTGCTCCTTGCCGGTGCCCTTGTCCTTGGCCGAGACCTGGACGATGCCGTTGGCGTCGATGTCGAACGTGACCTCGATCTGCGGCACGCCGCGCGGCGCCGGGGGGATGCCCTGAAGGTCGAAACGGCCGAGGCTCTTGTTGTCCTGGGCCATTTCGCGTTCACCCTGGAACACGTTGATCGTCACCGCCGACTGACCGTCCTCCGCCGTAGAGAAGACCTGGGACTTCTTGGTCGGGATGGTGGTGTTGCGGTCGATCAGACGGGTGAACACGCCGCCGAGCGTCTCGATGCCGAGCGAGAGGGGCGTGACGTCGAGCAGCAGCACGTCCTTGACGTCGCCCTGCAGCACGCCGCCCTGGATCGCCGCGCCGATGGCGACGACCTCGTCCGGGTTCACGCCCTTGTGCGGCTCGCGCCCGAAGAACGCCTTCACCACTTCCTGGACCTTCGGCATGCGGGTCATGCCGCCGACCAGGACCACCTCGTCGATCTGACCGGCGGTGAGGCCGGCGTCCTTGAGCGCCGCCTTGCACGGCTCGACGGTGCGCTGGATCAGATCGTCGACCAGCGCCTCGAACTTGGCGCGGGTCAGCTTCATGTTGAGATGCTTCGGCCCGGTCGCGTCCATGGTGATGAACGGCAGGTTGATCTCGGTCTGGGTCGCGCTCGACAGCTCGATCTTGGCCTTCTCGGCCGCCTCCTTCAGACGCTGAAGGGCGAGCTTGTCGTTGCGCAGGTCGATGCCGGTCTCCTTCTTGAACTCGTCGGCGAGCCAGCCGACCAGTCGCATGTCGAAGTCCTCACCGCCGAGGAAGGTGTCGCCGTTGGTCGACTTCACCTCGAACACGCCGTCGCCGATCTCCAGGATCGACACGTCGAAGGTGCCGCCGCCGAGGTCGTAGACGGCGATGGTGCCGGTGTTGCGCTTGTCGAGGCCGTAGGCGAGCGCGGCCGCCGTCGGCTCGTTGATGATGCGCAGCACCTCGAGACCGGCGATCTTGCCGGCGTCCTTGGTCGCCTGACGCTGGGCGTCGTTGAAGTAGGCGGGAACCGTGATGACCGCCTGGGTCACCTGCGCCCCGAGGAAGGCCTCGGCCGTCTCCTTCATCTTGCCGAGCGTGAAGGCGGAGATCTGCGAGGGCGAATAGGGCTTGCCGTCGGCTTCGACCCAGGCGTCGCCGTTGCCGCCGCGGGTGATCTTGTACGGGACGAGGCCCTTGTCCTTCTCCACCATCGGATCTTCGTAGCGGCGGCCGATCAGGCGCTTCACCGCGAAGAAGGTGCGCTCCGGATTGGTCACCGCCTGGCGCTTGGCCGCGACGCCGACCAGCCGCTCGCCGTCGTCGGTCATGGCGACGATCGACGGCGTGGTGCGCGCGCCTTCCGAATTCTCGATCACCTTGGCGGTCTTGCCGTCCATGACGGCGACGCACGAGTTGGTCGTGCCGAGGTCGATACCGATCACCTTACCCATGATGCTTCTCCTTCAGCAGGCCGTCCGAACCTCGGTCGCGAGCATTCGGGAAGGGCGCTCGCGCGCCCACGACCCCCATTGCGGACCCCGCCCTGCGTGGTCCTTCGATTTCGGGTTTTCCGCCGCGCGCCCTCTCCACCGAGAAGGACGTTCGACGGCTTCGTCGCGGTATATAAGTGGGGCGTTTCGGGCTCGCAAGGAGGGAAGAGGGCGGTAATCGCGACACACCCGCCCACCGGCGCCGTCCCGCTCAGCAGCCCGACCCGCTCGACGGCTGCAGGAAGCCGATCACCGCGCCCATCGGATCGGCGACGACCGCGACGCGCCCGACGCCCGCGATGTCCCACGGCGCCCGGCACACCGTCCCGCCCGCAGCCGTCACCTTCGCCACCGCCGCGTCGCAGTCGGCGACCGCCACGTAGGCGCCCCAACCGTCCGCCCCCGGCATCTCCTTCGGCCACGGGAACAGACCGGCGATCGGCTGTTCGCCGCCCGGCGCGAAGGCGAGCGTGTAGGCGCCCTCCGCGTGGGCCTGCTCCTGGTCGGTTCAGCCCGGAACGGCGGCGTGGTACGCCTTCGCCGCAGCGAGATCGGAGGTCATCGGCTCGTTCCACACGATGGTCGAAAATCGCGACATGGCGCCTTCTCCTCGACGGGTCTAGGATCGGCCGAGGATACACCCGACCGCACGCCGCGCCATGCCCGCCCGCGCATCCTCCCCCCTCCCCGACGGCGTCCGGCTTCTCGCCGGTCGCCTCGATCCGGCCGAATGCGCGGCGCTGGTGGCGAGCCTGCGCGACGTCGCCCGCGACGCTCCCTTCTACACGCCGTCGATGCCGAGGACGGGAGCCCCCTTCTCGGTGCGCATGACCAATTGCGGCCCGCTCGGCTGGGTCTCCGATCGCGCCGGCTACCGCTACCAGCCGACCCACCCCTCGACCGGCCGTCCCTGGCCGCCGATGCCGCCCGCGCTCGTCGATCTCTGGTACGCCGTCACCGGCTACGACCGGCCACCCGAGGCCTGCCTCGTCAACTTCTATGGACCCGAGGCCGCGATGGGCCTGCACCAGGACCGCGACGAGGCCGATTTCGCCGCCCCGCTCCTGTCGGTCTCGCTCGGCGACACCGCCCGCTTCCGCCTCGGCGGCCTCGCCCGAACCGACCGGACCCGCTCGTTCCCGCTCCACTCCGGCGACGTCCTCGTGCTCGAGGGCCCGATGCGCCTCGCCTTCCACGGCATCGACCGCATCCTGCCCGGCACCTCGACGCTGCTGCCCTCCGCCGGACGGATCAATCTGACGCTCCGCCGTGTGAGCCCGCGGGCCTGATCCTCAGCCCGAACCGCCCCCTCCGGCGGCGGCGCGCGCCCGCGCTCTGAGTTCGGTCACCGGCTCTCCGCCGATGCCCCAGTTGTCGGTGTCGACCTCGTCGATCACCACCACCGTCGTCGGCGGGTTCTTGCCGAGCACGTCGACCAGCAACCGCGTCGCCCCGGCGATCAGCGCCGCCTTCTGCTCCGCCGTCGCCCCTTCCCGAGTGATCTTGATGTTCACGTAGGGCATCACGCCGTTCCTCGCCTCGCCAGAAGATCTCCGCCGAGCGAAGCCGCGGCCGAAACCGCCACCGCCCCGGCAGCCAACACCAGCGGCACGGCGAACCCGCCGCCGCTCCCCGCCAGAACGCCCGCGCTCCACGGCCCCACCACTTGGCCCACGCCGTAACCGACCGTGATCGCCGCCGTCGCCGCTCCGGTCGCGCCCGGCTGCAGCCGCGCCGCCAACCCGATCGACACGCCGGTGATGCCGATGAAGGTGAAGCCGAACGAGGCCGCAGAGAAGAGCGCCCCACCGACCGTCTCGGTCAATGGCGCGGCGATGCCGACCGCCTGGATCGCGTAGGCCAGCGCCAGCGCCCGCCACGCCCCGAACCGATGCGCCGCCCGGCTCCACACCACCGGCGAGACGATCGCCGCCAGCCCGGCGAGGACCCAGGCGTAGGGCGCCAGCCCCGCCGTCTCCGGCAGGCGCCGCAGGATCGCCACCAGGAAGGTGCCGC
>JBEOKB010000230.1:0-5437 GCA_040275425.1 Siculibacillus sp. | reverse complement strand
CTCGCGCAGGCGGCGCGGGGCGACGGCGAGCGGGGCGGCCGATCTGACGGCGGCGCTGCGGCTCGATCCGCGCGACGGGGCGGCGCTGGCGGTGCTGGCGGGGCTGGCCGAACTCGACGGGCGCAAACGCGAGGCGCTCGATCTGTTGAAACGGGCGCGAGCGGTCGATCCCAACGAGGAGCGATTGCGCGAGAGCATCGAGCGGCTGACGCTCGAGGTCGAAGGTCGCCCGCTCTGAAGGATTTCGGCTGCCGTGAAGACGATCGGACGATGGGGTTATTCGGCGATCGGCGTGACGGCGGCCGGGCTGGCGATCGCCGGGGCGGTTCTGCCGCTCCTGCCGACGACGCCGTTCCTGCTGGTGGCGGCGTGGGCCTTCGCCAAGAGCTCGCCCCGGCTCGAGGCGTGGCTGCTCGACCACGCGCGGTTCGGGCCGATGATCTCGAACTGGCGCGAACGGGGGGCGATCGCGCGCGGGGCGAAGCGGACCTCGGCGGTGGTGATGATCGCCTCGCTGGTGCTGACCGCGCTGATCGGCGTGCCGCTCGCGATCCTCGCCGTCCAGGCGGTGGTGCTGGCGGCGGTGTCGGCGTTCCTGTGGTCGCGGCCGGAACCTCCGGCGGGGTGAGGGCCGCGCGCCGTCGAGACGGCGCGCGCGGCCCCGCGAGGCGCGCTCAGAGCGCGCCGTCGCCGTCGACCGCGACCTGGGCGATGCGCAGCATGTTGGTCGAGCCGGGGGTGCCGAAGGGGACGCCGCCGACGACGATGATGCGCTGGCCGGGTTTGGCGAAGCCCTCGTCGAAGGAGATGCGGCAGGCGCGATCGACCATGTCCTCGACGTTGCGGGCATCCTCGCCGACGACGCAGTGCAGGCCCCACACCAGGGCGAGACGGCGGGCCATGACGCGCGAGGTGGTGAGCGCGACGATCGGCGTGAAGGTGCGCTCGCGCGCGGCGCGCAGGCCGGTCGAGCCGGACTGGGTCAGGCAGACGATGGCGGCGATGTTGAGGGTCTCGCCGATCTGGCGGGCGGCGGCGGTGATGGCGTCGGCGCAGTTGGCGTCCGGGTCGGGGCGCTGGGCGGCGACGACCTGGCGCCAGGTCGGGTCGCGCTCGCTGGCGACGGCGATCGAGTGCATCATCGCCACCGCCTCGACCGGGTACTTGCCGGCGGCGCTCTCGGCGGAGAGCATGATGGCGTCGGAGCCCTCGTAGACGGCGATGGCGACGTCGGAGACCTCGGCGCGGGTGGGGACCGGGGCGAGGATCATGCTCTCGAGCATCTGGGTGGCGATGACCACCGGCTTGCCCTGGCGACGGCAGGCGCGGGAGATGCGCTTCTGCAGAGAGGGGACCTGCTCGAGCGGCATCTCGACGCCGAGATCGCCGCGCGCCACCATGATGGCGTCGGAGATCTCGATGATCTCGGTGAGGCGTTCGATCGCCTGGGGCTTCTCGATCTTGGCCATGATGCCGACGCGGCCGCCGGCGATGCGGCGCACCTCGACCAGATCCTCGGGACGCTGGACGAAGGAGAGGGCGATCCAGTCGACGTTCTGGGCGAGCGCCGCATCGAGATCGAGGCGGTCCTTGTCGGTGAGGGCGCCGATCGGCAGGTCGGTATCGGGCAGGGAGACGCCCTTGCGGTCGGAGACGCGGCCGGCGACGACCACGGCGCAGAGGATCGCGTCGTCGCCGATCTTCTCGACGCAGCGCAGCTTGACCTTGCCGTCGTCGATCAGCAGGTGGTGACCGACCTCGATGGCGGCGAGGATCTCCGGGTGGGGCAGGCGCACGCGGGCGGCGTCGCCCGGGGTGGGGTCGGAATCGAGGCGGAACAGCGCGTCGGGAGCGAGTTCGACCGGGCCGGAGGCGAAGGTGCCGAGGCGCAGCTTGGGACCCTGGAGGTCGGCGAGGATGCCGATCGGGCGGCCGACGCGGGTCTCGACGGCGCGGATGTCGGCGACGAGGCGGGCCAGACGCGGGTGATCGGTGTGGCTCATGTTGATGCGGAACACATCGGCGCCGGCGCGGAACAGGCGTTCGATGGTCTCGGGGTCGGAGGAGGCCGGCCCGAGGGTCGCCAGGATCTTCACTCGCCGATCGCGCTTCATGTCGCTCCACTTTCCCGTCGTTTCGAAAAGTTTTAGCCCGCAGCAGCGGATCTGCCCAGGCGCAAAATCATCGAACGACGCAAATTATTGCGTTCGTGGAGCATATCGCGACGGAAATGTGTGCTGGTCGTGACGATGCCGCGCGGACGATCACTCGCCGGTGATCACTGTCCGGTGGGGGCGCGCCCGGGCTCGGTCAGCTGCACCGTCCAGGTGCGCTGTTCGCCGGTGTCGATCTCGAAGAAGCCGGTGCGCTCGAAGCCGCGCTTGAGGCAATCGTCGATGCCCTTGATGGTGAAGGTCTTTTCCTGGGTGCACATGAAGGAGCGCCCGCTCCACTCGCCGCCGTGGTCGTAGTCGATGGCGTAGAGATAGTAGAAGCGGGAGACCAGGGGGCCGGCGAGCAGGGTCTCGCAGGAGCCGCCGGCGATGTTCCACCAGCCTTCGGTCTTCCAGGCCTCGTCGTCCTTGTAGCCGACGGCGATGCCGATGCGGCTCGTCGTCTTGTTGCAGACGCGCAGGTCGGCGAGGGCGGGGACGGCCGACAGGATCAGCCCGGCCAGGAAGGCGGACGCGAACCGGCGCGCGGTCGATGCGCGGCGGGGCGGGGCCTGTCGTGGGCGGAGGAGATTCGTCTGCATGTCGCTGAATTGGATCGGCGATGTCGGGCCAAGAGTCAACGTGCCTCGGGGGAGTTGTCGACCGCGACGGCGCTCGCGCGGCGTCACGACGGGTCGGGCGCGGCCTTCGGCGCGGTCTCGCGCGGGCGGGCGACCCAGATGCCGGCGAGAATGGCGACGCCGCCGGCGATCTGCCACGGCCCCAGCGTCTCGGCGAAGAAGAGCCAGCCGAACAGGGCGCCGGCGACGGCCTCGAGGAAGATCACCAGCGAGGAGAAGGCGGCGGAGAGGTGACCGAGGGCGTAGGCGAGCAGGCCCTGGCCGCCGACGTGGCTGATCGAGGCCATGGCGACGAGCGCGGCGACGCCGCCGAGGGTGGCGGGGCGCCACTCGTTCTCGAACACGGCGGCGACGATCGCCAGCACCACGGCGGTGACGACGGTGGAGCGGGCGAGGACGACGCTCGCGGACGCCTCGCGGCGGGCGACGCGCACGGCGAGGAAGTAGAGGCCGAAGCCGACCGAGGTGCCGACGCCGTAGAGGTCGCCGAGCAGGCGTTCGGGTGCCAGTTGCCACGACGAGCCGACGAGGGTGGTGGCGCCGAGGATGCACAGGGCGAGACCGGCGACCATGACGCGGGTGACGCGTTCGCCGATCACCAGCGAGAACAGCATCACCCACACCGGCGCCATGCTCGACAGGAGAGTGGCGTTGGCGATGGTGGTGTGGAGGATCGACAGGTGCCAGAAGAACAGGTCGAGCGAGAAGAACACGCCGGCGAGCACGATGCCGCGGGTCCAACCGGGATCGGGGCGGGCGTCGGGGCGGCGGGCGGTCCAGGCGGACCAGGCCCACAGGAGCGGCAGCGCCAGCAGCACCCGGTAGAAGGCCGAGGTGAAGGGGCCGACCCCGGCCTCGCGGACGAACACCGGCGAGATGCCCATGGCGAAGGCCGCGGCGACCAGGGCGGCGAAGGCGATCGCGGCGCCGGAACTGGGATGCGTCGGGTGGGCGCTGGGCATGGTCCGGCTCGATCGGGCGAAGGGTTCGGGGCTGGTCAGGCCGGAGGCGAGGGCCTAACCTCTCGTATTCGATCCCGCCGACGAGGTCCATGACACGCATGCATGCCGTCTCCCCGTTTCCGCCGCCTTTCGCCTCCTCGAGCGGAGAGGCGTTCGAAATCGTGCCCGGCGACGCGGCGGCGGGGATGGTGATCATCGCCGATCACGCCTCCAATCGGGTGCCGGAGGATCTCGGCGATCTCGGGCTGGCGGCGGCGCAGTTCCAACGCCACATCGCCTGGGACATCGGGGTGGAGCCGCTGGCGCGGGCGCTGGCGGCGCGGCTCGGGGTGCCGGCGGTGCTGTCGCGATTCTCGCGGCTGGTGATCGATCCCAATCGCGGCGACGACGATCCGACGCTGGTGATGCGGCTGTCCGACGGGGCGGTGATCCCGGGCAACGCGCGCATCGACGCGGCCGAGCGCGAGCGGCGGATCGCACGGTTCTGGCGGCCCTACGACGGGGCGATCCGGGCGACGGTCGACGCGGCCTTCGCGGGCGGGCGGCCGCCGATCCTGTTCTCGCTGCATTCGTTCACGCCGGTGTGGCGCGGGGTGCCGCGTCCCTGGCACTGCGGCGTGTTGTGGGACGCCGATCCGCGTCTGCCGGAGTTCCTGATGGAGCGGCTCGGGGCCGATCCGACGCTGGTGGTCGGCGACAACGAGCCCTACGACGGGGCGCTGATCGGCGACACGATGTATCGCCACGGCACTCGGCGCGGGCTCGCCCACGCCATTCTCGAGGTGAGGCAGGATCTGATCGCCGACGCGGGCGGGGTGGAGGCCTGGGCCGAGCGGCTGGCGCCGATCCTGGCGGAGGCGTGCGGGCGGGCGGAGTTGAGCGAACCGCGTCTCCACGGCTCGCGCACCGGACCGGTCGACACGGGCGACGCGTGAGCGTCGTGCTTGACCCGAAGGCGTTCCTCGGGCTTGATCCGCGGCCCGAAGGCCGGTCGGCGCGCGAATCGCGCGAGCCGCGGCCCCGCCCGTACCCGACGGCGGACGACGTGGTCCCCCGCGTCCGCCGCACCGACCAGGAGAGACCGTCCATGTCCGATCCCGCCGGCGTCGCCGCCGACCAGCTCAAGTCCTTCGTCGAACGGATCGAGCGTCTCGAGGAAGAGAAGCAGACCATCTCCGACGACATCAAGGACGTCTACGCCGAGGCCAAGGCCAACGGTTTCGACGTCAAGATCCTTCGTCAGGTGATCCGCATCCGCAAGCAGGACAAGTCCGAGCGCGAGGAGATGGAGGCGCTGCTCGAGCTGTACATGCAGGCGCTGGGGATGGGCTACGGCCGGGTCGAGAGCTGATCTCGACCTCTCCCGATCGACGAGACGAAAACGGCGCCCTCGGGCGCCGTTCGCATGTTCGGGGTCGACCGCGTTCGGCGCGTCACTGGGTGCGCACGATCGGCAGGGCGACGACGGCCGGGCCGGTGAAGCGGCGGGTGCCGAGCCGGTCGGGCGAGAAGTCGAAGCGGGCGGCGACGGTGAAGTTCGGCTTGGCCAGCAGCGGGCTCACGGTCTCCTGATCGGGATGACGCATGACGGCGAAGTCGGCGCCGTCGGCGCGCAGGTCGGAGCCGGATGCAGGCGGTCAAGCGGTTCGAGCCGGAGAAGGGCTTCCGGCTGGCGACCTAT
>JBEOKB010000229.1:0-4253 GCA_040275425.1 Siculibacillus sp. | reverse complement strand
GTTCGGGACGCGCGCGCGCCTCGTCACGGGCGCGGAACTCCTCGCGCGGACCACGCGGCCCGCGCGGACCCTGGGCTCGCGGCTGGTTCTTGTCGCCGTGGCCGGTGTGCTTCTCGCCGCCGCGACGCCCGTCCGAGGGGCGGCCGGCATGGTGACGCGGCTCACGCACCACGCGGTCGTCGTCGGCGTGCAGCTTCGACAGCTTGGCGAGCTCGTCGGCGCGCGCATGCACCGACTTCGGGATCGCCAGCTGTGGCACGGTGCGCCGGATCAGCCGCTCGATCGACTTGAGGAACGCGCGCTCCTCGGCGTTGCAGAACGACACCGCCGAGCCCTCCGCTCCGGCGCGCGCGGTGCGGCCGATGCGATGGACGTAGCTCTCCGGCACGTTGGGCAGCTCGAAGTTGACGACGTGGGAGACGCCGTCGATGTCGATGCCGCGCGCCGCGATGTCGGTCGCCACCAGCACGCCGATCTGGCCGTCGCGGAAGGCGGCGAGCGCCTTCTCGCGCTGCGGCTGGCTCTTGTTGCCGTGAATCGCCGCCGCCTCGATGCCCGAGCGCACCAGGTTCTTCACGACGCGGTCGGCGCCGTGCTTGGTGCGGGTGAAGACGATGACGCGGTTGAAGTCGGGCAGCAGCAGCAGGTGCTCGAGCAGGGCCTGCTTGAGGCGGCTCTCGCAGAAGAACACCGCCTGCTCGATGCGATCGGCCGTCGCCGCCACCGGCGCCACCGCGACCTTGACCGGATCGGTCAGGTAGCCGTCGGCGAGGTTGGCGATGGTGTGCGGCATGGTCGCCGAGAAGAACAGCGTCTGACGCTTCTTCGGCACCAGCTTGGCGATGCGCTTCAGCGCGTGGATGAAGCCGAGGTCGAGCATCTGGTCGGCCTCGTCGAGGACGAGGGTCTCGACCAGATCGAGCCGGCACGAGCCGCGATCGATCAGATCGAGCAGACGCCCGGGCGTGGCGACGAGCACGTCGACGCCGCGGAACAGCGCCCGCTCCTGGCGACCGATCGAAACGCCGCCGAACACCACCTCGACGTTGAGCGGCAGGTCGCCGGCATAGGTCTGGAAGCTCTCGGCGATCTGCGAGGCGAGCTCGCGGGTGGGCGCGAGAATCAGCGAGCGGCACGAATGCGGCGCCGGGCGCTTACGCTCGCGCGTCAGCCGATCGATCATCGGCAGGGCGAACGCGGCGGTCTTGCCGGTGCCGGTCTGGGCGATGCCGAGCAGATCGCGCCCCTGCATCAGATGCGGAATGGCCTGCGCCTGGATCGGGGTCGGCGTGGTGTAGCCGGAGGCGGTGAGGGCCTTCAGGATCGGATCGGCGAGGCCGAAGTCGGAGAAATTGGTCAAGTGGGTACTTTCGCATGCGAACAGCCCCGGAGGCCGCGAGCCGACGGAATCGGACGCGCAGGCGCACGGGATCGATTGACGATCCCCGCGTGAAAGGGGCTTGTCGGGGTGAGAAGCGATCGATCGGTCTCGAAGGAGACGCGAGGCGGGCCGAACGGGCGTCGTGGCCCCGTTCATCGCCCGCGTGGCGTCCGTCACGCGTCTTCGAACCTCCGCTGAACCGGCAGATCATGCTGCGGTGCGGCGTCGCAAGGGCGCTGTATGCGCGAGTTTCGTGTTCGGATCAAGGCAGAGCGGGAAAAAACGTCGACGCGGGCCCCGCCCGACGTTAGATGACGATGAACGCCGCCTTCCGAAACCGCCGGGATCTCGCCCATGACCGCGCCTCGCCTGACGCCGCTGATGGCCTCGCTGCCCTCCACCGTCCCCTTCGTCGGCGCCGAGGCGATCGAGCGGGCGAGCGGTCGCCCGTTCGACACGCGCATCGGCGCCAACGAGAGCGTGTTCGGCCCGAGCCCGAAGGCGATCGCCGCCATGCAGGCCGCCGCCGCCCACGAGGCCTGGCTCTACGGCGATCCCGAGAATCACGATCTCAAGGTCGCGCTGGCGAAACTGAACGGCGTCCGCCCGGACAACATCGTCGTCGGCGAGGGCATCGACGGCCTGCTCGGCCTCGTCGTGCGCCTCCTCACCGACCCCGGCACCCCGGTCGTCACCTCGGAGGGCGGCTACCCGACCTTCGATTATCACGTCGCCGGTCACGGCGGCCGCTTCGTGCGCGTGCCCTACGTCGGCGATCGCGAGAACCTGCCCGGTCTGGTCGACGCTCTGGTGCGCGAGAACGCGCCGCTGGTCTATTTCGCCAATCCCGACAACCCGATGGCCTCGTGGTGGTCGGCCGAGGACGTGGTCGCGGCGATCGCCCGCGTGCCCGAGGGCGCGCTCTTCATCCTCGACGAGGCCTACGGCGAGTTCGCCCCCGAGGGCACGCTGCCGGTGCTCGACGCCGACGATCCGCGCGTCCTGCGCTTCCGCACCTTCTCCAAGGCCTACGGCATGGCCGGTCTGCGGGTCGCCTATGGCATCGGCGCGCCCGACGTGGTCGGGTCCTTCGACAAGATCCGCAACCACTTCGGCGTCAATCGCATCGCCCAGGCCGGCGCGCTCGCCGCCCTCGACGACCGCGAGTGGCTCGCCTCGGTGATCGAACGGGTGAACCGCTCCAAGGCCCGCATCGCCGCGATCGTGGCGAAGCACGGCTTCCGGGCGCTGCCCTCGGCCACCAACTTCGTCGCCGTCGACTGCGGCCGCGACGGTCCCTTCGCCAAGGCGCTGCTCGATCGGATGGTCGACGCGGGACTGTTCGTGCGCAAGCCCGCCCGCCCGCCGATGGACCGCTGCATCCGCATCTCCGCCGGCACCGACGCCGATCTCGATCGGCTCGAGGCGGTGCTCGATCGCGTCGTCCCCGAAGTCCGGGGCTGACGCCCGCCGCGACGGGGGAGGCGCGCCCCGAGGGGGCGGATCGTTACTCGAAGAGGGCGAACGCGCGTTCGCCTCGAACAGGACGGCCATGAACTCTTCCTCCGACGGGCTCGATCACCGCGAGCGCCTGCGCGTCGTCGTCGGCGCGCTCATGGTGATGCTGCTGGCGGCGATCGATCAGACCATCATGTCGCCGGCGCTGCCGACCATCGGCGCGGCGCTCGGCGATCTCGACTGGATCGCCTGGGTGGTCACCGCCTACTTCCTCACCTCGACCGCCGTGACCCCGCTCTACGGCAAGCTGTGTGATCTGAAGGGCCGCCGCCCGACCCTCTACGCGGCGGTGGCGATCTTCGCGCTCGGATCGGCGATCTGCGCGCTCGCCCCGTCGATGATGGTGCTGGTGATCGGCCGCGCCGTGCAGGGTCTCGGCGGCGGTGGTCTCGTCTCGCTGGTCCAGACCATCATCGGCGACGTCGTGCCCCCGGCCCAGCGCGCCCGCTACATGGTCCACATCTCGACCGTGTGGGCGGTCGCCTCGATCGCCGGTCCGCTGGCGGGCGGCGTCTTCGCGGAGCACCTGCACTGGTCGCTGATCTTCTGGATCAACCTGCCACTCTCGGCGATCGCGGTGGTGATGATCCGCCGCGCGCTCGCCCGCGTGCCCGACGTCACCCATCCCGCCCGGCTCGATCTCCTCGGCTCGGCCCTGGTGGTGGCGGCGACGGTGGCCTTCATGCTGGCGCTGACCTGGGGTGGCGTGCGCATGGCCTGGACCTCACCGACCATCGTCGGCCTCCTCGCCGGTTCGCTCGCGCTCTACGCCGTCTTCGCCCGTCACCTGCTGGTGACCGAGGAGGCGCTGGTGCCGATCGCCGTCCTGAAGAACCCGGTCGTGGCGGTGGTGGTCGCCGCGCTGTTCTTCTCGATGGGCGCCTATGTCGGCATGTCGGTCTATGCGCCGCTGTGGTTCGAGCTGGTCCACGGCCTCGCCCCGGCCTCCGCCGGTTTCGGCCTGCTGGCGTTGACGCTCGGCACCGTGGCGGGCGCCTCGGTCTCCGGCCGCGTCCTCGGACGCGTCGTCCACTACCGCCGCTTCGCGCTGGCCGGATCGGCGCTGGCGATCGTCGCGACCGCGACGCTGGCGTGGTTCGCCGCGACGCTGCCGTTCTGGGGCGCCGAGGCGGTCATGGCGGCGGCCGGATTCGGCACCGGCACGGTCTTCCCGATCTGCACCGTCGCCACCCAGAACGCGGTCGAACGGCGCGATCTCGGCGTCGCCATGGGCGCGCTCGCCTTCGTGCGCTCGCTCGGTTCGGTCGTGGCGGTGTCGGTGCTCGGCGCCATCCTGCTCGCCCACGGCTTCGCCGGGGTCGGGGAGGGCATGGCCCACGGCGCCGGTGCGGCC
>JBEOKB010000228.1:0-3731 GCA_040275425.1 Siculibacillus sp. | reverse complement strand
GGCGCGTCGCGGAGGGAACCATGCGAGTCGGGTTCGATGACGGCGGAGGCGGCGGCGGTTCGGCGACGCCGCGCGGCGCCGGGGCGGAGCGGACCCTGCTGCCCGCGCTCCTGCGCGGGGCGCGCGGGCGTTGCCCGGCGTGCGGGGCCGGTCGGCTGTTCCAGGGGTACCTCGCGGTCGCGCCGACGTGCACGGTGTGCGAGGAGGCCTATCACCACCACCGCGCCGACGATCTGCCGCCCTACGTCACCATTCTTCTGGTCGGCCACGTGGTGGTGAGCGGGCTTCTGATCACCGAACGACTCTACCGGCCGGACGTCGCCGTGCAGATGGCGATCTGGCTGCCGGTGACGGCGCTGCTGGCGCTGGCGCTGATCCGACCGATCAAGGGCGCCGTGGTGGCGCTGCAATGGGCGTTGCGCATGCACGGGTTCGCCGGTGCGGGCCGGCCCCTCCCCCTCCCTCCGACCAGGACGCCGTGATGCGCGCCGTTGCCGAAATCCTCGACGAACTCAATGCCCTCGATCGCTCGACCAAGGCCCCCTACTACCGTCCGCGCGACGCCTCGACGCTGCTGATCCTCGATCGCGACGGTTCGGGCGCGGTGCGGGTGCTGATGGGGCGACGGCACATGCGCCACAGATTCATGCCCGGCGCCTGGGTGTTTCCGGGCGGGCGGGTCGATCCGGCCGACAGCCGTGTCGCGGCGGTCGACGCCTATCGCGACGAGGTGCTCGCGGCGCTGATGGTCGAAATGAAGGGGCCGAAGACCACCGCGCGGGCCAGGGCGCTGGCGATCGCGGCCATTCGCGAGACCTACGAGGAGGCGGGCGTGTTCATCGGGCGGGCGGGCGCGGAGGGACCGCGCAGCGACGCCGAGGCGGTCGATCCGCACGACGCCTTCGCCGCCTTCGCCGCGCGGGGGCTGGCGCCCTCGCTCGCCGGCGTCGCCTTCGTGGCGCGGGCGATCACCCCGCCGGGACGGCCGCGCCGATTCGACACCCGCTTCTTCGCCGTCGACGCTTCGGCGATCGGCGGGCGGCTCGAGAGCGGGCTCGGGCCCTCGGGCGAGCTCGAGGACGTCGCCTGGGTGACGTTCGACGAGGCGCGGGCGCGGCCGGAGCTGATGCCGATCACCCGGGCGATGCTCGACGAGCTGGAGATGCGACTCGCGATCGATCCCGGGCTCGACCGTCCCCTGCCGGTGCCGTTCTACCGCTGGGTCGGCACGCGATTCGTGCGCAGCGAGATCGAGGGACGGCCGTGACCCTCACCGCTCTCCTCGCCTTCGCCGGGGCGCTCTTTCTCAACGCCGGGTCGCCGGGACCGTCGGTTGCGGCGCTGGTGGCGCAGGTGCTGACGCGCGGGGCACGCTCCGTGCTGCCGTTCCTGGCGGCGATGTGGATCGGCGAGGCGGCGTGGCTCGGCGCGGCGGTGGCTGGGCTATCGGTGCTGGCGGAGCGGATGCACGAAGTGTTCGTCGTCGTGAAATGGGCGGGCATCGCCTATCTGGCGTGGCTGGCGGTCGGGATGTGGCGCGGCGCGGCCGCGGGCGCGGCCGAGGACGCCGCCCCGGAGGCGACGGCGCCGCTGCGCCTGTTCGCCACCGGGCTGGCGCTGACCATCGGCAATCCGAAGGTCATGGTGTTCTACGTGGCGCTGTTGCCGTCGCTGATCGACGTGCGCGCGCTCGATCTCGCCGACTGGGCCGTGCTCACCGCCGTGCAGGTGGCGGTGATGGCGACGGTCGATCTCGGCTGGACGGCGGCGGCGGCGCGGGCGCGGCGGCTGTTCCGCTCACCGCGCGCGCTGTTCTTCACCCGCCGGGCGAGCGCGGTGGCCATGGGCGGCGCGGCGGCGGCGATCGCCGCCAAGGGGTGAGCCGACCGCGCGGCGCTACGACAGAACACGTATTACCGCGAGTTCATTCGAAAAGATCGACCCTCCGTCATAGAATGAGGACATCGAAGAAGAACGGCCGGATGGCGGGAGCAGAGCTCCGAAGGGCGGTCTTCGACGTGTCGTACCGAAGAGCGGAAACAGTCTCCGCGTGAGCGCGATGTCGTGTTCACGATCGAGGAGGCGCGCGCGGACGACCGACACAGGGAGGTCGACATGAGAAAGTTCCTTCGTTCGACGACGTTCGTGTTCCTGGCGGCTCTCATCGCCTCCGCCGGCGTGGCGACGGCGCAGCCCTACGACGGCACGGGTCCCGGGCGCGGCATGGGTCGGGGCATGGGTATGGGGATGGGCAATCCCGATGCGCCGTGGCGGCTGCGCTTCACGGCGATCGACACCGACGGCAACGGCGTGGTGTCCCCGGCGGAGGCGCGGGCCAATGCGGTCGACGTGTTCGCGGCGATGGACGCCGACGGCAACGGCAGGCTGACGCGCGAGGAGTACATGGCGGTGCGGATGGGACCGCAGCGCGGCCTCAACCCGGCGCGGATGAACGCGCGGCAGGCGGCCAAGGCGGCACGGTTCGCGCCGATGGACGTCGACGGTGACGGCACGGTCGATGCGGCCGAGTTCGTGAACGGCGCCGAATCCCGCATGCGGGCGGCCGATCGCAACGGCGACGGCGTGGTGTCGCCGATCGAATTCCGGGGCCGCGGCTGGTGAGGGGCGCGGAGTGTTCCGGCGATCCTTGACATCGTCGGTCAGTTCGGTCAGTTTGCGCCCGACTTCGAAATCGAAGCGCGGCCCGTGTGGAACTCACGCGGGCCGTCGCATTGAAAGACGCATCCAGAGGGACTGCCGCCATGGCCAAGGCGACCACCATCAAGATCAAGCTCGTGTCGACCGCGGACACCGGCTATTTCTACGTCACCAAGAAGAACTCCCGTACCATGACCGAGAAGTTCTCGGCCACCAAGTACGACCCGGTGGTGCGCAAGCACGTCGAGTTCAAGGAAGCCAAGATCAAGTGAGGCGCAGCCGCGCAACTCCTCGATCCGAGACGTCAAAGCCGCCCGTTCGAGGCGGCTTTTTCGTATTCCGCCTCGATCGCGGTAGCGACTGGACGGCGCGGAGCGACGATTGATAAAATCGATTCGGACGCGGTCGGTCGCCGTTCGACCCGACGGCGACGCCTCGGCCCTCTCCTCGTCACGGATCACGATCATGGCCAACGACACTTCCGCTTCCGGGTTTCGTTCGCTGGTCGAGCAGATCCAGGAGCGCAATCCCGAACCGCAGATGCGCGAGACGCGGCGGGACACCGCTCGCGGCAACCGCCGCCACGACGCCGGGCGGCTGGAGACGCGCGAGGATCGCGGGCCCCTGCCCTCGGCGCTGCTGTCGCGCCGCTGGTTGTGACCGCGCCGCCGAGGCGGGCGACCCGAACCACCAGAGATCGTCGAATTCGACCGCCCGAGAGGGAGGGCCGGCCGGGTGTCACGATGCGGCGAGGAGGCCACTCGCGATCGGCACCCGACCGGCACGACCCGATGCGGCGAGTATGTTGCGGCGGACTCGCGGCACCGGGCTCCACGGAGCACCGCCCCACCGATCTCGGTCCGGAGCGGCCGGACGACGAGGGGTGTCTGTTGGACGGGCCCGCGAGGCAACCCTAGACGAACGTTCAGGAGTTTCCAGACGAGAGTCGGCGGGCCGCCGGGGATTCCGCCGCGTTCGTAAACGGTTAAGCATAACGCAGGCGCGCCCGGTGTCCGAGACGCCGAGGCCCGCGTGCATTTCGAGCGCGCTCGGGCCGCGTTCTTCTCGGAGCG
>JBEOKB010000227.1:0-42228 GCA_040275425.1 Siculibacillus sp. | reverse complement strand
CGCCCGCTCCGTCGTCCGGCAGTGCCGTCCGGCGAACCGGCATCCGTATAGCGGGGCGCGGCCCGCGATGCAACAGGGGCGGCGAAGTTTCTTCCGTGCCCCGTTCGTGGCGGTTTTCAAAGAGAAAACGCCGCCGAGGGTCCCCCCGACGGCGTTTGCGCGCGAAAAAAGTTCGCTCAGATCCGCTCGCCGACCCGAACCGGCTCGGCGCCGTCGGCCTCCGGGTCGGACGCCTTCTGGCGCCGGATCGACAGCTTGTTCAGCGCCGCGACATAGGCCTTGGCCGAGGCGACCAGCGTGTCGACCTCCGCGCCGCGCCCCGTCGCCACCCGGCCCTCCTCCTCGAGCCGCACCGACACTTCCGCCTGCGCGTCGGTGCCCTCGGTGACCGCGTGGACCTGATAGAGCGACAGCCGCGCCTCGTGCGGCAGGATCGACTTGATCGCGTTGAAGGTGGCGTCGACCGGGCCGGTGCCCGTCGCCTCCTTGGTGACGTGATGGCCCTCGACGTCCATGGTGATGATCGCCTTCTGCGGACCACCGGTGCCGGCGATGACCGTCAGCGCGATCACCTTGGCGCCCTCCGCCGCCGAGGTGATGCCGTCCTCGACCAGCGCCTCGATGTCCTCGTCGTAGACGTGCTTCTTGCGGTCGGCCAGATCCTTCATCCGGGTGAACGCCGCCTCGAAGGCGTTGTCGCCCAGCTCGTAGCCCAGATCCTTCAGCTTCTCGCGGAAGGCGTGGCGGCCGGAGTGCTTGCCCATCACCAGATTGGTCTCGCGCACGCCGACGTCCTCGGGCCGCATGATCTCGTAGGTCTCGACGTGCTTGAGCATGCCGTCCTGATGGATGCCGCTCTCGTGGGCGAAGGCGTTCTTGCCGACGATCGCCTTGTTGTACTGCACCGGGAAGCCCGAAACGGTCGACACCAGCTTCGAGGCCTGGGTCAGCATCGGCGTCTTGACGCCGGTGGTGAACGGCAGCACGTCGGAACGGGTGCGGATCGCCATGACGATCTCCTCCAGCGCCGCGTTGCCGGCGCGCTCGCCCAGCCCGTTGACGGTGCATTCGATCTGTCGCGCTCCGCCCGTCACGCCCGCCAGCGAATTGGCCACCGCCATGCCCAGGTCGTTGTGGCAATGGGTCGAGAAGATCGCCTGGTCGGCGTTCGGGACGCGGTTGATCAGCATCTCGAACAGCGCGCGGTATTCCTCCGGCGTGGTGTAGCCGACCGTGTCGGGGATGTTGATGGTGGTGGCGCCGGCCCGGATCGCCGCCTCGACGCAGCGGCACAGGAAGTCGTGCTCGGTGCGGGTGGCGTCCTCGGCCGACCACTCGACGTCGTCGGTGTGGCCGCGCGCCCGCGCGACCGAGGCGGAGATCTTCTCCAGCACCGCGTCGGGCTCCATCTGCAGCTTGTACTTCATGTGCACCGGCGAGGTGGAAATGAAGGTGTGGATGCGGAAGGCATGGGCGTTGCGCAGCGCCTCCGCCGCGCGGTCGATGTCCTTGTTGGCGGCGCGGGCGAGACCGGCGGGCACCGCGGTCCGCATGCGCCGGGCGATCTCGGAGACAGCCTCGAAGTCGCCCTGCGAGGCGATCGGGAAGCCCGCCTCGATCACGTCGACGCCCATGGCGTCGAGCAGCTCGGCGACCTGGATCTTCTCGTCGAAGGTCATCGAGGCGCCGGCCGACTGTTCGCCGTCGCGCAGGGTGGTGTCGAAGATGCGGATACGGTCGCGGGAGGGAGTGGTGGTCATCGTGTCGTCCTCGGGATCGTGCGGCGCGGGGAGGGCGGTCGTTTCGATCGAGATCCGCCGTCGGCGCCGAATGGGTCGGGTGCCGTTTGGTTCTTCTCCCCTGAGAGCCCGCCTCCGCCATGGGAGGTCGGTCGGCGCTCAGGGGCCGATAAGAAGAAGCGAAGCGGTGAGAAGGGCGAGCGAACCCGTGGCGCCGAATGGCGCGTCGATCGTCGGCTGAGAAACGTCTCGCGCGATCATTTCGGGCGGAGCCTTTCGCTCACTCGCGGTCTTCGTGGCGTCCCGGTCCGTGGGTCCCGCCCACCGGTCCGTGTCGGACACGCTGCCGGGGCCGCTCGGAAGCGGCACCGTCCTTCAGGAAATACCGGCGAAGTCGTCGGGGCGCAAGGGGCGATTTCCTCCGCCCTCGCCCGTGCCGCTCACGCCGCCCGCGCCGACGGGGCGCTCAGCCGCGCCACCAGGGCGGCGTCGATCGCCACGGCGAACTTCACGCCGACCACCTCGGCGTCGGTCCACACCACTTCCGCCTCGACGCCGCGACCGCCGAGTTCGAGGGTGATCCGCCGTCCCCGCACGAGGCCGGGGATCGGCTCGAGCCGTGCCCCGTCGGTGGAGACGTCGCGCAGCATGGTCCGCCGGTGCTCGCCGTCGATCACCACGGGGACCGGCGTGGAGGCGGCGTGGCGCGGCGTCTCGCGCCGCTCCGCCTTGCGCGTCGCCTCGGCGACGATCGCCGGAATTCGCGCCCGCACCTGCTCCGACGACGCCCGCATCGTGTCGGACACCGCCGTCACCGTTTCCGCCGACCGGGTCGAGAGCGAGACGCGCTCGGCGATGTCGATCATCCGCGCCGCCACGTCGTCGACCGCCACGTTGGTGCGCGACACCGATTCGGAGAAGCCGGTCATCGCCGCGCGCTGCTGTTCCATCGCCGCCGCGATCGCCGAGGACACCCCGTCGAGCGTGCCGATGGCGTCGGTGATGGCGCCGATCGAGCCGACGGCGCGCCTGGTCGCGCCCTGGATCTCGGCCACCTTGCGGCCGATCTCCTCGGTCGAGCGCGCGGTCTGCCCCGCCAGTCCCTTGACCTCCTGCGCGACGATGGCGAAGCCGCGCCCGGCATCGCCCGCCCGCGCCGCCTCGATCGTGGCGTTGAGCGCGAGCAGATTGGTCTGTTCGGCGATCTGGGTGATGGTCGAGACGATCGCGTCGATGTCGGCGGTGACGCGGCTGAGCCCGTCGATCGCCGCTCGGCTCTCGCCCGCCCGATCGACCGTGTCGCGCGTCAGCGTCGACGAGCGGCCGATCTGGTCGGCGATCTCGCCGATCGCCTGGATCACCTGTCCCGTCATCTCCGCCGCCTCGGCGTTGAGTTCGCGCGTCGTGGTGGCGGAGGACGCCGCCTCCTGGGCCGCCGCCCCCATTTCGCGCAGCGCCGCCAGCATGTCGCTCGCGCGGCTCTGCACCGCGCCGGAACCGCGCACGATCTCCTCCATGCCGACTTCGGTCGCCCGCTCCACCTCCTCGGCCATGCTCACCAGCACGGCCCGACGATGGGTCTCGATCTGCGCTTCGTGCCGGCGCCGCTCCTCCTCGAACTCCCGCCGTTCGGCGAGCGCGTCGAGGAAGCCGCGCATGGCGTTGGACACGCGCCCGATCTCCGAGCGCGCCGACATCTCCGGCGGGGCCGCGACCGCGACCTCTCCCGCCGCGACGGCGTCGATCACCCGCACGGTGCGCCGGATCGGCGCCGCGATCGAGCGCGCCACCGACAGCCCGATCACGCCGACGATCAGCAGCGTCGCCGCGCCCGAGATCGCGATCAGCGCGAAGTTGAACCGCGCCGCCACCGCCGTCGCCTCCGCCGCGCGCGCGATCGAGGCGTTGAGTCCGTCCTCGATCTCCTTCAGCGCATCGATCCAGGCGGTGGTCGCCGCCCACCACTGCGCCGGAGTGACGCCGACGACCGCGCCCGCCTCGAGCGACGCGAACAGAGCCTTGCGCAGCCCGTCGACCACCGCGCGCTGCGGTGCCGCCGCGACCTGCTTCACCGCCTCGTCGTGCGCCCCGCTCGCCATCGCCGTGAATTCGCCGAGCCGGTCGTTCTCGCGCGCCAGCGCCTCGACCCAGGCCCGCCACCGATCGGGCTCGACCTTGGCGGCCGAGACCAGACCATTGCCGGTCGCCCGTTCCTGACCGGCGTTCTCCTTGGCCGCCATCAGCGCCTGTAGAGTCACCAGCGAAACGGTGGTCGAACCGTCGTCGACGCTCTTCACCAGTTCCGCCGTGGTGCGGAAGAAGTCGTCGATCGTGCCGGTGTACCAGCCGATCACCGTCGGCACCGGGCTGGTCAGCGCGTCGATGCCCTCGCGAGTCGCCTGCAGCTGCCCGATCTTGCCGTCCGCCCGCGTCAGGGCCGCCTCGACGCCGCCCTTGGCGGTGGAGGCCGCGCGCACCCGCCGATACCCGTCGAGCGCCTCGTCGGTGCGCTTGCGCTGAGCCGTCATCAGATCGCGCGCTTCGGGCTTCGCTCCCTTCGAGGCGACGAAGCCGACCGACGATCCGCGCTCGCGCTGCAGTTCGTGCACCAGCGCCGAGACCGCCCGCGAGGTCTCGGCGAAGCCGATCACCTGGACGGCGTGCGCGACGTCCTCGCGCCTCTCCTGCACCACGACGCCGATCAGCACGGCGATCACCACGAGCGGGGGCAGCACGGCGAGCGCGAGGCGCTCGAATACGGTGAGCTTCTGCATGGACGGCATCCGGTTCGACACCGTTTCAAACTGTAGCGAGTTCGTTAATCGAGGGTTTAGATTCGAGCATCCACCGTCGAATCGGCGAAAATGGCGGGAATATGACGGTCCGGGCTCGTGAAAAGTGACGGTGGCGAACGTCGTCGACGTCGAAATCGGGTGCCGCGACGTAATTTGACTTCCGTCAAGTCACTCGCGCGTGAAATAAAAGCTGCCGCATCGTCAATCGCCCGAACGTATTCGGCCGGTGAGCGGGCGCGTCTGTTCAGACGTGGAGCACTCCGTCCGCGACCCGCACCGCCGAGCCGCCGATGCGCAGTCCGGTGAGCCCGCCGCCGGTGACGTCGAGGCCGAGATCGATCAGGCTCGGCCGCCCCATTTCGAACCCCTGCTCGATGCGGTGGCGATGCCGTCCCTCGGTCGGCCCGTCGAAGTGGTGGATCACCCCGGCGAAGGCCGCCGCCGCCGATCCGGTCGCCGGGTCCTCGACGATGCCGAAGCCGACGTCGAACATGCGGGCGTGGAAGGTGCTGTCGTGCAGCATCGTCTCGCGGCAGTAGACGTAGACCGGCAGCGGCGTGCCCCGTCCGAACGCCGCCTTCCACGTCGGCAGATCGAACCGCATCCGCCGGATCGCGTCGAGGCCCGCCACCGGCACGAAGGCGAAGTCGAGCCCGGCCTCGAACGCCGACGGCACGTGATTCTCGAACCCGATCTCGGTGGCGTCGAGCCCGAGCGCGTCGGCGATCGACCCCTTCGACGGCAGCTCGCCGCCGAGCCGCTTCGGCAGGCGCGGCCCGTCGAATTCGGCATAGGTCGGCAGTTTCGGATCGAGCCGCACCGCCGCCCGCACCGGCCCGACGCCCTCCTCCATCACCACCATGGCGTCGATCGCCGCCTCGACCCGTCCGAACCGCTCCTCCGCCAGCAACACCGCGCTGCCGACGGTGGGATGACCGGCGAACGGCAGTTCCTTGTCGGGCATGAAGATGCGCAGCCGCGCGGTGTGGTTCGCCCGCTCCGCCGGCAGCACGAACACCGTCTCCGACAGGTTGAACTCGCGCGCGATCGTCTGCATCGTCGCCGTGTCGAGCCCGTCGCCGTCGAGAACCACGGCGAGCGGATTGCCCTCCGTCGCCGTGGCGGTGAAGACGTCGAGGATCACGTAGCGGCGGGTCATGAGGAACTCCGAACCAGAGGGTCGCGGCGATCATACATGCGATCACGCCGCCGGTCCCGGTCCCCGCTCTTCCGCCAGATGTTTCAACAGGCGATTGACGTAGGGAACCGTCTCCGCCTCCGGCAGGGTCTCGCCGATCGGCACGAACCGCACCGCCGCGAGTTCGGGATGGCGCTCGCGGGCGAGATGCGCGTCGATGCGGGCGCGGAGTTCGGCCGCCGTCGCGCGCGAGCGCCGCCGCTGCACCATCGCCAGGCGGCGCGGCCCCGATCCGATCAGCACCCAGCCCGGATCGGCCGGCAGTTCGGCCGCGTCGAGCCCGGTCTCCTCTGCCAGCTCGCGCTCGATGTTGGCGATCGGGTCGAGCCGGTCGCCGACCAGATCGTCGGCGTCGAACGACCCCGCCGGCGCATAGGCGAGCCCGGCGTTGGAGGTGGTCGGCCCCATCACCCCGAGCAGCAACCGGTCGTCCGCCGTCGTCACCGCCCCGACCGGGAACACGTGGGCGAGGCGGTCGTCCGGCGCGGTGATCGCCCGCCAGTGGAGGAAGGTCGCGAAGTCGGTCGGCGCCGCCCGCGCCTCCAGCCGCCCGTCGATCACCGCGACCCGCTCGAACAGGAAGAACGAGCCGTTCCACAGCGCCGGATTGGCCGCCTGTTCGCGCGCCCACCGCGCCTCGATCGCCGCCCGCTCTTCGACCGCCAGCGCCGGTGGCGCCCGCCCGACCTCGATCATCGCGCTTCTCACCCGGATCGGGGTCTCGAACCTCATCGCTCCGTCTCCGGCAGCCGCAGCCGCACCGCCACAGGGCAGTGGTCCGACGCCTTCGGTCGATCGAACCCGACGCGCGGATAGCGCTCGAACGCCTGCGGCGCCGGCCGCATCCGCTCCACCGGCACCCGCCACGGCAGACCGGAGCGCACCACCTTCGGCTCGGCCTGCGGATTGGCCCGTGCCATCGCCCGCGACACGAACACGTGGTCGAGCGCCGCCAGTTCGCGCCCCTCGCTCCAGTAGTGGGTCCACCGCTCGATCGGCGTCAGCCGCTCGACCAGATCGACCGCGAAGTGGTCGGCGAAGAACGGATCGAGCCCGGTGGCGTCGACCCGCTCCGACGTCGCGTCGAGCCGCCCGTCCTCGGCCCGCGTCAGCCGGATCTTGTCGCGGTAGTCGTTGAGGTCGCCGACGATCGCCCACGCCGCCGTCGCCGCCCGCCCGCCGAACTTGCGCTCGATCAGCCGCCGCACCGCCCGCGCCTCCGCCCGTCGCACCGCCATGGTCCGATCGCGCCCCTCGGTCATCGACTTGAAGTGACACACCCACAGCGTCAGCACGCCGTCCGGCGTCTCCACCTCGACCTCCAGCGCGTCGCGTTTGAACACCCGGTCGTCCGGCGTCGCCCCCCAGCGGCGGAGATCGTCGTCGAAGAGATCGAGATCGCGATAGGTCAGCGACGCGTTGCTCATCACCCGAATCGGGAAGCCGCGCCGGCTCATGACCGCCACGTCGATGCCGCGTCGATCATTGCCCTCGAACAGCGCGAAGTGCTCGTACGGCTCGTCGAGCGCGCGCCTGAGATAGCGGTCGTGGAACCAGCGCAGCGCCTCGAGCCCGTCGACCTCCTGCAGGCACACCACGTCGGCGTCGCAGTCGCGTATGGCCTGGGCGGTGAGCTGGCGCTGATCGTCGGAGATCGCCACCTGCAGCGCCCGCTCGATCAGGCGCCCCTCCGCCTCCGAGCCGTGGTCGAACAGCCCGACCGCCGCGTCCGGCACCCACGCGCCGGTGCGTCGATCGCGGTCGTGTCCGAGCCGGCGAACGAGGTTTTCGACGTTGAAGGTGGCGAGGCCGAGGGTCATGGCGTCGGATCTCCGGGGAGCGCGGCCGCCCCTCGGACGGCGCGCGGCGGCCGTGGTCAGACCTAGCGCGAATTCGGTGTCGTCGAAAGCCTCGCCGCACGATGCGAAAGGGCGCGAAACCCCACTTGCATCGATTCGAATTACGAATTAGATACGAGCTTAACGTATACGTGAACGTCGACGCGAGAGCGTTCGACACCGCGTCCGGGAGCCGATGATGATCGACGCCGAAATCGAAGACCGCCTGCGGGACAAGCTGCCCGCCCTCGCGCGCCTGGGCGCGATCGTCCGTTTCGACCTCGGCCCCGACGGCGCCGCCGTGCTCGACGCCACCGGCGGCAGGGCGGTCATCGACGAGAAGAGCACCGCCGCGCCCGACTGCACGATTTCGATCACGCGCGAGAATCTGCTCAAGCTGCTCGACGGAAAACTCGACCCGTTGCTCGGCTACACCCTGGGCAAGATCCGGGTGGCGGGCTCGATCGGCACCGCGATGAAGCTGATCGGTGCTCTGGATTGAGACATTTTCGACGCGGGGGCGTCGAAAACGCAGGGAATACCTCGGTTTTGCGCCGATGCTTCCGCGGGCGTCCGTTGACGCCGAATTGGGCAGACGTTAACAAAACGTTCATGCTCGCGGAACTCCGTGCGATCGGGGAGAAGGCCACGAAGTCCCGCGGGGAAACGACCCGTAGGGAACGAGCATTCAGGGGAAAGACCCCGGGGGGAAACATGTCGTCGAACATCGGAAAGGGAATCGCCGCCGGCCTTCTCGGCCTCGCCGTCGTCAGCGCGGCCGATCGGGCCGACGCGTCGGGCTTTCAGCTGCGCGAGCAGAGCGCCGAGGGTCTCGGCAGCTCCTTCGCCGGCATGACCGCCAAGGCGCAGGATGCCTCGGTGGTCTGGTACAACCCGGCCGCCATGACCATCCTGCACGGCAATCAGATCACCGCTTCGGCGACCGGCATCATCGCCCGCTCGAACTTCTCCGGTTCGGCCGGTCCGACCACCGGCGGCAGCGGTGGCGACGCCATCGTCGACGCGGTCGTCGGCGCCAACTTCGCGGTCTGGGACTTCTCCAAGGACCTGAAGTTCGGCATCGGCATCACCTCGCCCTTCGGTCTGCGGACCAATTACGACAGCGACTGGGTCGGCCGTCATCATGCGATCTATTCGTCGCTTCTGACCATCAACGTCAATCCGAGCGTCGCCTATCGCCTCTCCGAGCGCTTCTCGGTCGGCGCGGGCGTGCAGATCGTCTACGCCAAGGCCGACATGTCCTCGGGCATTCCGCTGCCGCCGGCCGGCGCTCCCGGCCCGGTCGTGTCCTTCGGCGGCGACGGTTACGGCGTCGGCTTCAACCTCGGCGCCCTCTACGAGTTCTCGCCGACCTCGCGCGTCGGCCTGTCGTTCCGTTCGCAGGTCGCCGAGAAGCTCAAGGGCAGCGCCGAGACCAATTCGGCCCTCTACGCCGGCGCCCGCTGGGGCGGCGCGATGTCGCGCAACATCACCGCCGGCGTGAACCTGCCTGCGATGGTCTCGCTCGGCGTCTATCACGAGCTGACCCCGCGCTGGGCGGTCATGGCCGACCTCGACTGGACCGGCTGGTCGACCTTCCAGAACCTGACCGTCCGCTTCGACGACGCCCTCGGCGGCAACCTCCAGGCGGTCACCGAGAACTGGCGCGACACCGTCTTCGTTGCCCTCGGCGCGGCCTACAAGCTCGACGGCGGCCACAAGCTCAGCTTCGGCGTCGCCTACGACCAGTCCCCGTTCCGCGACCAGTACCGCACCGCCCGCATCCCGGATTCCGAGCGCTACTGGACCTCGGTCGGCTACTCGCACGTCTTCAACGACAAGCTGACCATGAACTTCGGCTACGCCCACCTGTTCGCGCCGAAGGTGTCGATCAGCGAGGCCGGTGGCGCGCCCGGCATCCCGACGCTCACCGGCGAATATTCCGGCGCGGTCGATCTGATCTCGACCGGCTTCACCTACAAGTTCTGAGACGAGGTGCTCTCTTGAACGAGGCTTCGAACCCCGGCGGAACGACGAGCGAGGCGGGGTTCGAGCCCCGTCCGCTCCTCTCCCTCCTCGACGACGCGGTCGCCCGCTGGCCCGACCGCGTCTGCGTGGACTTCCTCGACGCGACCTGGACCTATCGCGAGATCGGAGATCTGGTCGCGCGGGCGACCGCCGGCTTCCGCCGCCTCGGCGTGAAGGACGGCGTGCGGGTCGGCCTGTGCCTGCCCAACACGCCCTATTCGGTGATCTGCTGGTACGCGATCCTCAGGGCCGGCGGCATCGTCGTGAACTACAATCCGCTCTACGTCGAGCGGGAGTTGATCCATCAGGTCAACGACAGCGGCACCGAGATCATGGTGACGATGGACCTCGCGGTCATCTTCCCCAAGGTCGAGGCGCTCCTCGGCAAGACCTGCCTGAAGACCGTCGTCGTCTGTCCGATGGCGACGATCCTTCCCTTCCCCAAGAACTGGCTGTTCCGCCTGTTCAAGCGTAGGGACGTGGCGGCGATCCCGCGCGACGCCGCCCACGTTCCCTTCGCCGCTCTCGTCGCCTCGAACGAGACGATCGCCACCCCCGCCGTCGACCCGTCGACGGTCGCGGTGCTCCAGTACACCGGCGGCACCACCGGCGTGCCCAAGGGCGCGATGCTCACCCACGGCAATCTCGCCGCCAACGCCGAGCAGATCTTCTCCTGGGTTCCCGACGGCTTCCTGAAGAAGGAACCGCGGATGCTCGGCGTCCTGCCGCTGTTCCACGTCTTCGCCATGACCGTGGTGATGAACTTCGGCCTGCGCGTCGGCGCCACCCTGATTCTGCTGCCGCGCTTCGAGCTCGATCAGGTCATGGCGGTGATCGGCAAGAAGAAGCCGACCCTCTTCCCCGGCGTGCCGACCATCTACACCGCGCTCAACCGCGCCGCCGAGAAGGGGACCTACGACCTCTCCTCGATCGAGGTGTGCATCTCCGGCGGTGCTCCGCTGCCCGCGGACGTCTGCGCCCGTTTCGAGAGCCTGACCGGCTGCCGCCTGCTCGAGGGCTACGGCCTGACCGAGGCCTCGCCGGTGGTCACCTGCAACCCCGTCGTCGGTATCGGCAAGACCGGCTCGATCGGCCTCACCCTGCCCGGCACCCGCATCTCCGTCCGTACCCCCTCCACCTCCGAGCAGGAGGTGCCGGAGGGCGAGAAGGGCGAGATCTGCGTGCGCGGTCCCCAGGTGATGGCCGGTTACTGGGGCCGTCCCGAGGCCACCGCCGAACAGTTCCACGACGGCTGGCTCAAGACCGGCGACATCGGCTGGCGCGACCCGGACGGCTACTACTTCCTGGTCGATCGCATCAAGGACATCATCATCTGCGGCGGCTTCAACGTCTATCCGCGCGTGCTGGAAGAGGCGCTCTACCAGCACCCGGCGGTGGAGGAGGCGACCGTCATCGGTGTCGCCGACGCCTATCGCGGTCAGGCGCCCAAGGCCTTCGTCAAGCTGCGCGCCGATCACGTCGCCACGCCCGCGGACCTGATGGCCCATCTCTCCGGCTGGGTCTCCAAGATCGAGATGCCGCGCGAGATCGAAATCCGCGACGCGCTGCCCAAGACCATGGTCGGCAAGCTCTCCAAGAAGGAACTGGTCGCCGAGCAGATCGCCCGAGACACCCTGGACAACGTCGACCTGAGCGATCCGGTCTGACCCGCTCCGTCCGGCCCGGCGGCCGGACCCCGGTTCGGCCGCCGCCGATCCCGGACCTCGATCGGCCCGTCCGGGCCCCCGATGCCGGTCTCACCGTCGATACGGCGAGACCGGTCAACCCGCTCCACTTCGTGCACGAGACGAAAGACGCCGCCGATGACGATTTCGCGTGACAGAAAAGTGACGTATAGGGCAATATCCGGCCCTGGATGTCGTCGCTTGCCTCTCGCGGAGCCTTTCTCTCATGGACAAGATCTTTTCGGTCACGGAGCTCGCCCGCGATCTCGGCGTCACGCCGCGCACCATCCGCTTCTACGAGGATCAGGGGCTGATCTCGCCCCAGCGCGCCGGCAACACGCGCGTCTACACCCATCGCGATCGGGCGCGGATGATACTGATTCTGCGCGGCAAGCAGCTCGGCTTCTCGCTGCGCGACATCAAGGAATATCTGGACCTCTATGCGGTCGACGCGACCCAGTCCGAACAGTTGCAGCATCTGGTCCGCAAGGCCCGCGAGCGCATCACCCAGCTCGAGAGCCAGCTCACCGCGGTCAAGACCACGCTCCAGGAGCTGAGGGAGATCGAGCGCGCCAGCCTCGAGACTCTCGGCTCTCGCGGAATTTCCGCCGAGACGGTGTGACGGGAGGGCGGAACATCCGCATCTCCCCCTCGACGTCCGTCTCGTCCGGAACATGTTTCAAACAGCGTTTTCCTCAGGAGACACGTCGATGAAGAAGGTCGTCGTCGCGGGCTATGCCCGTTCGCCGTTCACGCTCGCCAGGAAGGGCGAACTCGCCTCGGTCCGTCCCGATCGCCTCGCCGCCCAGACCGTCGCCGGCCTCGTCGCCCGCACCGGGGTGAGGGTCGACGATCTCGAGGATCTTCTCCTCGGCTGCGCCTTCCCCGAGGGCGAGCAGGGCCTCAACATGGCCCGCCTGGTCGTGCTGATGGCCGGCCTGCCGCGTTCGGTCGGCGGCCAGACCATCAACCGCTTCTGCGGCTCGTCGATGCAGTCGATCCACTCCGCCGCCGGAGCGATCCTGATGGGCGCCGGAGAGGTCTTCGTCTGCGCCGGTGTCGAGAGCATGAGCCGGGTGCCGATGATGGGCTACAACGTCCTGCCCGATCCCGATCTCGCCCGTGATCTGCCCGGCGCCTACATCGGCATGGGCGACACCGCCGAGAACGTCGCCGCCCGCTGGGGCATCGGCCGCGCCGAGCAGGAGGCCTTCGCCGTCGCCTCGCAGGTCAAGGCCGCCGCTGCCCGCGCCGCCGGCCGGTTCACGGCCGAGATCGTGCCGATCACCGACAAGCGCGGCAACGTCGTCACCGAGGACGGCTGCCTGCGCCCCGAAACCACGCTCGAGACGCTGGCCTCGCTCAAGCCCGCCTTCTCCGCCACCGGCGTCGTCACCGCCGGCACCTCCTCGCCGCTCACCGACGGCGCCTCGGCGACCATCGTCTGCTCGCTCGACTACGCCGAGAAGAACGGCCTCGAGCCGCTCGCCCTGGTGAAGTCGATCGCCGTCTCGGGCTGCGATCCCGAGATCATGGGCATCGGCCCGGTCGGCGCCTCGCTCAAGGCCGCCGCTCGCGCCGGCATCGACGTCAAGTCGATCGACGTGGTCGAGCTCAACGAGGCCTTCGCCTCGCAGTCGCTCGCCTGCATCCGCGATCTCGGCCTCGATGCCGAGCGCGTCAACATCGACGGCGGCGCCATCGCCCTCGGCCACCCGCTCGGCGCCACCGGCGCCCGCATCGTCGGCAAGGCGGCCTCGATCATGAAGCGCGAGGGCAGGAAGACCGCGCTCGCCACCCAGTGCATCGGCGGCGGACAGGGCATCGCCACCATCCTGGAGGCGCTGTGATGGCCGACATCGCCAAGGTCGCCGTGATCGGCGCCGGCGTCATGGGAGCGGGAATCGCCGCCCAGGTCGCCAATTCCGGGACGCCCGTCGTCCTGCTCGACATCGTGCCGCGCGATCTCGCCCCCGGCGGTGATCGCTCGGCCATCGCCCGCGGCGCGGTCGAGAAGATGCTGAAGACCGAGCCGGCCGCCTTCATGTCGAAGGCCGCCGCGAAGCTCGTCACCGTCGGCAACGTCGAGGACGACCTCGCGCTGCTGGCCGACTGCGACTGGATCGTCGAGGCGATCATCGAGCGCCTCGATCTCAAGCAGGCGCTCTATGCCAAGGTCGAGGCGGTGCGCAAGGACGGGTCGGTGGTGTCGTCGAACACCTCGACCATCCCGCTCGCCGATCTGACCGGCGGGCTGCCGGAGCGCTTCGCGCGGGACTTCTGCGTCACTCACTTCTTCAATCCGCCCCGCTACATGCGGCTCCTGGAGATCGTGAAGGGCGAGAAGACCCGGCCCGAGGCGATCGCCACGGTCGCCCGCTTCGCCGACGTGAAGATGGGCAAGTCGGTGGTCCACTGTAAGGATCGCCCCGGCTTCATCGCCAACCGCCTCGGCGTCATGTGGATGCAGGCGGCGGTGGTCGAGGCCTTCGATCGCCGGCTCGACGTCGAGGACGTCGACCAGATCATCGGCCGCCCCTTCGGCATCCCCAAGACCGGCGTGTTCGGCCTCCTGGATCTCGTCGGCCTCGATCTGATGCCCCACGTCAACGCCTCGCTCGCCGGCCTCCTGCCGAAGAGCGACATGTTCCACGAGCTCTATCGCCCGGCGCCGCTGATCGAGAAGATGATCGCCGACGGCTACACCGGCCGGAAGGGCAAGGGCGGCTTCTATCGGATCAATCGCGCGAAGAACAAGGCCAAGGAGGCGATCGATCTCGTCTCCGGCGAATACCGCGCCCAGCGCAAGGCCGACGTCGAGGCGGTCAAGGTCGGATCTCGTTCGCTGGCGAAGTTGTTCGATCACGACAGCGAGGCCGGCCGCTACGCCTGGGCCGTCATGGGCCGCACCCTCGCCTATGCCGCCCTGCTGGTCGGCGACGCCGCCGACGAGGTCGAGGCCTTCGACGAATCGATGCGCCTCGGTTACAACTGGAAGAAGGGCCCGTTCGAACTGATCGACGACATCGGCACCGCCGAGTTCATTCGTCGGCTCGAGATCTCCGGTCTTCCGGTCGCCCCGATCCTGAAGGCCGCCGCCGGTCGCCCGTTCTACCGGGTGGTCGAGGGTCGTCGCGAGGTGCTCGGCCTCGACGGCGCCTATCGCCCGCTCGCCCGGCCCGACGGCGTGCTCATGCTCGCCGACGTCAAGCTCACCGCCACGCCGGTGCTGAAGAACGCCTCCGCCAGCCTGTGGGACATCGGCGACGGCGTCGCCTGCTTCGAATTCACCTCCAAGATGAATTCGCTCGATCCCGACATCATCGATCTCCTGCAGAAGTCGATCCGCAAGGTGCAACGCGACTTCAAGGCGATGGTGATCTACAACGAGGGCTCTCAGTTCTCGGTCGGCGCCAATCTCGGCCTCGCCCTCTTCGCCGCCAACATCGCCGCCTGGACCGAGATCGACAATCTGATCGCCTCCGGTCAGGCCGCCTATGCGGCGCTGAAGTATGCGCCCTTCCCGGTGGTCGGCGCGCCCTCGGGTATGGCGCTCGGCGGCGGCTGCGAGATCCTGCTCCACTGCGACGCCATTCAGGCCCATGCCGAGACCTACGTCGGTCTGGTCGAGGTCGGCGTCGGCCTGGTGCCGGGCTGGGGCGGCTGCAAGGAGATGCTCGATCGCTGGGCGAAGCACGGCCGTCTGCCCAAGGGTCCGATGCCGACGATCGCCAAGGCGTTCGAACTGATCTCCACCGCCCAGGTCGCCAAGTCGGCGGCCGAGGCCAAGGAGATGCTGTTCCTGCGTCTCGCCGACGGCATCACCATGAACCGCTACCGCCTGCTCGCCGACGCCAAGGCCAGGGCGCTGGCGATGGTCGAGGGCTACGCCCCGCCCGAGCCGCCGACCTATCGACTGCCCGGGCCCACCGCGGCCACCGCGATGGGTCTCGCGGTCGACGGCTTCTGGCGTCTCGGCAAGGCGACCGACCACGACCGCGTCGTCTCCGCCGCGCTCGCGCAAGTGCTGTCCGGTGGCGACACCGACATGCTGATCGAGCTGAGCGAGACCGACCTGCTGACGCGCGAACGAGAGGCCTTCATGGGTCTCGTTCGCACCCCCGGAACCCTGGCCCGGGTCGAGCACATGCTCACGACCGGCAAGCCGCTGCGCAACTGAGGAGTTCGCCCGTGCCCTCCTATCAGGCTCCCCTGCGCGACATGCGCTTCTGCCTCTACGACGTCTTCGACGGCGACCAGCTCAGCTCCTGGCCCGGCTACGAGGACTTCGGCCGCGATCTGATCGACCCCGTCCTCGACGAGGCCGCCAAACTCTGCGAGGAGGTGCTCCACCCCCTCAATCGCTCCGGCGACGAGGAGGGCTGCACCTTCGACAACGGGGAGGTCCGCACCCCGAAGGGCTTCAGAGAGGCCTACGCCCTCTTCCGTGACGGCGGCTGGACCTCGATCGCCTGCGACCCCGAATACGGCGGCCAGGGCCTGCCGGCGGTGGTCAACACCCTGATCGAGGAGATGATCTGCTCCTCGAACCTCTCCTTCGGCATGTATCCCGGCCTCAGCCACGGCGCCTACGTCTCGCTGTCGGCCCACGGCTCGGACGCGCTCAAGGCGAAGTACCTGCCCAAGCTGGTCGACGGCACCTGGTCCGGCACCATGTGCCTGACCGAGCCCCACTGCGGCACCGATCTCGGCCTGCTGCGCACCGCCGCGATCCCGCGGGCCGACGGCACCTATGCCATCACCGGCACCAAGATCTTCATCTCGGCCGGTGAGCACGACCTGACCGAGAACATCCTGCATCTGGTGCTCGCCAAGATCCCCGGCGGCCCGAAGGGCGTGAAGGGCATCTCGCTGTTCCTGGTGCCGAAGTTCTTCGTGGACGACGAGGGCTCGCTCGGCGCCCGCAACGCGGTCGCCTGCGGCTCGATCGAGCACAAGATGGGCATCAAGGCCTCGGCCACCTGCGTCATGAACTTCGACGGCGCCACCGGCTGGCTCATCGGCGAACCCCACAAGGGCCTGCGCGCGATGTTCGCCATGATGAACACCGAACGCCTCGCCGTCGGTGTCCAGGGCCTCGGCCTCGGCGAGGCCTCGCGCCAGAACGCGGTGATCTACGCCAAGGAGCGCATCCAGATGCGCTCGCTCTCCGGCGCCAAGGCCCCCGACAAGGCGGCCGATCCGATCATCGTCCACCCCGACGTCCGCCGCATGCTGCTGACCCAGAAGGCCTGGGTCGAGGGCTGCCGCGCGCTGGCGGTGTGGACGGCGCTGTCGCTCGACCGCTCGCGTCGTCACCCCGACGCCGAGACCCGCCGCGAGGCGGAGGATCTGGTGGCGCTGCTGACCCCCGTGGTCAAGGCGCTGATGACCGACATGGGCTCAGAGGTCGCCAATCTCGGCGTCCAGGTCTTCGGCGGTCACGGCTACATCCGCGAGCACGGCCAGGAGCAGTACGTCCGCGACGCCCGCATCGCCCAGATCTACGAGGGCACCAACGGCATTCAGGCGCTCGACCTCGTCGGTCGCAAGATGCCCGAGGGCGCCGGGCGCCTGCTGCGCCGCTTCTTCCATCCGGTCCAGGCCTATGTCGAGGCGAAGATCGAGGACGAGGCCATGGCCGACTTCGTTCAGCCGCTTGCCAAGACCTTCGTTCGCCTGCAGCAGGCGACCGCCCAGGTCGCCCGTGTCTCGCTCGCCCGTCCCGACGAGGCCGGCGCGGCCTCGGTCGACTACCTGCGCCTGTTCGGCATGACCGCGCTCGCCTATCTGTGGTGCCGCATGGTCGAGGTGGCGCGGGCGAAGATCGCGGCCGAGGGCTCCGATCCCTACTACGAGGGCAAGATCGCCACCGCCCGCTTCTACATGGAACGCGTCCTGCCCGAGACCAACGCCCGCTTCGCCGCGATCATGGCGGGCGGCAGGTCGATGATGGAGTTCCCCGACGAGGCGTTCTGACGCCTCGTCCAGCGAACGGGACCACGAGGCGTTCTGACGCCTCGTCCTGCGAACGGGACAGCGAGGCGTTCCGGCGCCTCGTCGAATCGAGAGAACGGCGAGGCGCCCCCGCGTCTCGCCGTCGTCGTCTCTGGCGCGTCGACGAGATGTTCACTTCTCGGCGGTAGTGTGGTCCGTCGTCGCCGCGCCCGCGGCGCGAGCCTCGACGTCGGGCCTCGACGTCGCGAGCGCGGAGCCCGACCCGCTTCGGTCGCCGTTCTCCGATCGCTCCGGAGCATCGCCGTCCTTGAACGTCTCCGATCGTCTCGATCCCCGGCTGATGCGCGCCGTCGCCCTGTCCGCCGCGGCCGCCGCCTTCGCTTATCTCGGCTTCTCGATGTGGGCCGGCTGGGGCGACGTCACCGCCGCCTTCGCCGCCGTCGGCTGGTCCGGTCTGGCGATCGCCCTTCTGCTGTCGCTCGCCAACTACGGCCTGCGCTTCGCCCGCTGGCAGTTCTACCTCGAGGCCCTCGGCCATGCGGTGCCGCGCGCGCCGTCCTCGACCATCTGGTTCTCCGGCCTCGCCCTGACCACCACGCCCGGCAAGACCGGTGAACTGGTGCGCGGTCTGTTCCTGCGCGGCCGGGGCGTGCCCTTCGTCCGGTCCACCGCCGCCTTCCTGTCCGAGCGCCTGTCCGATCTCGTCGCCGTGGTCCTGCTCACCCTGCCCGGCGTGGCGATGTGGGCCCACGGCCGCGTCGTCGTCGCCGTCGCGCTCCTCGCCATCGCCCTGCTCGCCGTGACGATCGCCCGCGCCGACGTCCTCGCGCTGCGCGTCGCCCCCTGGCGCGATCACGGCCCACGCCTCGTCCGGCTGGCGACAAGGCTGGTCGATCTCTTCGTCGAGGCGCGCGCCTGCCACACCCCCGCCCTGATGGCGCGGGCGACGGTGCTGTCCTTCGTCGCCTGGGCGGCAGAGGCGGTCGCCTTTCACGTCGTCCTCACCCGCATGGGTCTCGATCTCGGCCTCGGCTGGGCGATGTTCGTCTATGCGCTGGCGATGCTCGCCGGCGCGCTCTCCTTCCTGCCCGGCGGCCTCGGCGGCACCGAGGCGGTGTCGATCGCCCTGCTGATCTCCGCCGGCGTGTCCGAATCGCAGGCCGTCGCCGCCACCATCCTCATCCGCATCACCACTCTGTGGTTCGCGGTGGTCCTCGGCATCGTCGCGATGATCGCCGGCCGCCGACATCTCGCGACCGGCGTGGAGGCCGAACCCGCATGAGACGCGACGTCCTGTCCTGGAACCGCATTCCCCGCGTCGACCACGCCCGCGTCGTCGACGTCGCCTCGCGGTTCGACGAACTGCCCCTCGGCGAGAGCGAGCGCGCCATACCCCACGGCAACGGTCGTTCCTACGGCGACGTCTGCCTCGCTCCCGGCGCCACGGTCCTGCGCACCCGCCGTCTCGATCGCTTCATCGCCTTCGACCGCGTCGCCGGCCGCGTCCGTTGCGAGGGCGGCGTCCTCCTCGGCGAGATCCTCGATCTGATCGTGCCGCAGGGCTGGTTCCTGCCGGTGACGCCCGGCACCCGCCACGTCACCGTCGGCGGCGCCATCGCCAACGACGTCCATGGCAAGAACCACCACGTCGCCGGCTCCTTCGGCCATCACGTCACCGCCTTCGAGCTGCTGCGCTCCGACGGCGAGCGTCTGGTCTGCGGGCCGGAGACCTTCCCCGAGTGGTACGCCGCGACCGTCGGCGGCCTCGGCCTCACCGGCCTGATCACCTGGGCCGATCTGCGCCTCGAGCCGATCGCCAACCCCTTCGTCGTCGCCGAATCGCGCCGTTTCCGCTCGCTCGACGCCTTCTGGGAGATGAACGCCGAGGCCGAGCGCGATTGGCCCTACACCGTGTCCTGGATCGACTGCCTCGCCCCCGGTGGCCGTGGCATCCTCATGACCGGCCGCCATGCCCCGCCGCGCCCCGATCTGCCCGCCTGGAGGGAGCGCCGCCTGCGCTTCCCCGTCGAGAGCCCGCTCTCGCTGGTCAACGCCCCGTCGCTGCGCGCCTTCAACTTCGCCTACTACCACAAGCCCCTGCCGAAGGGGCCGACCCTCGCCCATGCCGTGCCGTGGTTCTACCCGCTCGACGCCATCGGCGACTGGAACCGCATGTATGGCCGTCGCGGCTTCCGCCAGTACCAGTGCGTGCTGCCGCGCGCGGCGGCGAAGGACGGCATCGCCGAACTGCTCGCCCGCATCGCCCGCTCCGGTTCGGGCTCGTTCCTCGCCGTGCTCAAGACCTTCGGCTCGCGCCGCTCGGTCGGCATGCTGTCGTTCCCGCGCGAGGGCGCGACGCTGGCGCTCGACTTTCCCGACCACGGGACGGCGAGCGAGCGCCTGTTCGCCGATCTCGACGCGGTGGTGCGCGAGGCCGGCGGCGCGCTCTACCCGGCCAAGGACTGCCGCATGTCACCGGCGATGTTCCGCGCCGGATACCCTCTCGCCGATCGGTTCTCGTCCTTCGTCGACCCGAAGTTCGCCTCCGGGTTCTGGCGTCGCGTCATGGAGTGTTGAATGACCCGCATCGTGATCTTCGGCGCCACCTCGGCCATCGCCGAGGCCTGCGCCCGTCGCTGGGCCGCCGACGGCGCCGATCTCTTTCTGATCGCCCGTAACCCGACCGCTCTCGAGGCGGTCGTGGCCGATCTCGCCGTGCGCAAGACGCCCGAGGCCCGGCTCGCCTCCGCCACCGCCGACCTCGCCGATTTCGATCGCCACGGCCCCCTGCTCGACGAGGCCGAGGCCGCGCTCGGCGGGCTCGACGTCGTCTTCCTCGCCCACGGCTCGCTGCCCGATCAGAAGGCCTGCGAGACCTCGGTCGAGAAGACGCTGGCCGAGATCCGCCTCAACGGCCTCTCCGTCGTCTCGATCGCCACCCTCGCCGCCGAGCGGCTGGAGGCGAAGGGCTCCGGCACCATCGCCGTGATCGGCTCGGTCGCCGGCGATCGTGGACGCCGGTCGAACTACGTCTACGGCGCCGCCAAGGGCCTGGTCGATCGCTTTCTCGAGGGTCTGCGCAACCGCCTGGCTCGGAAGGGCGTCGCCGTGGTGACGATCAAGCCCGGCTTCGTCGACACGCCGATGACCGCCCACATCGAGAAGAAGGGCGCGCTGTGGGCCAGGCCCGACGACGTGGCGAAGTCGATCGTGAAGGCCGTGGCGCGCGGCGCCGACGTCGTCTACGTGCCCGGCTTCTGGCGCCTGATCATGCTGATCATCCGCCACATCCCCGAGAAGATCTTCAAGCGCCTGTCGCTGTGAGCAGACGCGAAAGGGCGGCCCGAGGGCCGCCCTTCGTCGTCCCGCAAGAGGGAAGGCTCACTCCAGCCCGTCGAACAGCACCGTCGAGAGATAGCGTTCGGCGAAGGACGGGATGATCACCACGATCGTCTTGCCTTCGTTCTCGGGACGCGAGCCGACGTCGATCGCCGCCTTGAGCGCAGCGCCCGACGAGATGCCGACCGGCACGCCCTCGAGCCGGGCCACTTCGCGCGAGGTCGCGACCGCGTCGTCGTTGGAGACCGTGACGATCTCGTCGTAGACCCCGGTGTCGAGTACGCCCGGCACGAAGCCGGCGCCGATGCCCTGGATCTTGTGCGGGCCGGGCGCCCCGCCCGACAAGACCGGCGAGGCCGACGGCTCGACCGCGACGATTCGCACCCCCGGCTTCTTCGCCTTCAGCACCTGCCCGACGCCGGTGATGGTGCCGCCGGTGCCGATGCCCGAGACCAGGATGTCGACGCCGCCGTCGGTGTCGTTCCAGATCTCCTCCGCCGTGGTGGCGCGATGGATCGCCGGATTGGCCGGGTTCTGGAACTGCTGCGGAATGATCGCGTTCGGAATCTCGGCCGCGAGTTCCTCCGCTTTGGCGATCGCCCCCTTCATGCCCTTGGCGCCCTCGGTCAGCACCAGCTCGGCACCGAGGAACTTGAGGAGCTTGCGCCGCTCGATCGACATCGTCTCCGGCATCACCAGGATCAGACGCAGCCCCCGCGCCGCCGCCACGAAGGCGAGCGCGATGCCGGTGTTGCCCGAGGTCGGCTCGATCAGGGTGGTGCCATCGCCGATCTTGCCCTCGGCGGTGAGCGCGTCGATCAGCGCCACGCCGATGCGGTCCTTGACCGAGGCGAGCGGATTGAAGAACTCGAGTTTGGCGACGATCCTCGCCTTCACCCCGTGGGCGGCGGCGAGCTTGTCGAGGCGCACCAGCGGCGTGTCGCCGATCGTCTCGGTGATCGAGGAATAGATGCGGCCTCGGCCGGGCTTCTTCGCGTCGCTCATGGTCGGTCCTCTGAAAAAGCGATCGTGGCCGATACGGCCTTGATCGAAACTCTATCGATCACCGCGCGCGAGGACGAGCGAGCGAACGGCCGATTCCGCATGTCTCGAGAAAATCTTTGCCAAGATGGGCCGATGAAACGCAACGAAGAGTGCGTCTCTCGCGCGCATCGTCGGCTTTCGAGAAACGCGTTCCAATTCCGCGCCACCCGCGCGCCCGCCTCAGGCCGTGCCCGTCGAGCCGAACCCGCCCGTCCCGCGCGCCGTCTCGCCGAGCGCGTCGACCTCCACGAGCCGCACCCGCGTCACCGGCGCCACCACCAGCTGGGCGATGCGCTCGCCCCGCGCGATCGTGAAGGGCGCCTCGCCGAGATTGATCAGGATCACCTTCACCTCGCCGCGATAGTCGGCGTCGATCGTGCCGGGGGTGTTGAGCACCGTGACGCCGTGCTTGGCCGCGAGCCCCGAGCGCGGCCGCACCTGGCCCTCGAACCCGGACGGAATCTCGAGCACCAGCCCGGTCGGCACCATCGCGCGCGCCATCGGGGCGAGCGTGACCGGACCGTCCTCGGCCAGCGCGGCGACGAGGTCGAAGCCGGCGGCGTCGGCGCTCTGATAGGCGGGAAGCGGCAGCCCCTCTCCGTGGGGCAGGCGCTTCAGGCCGATGGTGACGTCGTTCATGGGAGGCCTCGTATCGAACCGAAGATGCTCTGACCCGAGCGGAGGCCCTTCATGGTGAGGTGCACCCCATCGAGGGGGGAGGCTCGAACCACGAAGGGACGATGGGCAACGCTCCTACCGTATTCACGGCCCGGTCGGAACTCGAACGGAGCGCCCCTCACGCGCTGCCGATCAGGATGCCGGTGAGGAACACCAGCACGCCGCCGACCACGATCTGGAAGGCCGCGCGCAGGAACGGCGTGTCCATGTATTTCCAGCGGATCCACGAGATCGCCCACAGCTCGATCACCACGATGACCATCGCCAGCGCCGTCGCCCAGGCGAAATCGGGGATCAGATAGGGCAGGGCATGGCCGAGCCCGCCGAGCATGGTCATGCCGCCCGACACCACGCCGCGAATCCACGGCGACCCGCGCCCCGACAGCGCCCCGTCGTCCGACAGCGCCTCGGCGAAGCCCATCGAGATGCCCGCGCCGATCGACGCCGCCATGCCGACCAGGAACGTCTCCCAGGTGTTGTGGGTGGCGAAGGCGGCCGCGAACAACGGCGCCAGCGTCGACACCGATCCGTCCATCAGGCCGACCAGACCCGGCTGCACGTACTGGAGAACGAACAGCCGATGCGCCGCCTCGTTCTCCTCCGCCTTCACGTCGGAGGGTAGATGCGTGAGCCCGAGCCGATGCGCCAGCGACAGGTGCCCTCCTTCGGCCGCGGCGAGATCGCCGAGCAGCTTGCGGATCGCCGCGTCGGTGGTGAGCTTGGACGCCTGCAGATAGAAGCGTCGCGACGCCGCCTCCATCACCAGCGCCTCCTTGCGGATGGTCTCGAGTGGCAGATGCTTGGTCAGCCACAGCGGCCGCCGGTCGAAGAAGCCGGTGACGTTCTCGCGCCGGATCAGGGGAATGCGCTCGCCGAACTTCTCCCGATGCAGCTCGATCAGCCAGCGCCGGTGAGTGTTCTCCTCTTCGCTCATCTCGTCGAAGACGGCGGCCGAGGCCGGATAGCGCTCACGCAGCATTTCGGCGAAGGCCTGATAGATGCGCGCGTCGTCCTCCTCCGCCGAGATCGCCAGCGCCAGGATCTCCTGCTCGTCGAGCTCGGAGAAGCGCCGTTTGCCGAAACCGAAGAACGCCATCTCGCCACCTCGTCTGGCCGTCGCCGTGCCGATGCGGCACGGCAGTACGACTCTCGTCGGAGCGAACACACCATCGCCGAGGCGTCGAGTCTAGTCCCCCACGCCGTCGCGTCCGTCGATCGTCATCAGGGTCGCGGTCAGGAAGGCGACCAGTTTCGGGGGCCCGCCGACCTCGGCGAACACCTCCGCCTGCGCCAGCGTCAGTGTGCGCCCGGCCTTGATCACCCGGCCACGGGCGATCAGCCGATCCCCGGCCGCGGGGGCCGTCAGATTGATCTTGAACTCGGTCGTCAGCACGCCCGCGCCCGGGGGCATCAGCGACAGCGCGGCATAACCGGCGGCGCTGTCGGCGATCGCCGCCACCGCTCCGGCATGGACGAAGCCGTGCTGTTGGCTCACGGCCGCCGAGGGTACGAGCACGATCTCCACCGCGCCGGGCGCGACGCTCTCGAGCGAGGCGCCGAGCGTGGTCATCAGTCCCTGCCGGGCGAAACTCGTGCGCACCCGGGCTTCCTGATCGGTGGACGACCCCATCGCGAACCTCGCTTCCCCGTGACCGGCCGAACTTGCCACATCCGGGTTGGCACGACTACCTTCGCCTCCGTTCGACGTGCGAAGGATCGCCCCCAGATCCGCGCAGGAACCGGAGGGTTCGAGATGAGCATCGACGAGACCGATCGCACCACCCCAGAACCGGCCATCGGCCGCCGCCGCCTGCTCGGCCTCGGCGCCGCCGGCCTCGCCGGCGCCCTCGCCGCCCCCGCGATCGTCGCCGCCCAGGAGAAGCGGACCTGGAAGATGGTCACCTCCTGGCCGAAGAACTCGCCCGGCGTCGGCGTCAACGCTCAGCGCCTCGCCGACAGCATCACCGCCATGTCCGGCGGCCGCCTGACGGTGCAGCTCTTCGCCGCCGGCGAACTGGTGCCCCCGTTCGAGTGTTTCGACGCCGTCTCCTCCGGCACCGCCGAGATGGCCCACGCTTCGCCCTACTTCTGGCAGGGCAAGGACAAGTCGTTCCACTTCTTCACCGGCGTGCCCTTCGGCCTGTTCGCCAACGAGCACATGGGCTGGATCTGGTACGGCGGCGGCCAGCAGCTGTGGGAGAAGGCCTACGCCCCCTTCGGCGTCCAGCCGTTCTACTGCGGCTCGTCCGGCCCCCAGGCCGGCGGTTGGTTCCGCAAGGAGATCAAGACCGTCGACGACTTCAAGGGCCTGAAGATGCGTATCGCCGGCCTCGGCGGCGAGGTGCTGCGCCGCCTCGGCGTCAACGTCGTGCTGCTGCCGCCGGGCGAGGTGTTCCAGGCCATGCAGTCGGGCACCATCGACGCCGCCGAATGGATCGGCCCGTGGAACGACCTCGCCTTCGGCCTGTTCCGCGTCGCCAAGAACTACTACATGCCGTCGTTCTTCGAATTCGGCCCGGCGCTGGAGCTGATGGTCAACAAGAAGCTCTACGACGAGCTTCCCCAGGATCTGAAGGACATCGTCAAGCGCGCCGCCTTCGCCTCCGCCGCCGAGAGCTACGCCGACTTCAGCTATCACAACGTCGCCTCGCTCAAGCCCCTGCTCGACAAGGAGGGCGTCCAGGTCCGCACCCTCTCCGACGACGTCGTCAAGGTGCTGGCCAGGGAGACGAAGGCGGTGATGACCGAGATCGCCGCCTCCGGCGGCATGGCCAAGGAGGTCTTCGAGAGCTTCGAGGCCTACCGTCAGCAGTGCATGAGCTACGCCAGGGTCATGGACCTCGCCGCCTACCAGATGCGCGAGGCCGGCCGCGACGTCTGATGCCGATCCGATGAATTTCGGACCGGTTCGAAGGAGGTTCTTGTTGGTGAGATGGCCGCGCGGGCGGCCCTCGATCCACGAAGAACCGCGCCCGGGGTGCGGCAGGATCGTTGCCCATCGCCCCTTCGTGGTTCGAGGCGCGCTACGGGGGGGGGCTCCTCACCATGGAGAGCCTTCGCTCCCATCCGTAGAGGGCGAGACGTCATCGATCTGATGTGAATTCGACGATACGACGACGTGATACGGGCGCCTCGGGCGCCCGTTCTCGTTCCGGGGGATCGTCGTCGGCCTCGGTCGCGATCAGGGCTTCGCCGGAACCTCCGGCAGCGCCGCCGCCGCCGCCTCGACCGGGCAGCCCTTGGCGCGGCACGCCTCGCGGTCGCACGAACGGCACGTGCGGTCCGCCCGACCCGCGTCGGTCACCGAGGCCTCGAGCATCTTGTCGATCGCCCGCGCCAGCACCGTGCGCTCCTCGGCGTCGAGCGCCGCGAGCAGCGCGTCCGCCGCCGCCAGCCGTCGATCCTGGAACTGTCCGGCCCGCCGCCGCCCGCGCGCCGTCGCCTCGACCCGCACCTCGCGGCCCTTGCGGCTCAGCCGCCGCACCAGCCAGTCCTTCTCCAGTCGGTCGATCAGCCGCACCGTCGCCGAATGGGTCAGCCCGATGATCCGCGCCACGTCCTGGATCGCCATCGGCCCGATCTGCCGGATGGTCTGCAGCGCCGCGACCGCGCTCGCCGACAGCTCGTCGGTCTCGGCGTGAACGGCGTCGTCGAGAGAGGTGGCGAGGGCGGCGAGACGGTTGGCGAGTGGTCTGTCCTGCATGCACGATACATGGCACGACCGCGCGCGGCCGACAACGCCGACGAACGGCGAGGCCGCGCCGCCGCGCCTCAGTCCGTCCCGATCACCTTGACCATGAACACCAGATCGAGCCACCGTCCGAACTTGCGCCCGACCTGCGGCAACCGACCGCAGAAGTCGAAGCCGAGGTCGCGGTGCAGTGCGATCGACGCGGTGTTCTCCGCCTCGATCGCCCCGACCATCGCGTGCTTGCCGAGCGCGATCGCCCGCGCCTCCAGCACGCCGAGCAGCGCCCGCGCCGCGCCCCGGCGCCGGTGGCCCTCGCCGACGTAGACCGAATGCTCGATGGTGTGGCGATAGCCGTCGAAGGCGCGGAAGTCGCCGAACGAGCCGTAGCCGGCGACCGCCCCGTCGATCTCCGCCACCAGCACCGGATAGCCGAGCCCGACCCGTGTCGCATGCCAGCGCCGCCGGTCGTCGAGGTCGACGATCACCTCGTTCCAGATCGCCGTGGTGTGGGCCACGGCGTGATTGTAGACGTCGCGCACGGCGGCGAGATCGGCGTCGACGGCGTCGCGGACGATCATGGGGCGCTCCTGAGGTTCAGCGGAAGGTCTCGTCGGGGTAGACGCCCCAGATTCGCGACTGCTCGATCCAGCCGCCGACGTTCTCCACCGAAATTCGGCACCACTTGCCCGAACATTCGGCGACGTCGATTCGGACCCCCGGCTCGACGTTGGCGAGGATGCGCGCGGCGGGGTCGCCCTTGTCGCGGATCGGCGTCGTGCCCTTCTTCTCCCACGGCGCCACCAGAGCGGTGCGCTTGCCCGAGAGCAGCGTCTTCTTGACCCAGCCCTCCTGGCCCTCGCTGTCGCGAATGCGCAACCACACATCGAATTCCTGGGTGATCTCCACCGGAACACCGGGTTTCACGAAGGTCCACGCCACCTCGTGTTCGGGCGTCGGCCCCATGCGAATGTTGACCGGCGACGACTTGGTCGAGGCGAACCGCGGCAACGGCAGTCCGCTCGGCCCGACCTGCATCGACTGCGCCGCCGCCGCGATCGGTCCGGCGAGGACGAGCAACGCCGCCGTCGCGATCGATCGCATCGCCGCCGTCCGGGAGCGCCGGGCGCGGTCGTCGTGCTCGTTCGGCCGCAACCGCGACGAAAGGTAGGTTCCTCGACGAATTGTCATTTGCGAAGCTTCTGCTAGAGAGAACGACGTGATCCCGACGCGTCCGAGTTCGACTGTGGGAGCGACGGGGTTAAGGAGACTTCAACGAAGCGCGGCGAACGTCGCGCGGAGTCGCACGGCGCCTTCTCCGGCCGGTTCGACCGGAACCGGAGAACGGAACGGCGACCTCCACGCGGCCCGATCCCGAACGGGAAGGGGCGTCGCGAAAGATGTGAGACGGGGAGTAACGGAGCCCATGCCGAAGAGCAAACCCTCGGTGATCGTCACCCGTCGGCTGCCCGACGTCATCGAGACCCGCATGCGCGAGCTCTTCGATGCGCGTCTCAACGTCGACGACCGCCCGATGACCCAGGCCGAACTGGTCGAGGCGGTCAAGAGCTGCGAAGTGCTGGTGCCCACGGTCACCGACACCATCGACGCCGCCGTCATCAGTCAGGCCGGCCCGCAGCTGCGTCTGATCGCCAACTACGGCACCGGCGTCGACAACATCGACGTCCAGACCGCGCTCAACCGCGGCATCACCGTCACCAACACCCCCGGCGTCCTCACCGAGGACACCGCCGACATGACCATGGCGCTGATTCTCGCCGTGCCGCGTCGCATGGCCGAGGGCATGGCCGTGATGCAGTCGGGCGACTGGGGCGGCTGGTCGCCGACCTGGATGCTCGGCCACCGCATCAACGGCAAGCGCCTCGGCATCATCGGCATGGGCCGCATCGGTCAGGCCGTCGCCCGCCGCGCCAAGGCCTTCGGCATGTCGATCCACTACCACAACCGCCGTCGCCTGCCGACGTCGGTCGAGGAGGGGCTGGAGGCGACCTACTGGGAGAGCCTCGATCAGATGCTCGCCCGCATGGACGTCGTCTCGATCCATTGCCCCCACACCCCGGGCACCTATCACCTCCTGTCGGCCCGCCGCCTCAAGCTGCTGCGTCCCGAGGCCTTCGTCGTCAACACCGCCCGTGGTGAAGTGATCGACGAGAACGCGCTCGCCCGTATGCTCGATGCCGGTGAACTGGCCGGCGCCGGTCTCGACGTGTTCGAGCACGAGCCGGCGGTCAATCCCAAGCTGGCCCGTTCCAGCCGGGTGGTGCTCCTGCCGCACATGGGTTCGGCCACGATCGAGGGCCGCATCGACATGGGCGAGCGGGTGATCATCAACATCAAAGTGTTCCAGGATGGCCACCGTCCCCCCGACCGCGTGCTGCCGTCGATGCTCTGACGGCCTTCGGGTCGTCCGGATCGTCGCGGCGGTCGCCGAGCGAGGAGTTTCGCACTCGATGACCTTCCCTCTCCCTTCGTCCCTCACGGCCGGCGCCCTCGCGTCGGCCGTCTTCGCCGTGTCCCTCGCCGTGGCCGGGCCCGCCTTCGCCCAGCCCAAGGCGCCCGAGACCGATCATTCCGGCCTGCCGCCGAAGCTGAGCGGCGAGGAGATCCGGGCGCAGTGGTTCGACGGCCAGCCCTTCGTCGCCACCGGCCCGGACGGCACCGCCTACAAGATGGTCTTCACCGGCGACGGCAAGGCCGCCCGCGTGGCCGTGGCCGCCAAGAAGCCCAAGCCGGTGATCGGCTATTGGCGCGTGATCGCCGAGGGCTACTGCTCGCGCTGGACCGGCACCAACCGCGAGAAGTGCTTCAACGTCCGCAAGAGCCCGGACGGTTCGGAGACCATCGTGCGCTTCGGGCTTCAGGTCGCCGCGACCTGGAAGCGCCCCTGATCGCCGCCGAGCCCCCTGCGGGAGAAGGGGGCCGTCGGCTCGCGGCGCCCGTGAGGAGGATGGGGACATGGTCGCACGGCAGCCGAAGTACCGCAGAGCCCTGCCCGAGGATCGCCGCGTCGATCTGGTCGAGGCGACGCTGCGCTGTCTCGCCCGCTATGGTCACCAGGGCGTGTCGGTCCGGCGCATCGCCGCCGAGGCCGGCGTGTCCGCCGGTCTGGTCAATCACCATTTCGAGGGCATCGAATCGCTGGTCGCCGCCGCCTACGAGAAGGTCGCCCGCGACGTGATGGCGGCGATCCTCGCCGACGTCGAGCCGATCGCCGACCCTCGCCGCCGCCTCTCCGCCTTCGTCGCCGCGTCCTTCTCCGACGCCGTGCTCGATCCCGGCCTGCTCAAGGTCTGGGTGGTGTTCTGGAGCCTGCTGCCGCACTCCGACCAGCTCAAGGCGATCCAGCAGCGCACCTGGGCCGATTATCGCCGCACCCTCGAGGTCGATCTCGCCGCCTGCGCCGGGCCGGTCGTCTTCGACGCCGCCCGCGCCGCCCTCGGCCTCGCCGCGCTGATGGACGGCCTGTGGCTCGCCTGGTGCCTCGATCCCGACAGCTACCGCCCCGACGTCGGCGTCGCGCTGTGCGAGGCCTACGTCGACGACGCCCTCGTCCGCTCCGCCGCGCGCGGCTGAGCCGCTCCGCCGATCCTCAGTAGTCGACCCTGATCAGACACAGCCCCGCCGACGGCGCCACCGCGCCGCAGGCGGTGCGGTCGGCCGCCTCGAGCGCCGCCACGAGCCGCGCCTCGTCCCACTTGCCTTCGCCGATCAGCTTCACCGAACCGACCATCGAGCGCACCTGATTGTGCAGGAACGACCGCGCCGAGGCGCGGATCTCGATCACGTCGCCGTTGCGCGCCACGTCGAGCCGGTCGAGCGTCTTCATCGGGCTCTTCGACTGGCAGTGGGTCGAGCGGAAGGTGGTGAAGTCGTGATGGCCGACCAGGATCTTGGCGGCCCGGTCCATCGCGTCCACGTCGAGCCGCGTCTTGACGTGCCAGGCGCGGTTCAGCTCCAACGCCAACGGCGCCCGCCGGTCGACGATGCGGTAGAGGTAGTGCCGCGCCTTGGCCGAGAACCGCGCGTCGAAGTCGTCGCCGACCCTCTCCACCTCGGTCGCCGCGATCGGCTCCGGCTGGAGGTGGAAGTTGAGCGCGTCCATCAGCTTCGCCGCCGGCCAATCGCGCGGCAGATCGATGTGGATCACCTGCCCGCTGGCGTGCACGCCGGTGTCGGTGCGCCCGGCCCCGCGCACGGTGACGAACCCCGCCTTCAGCTTCTCGAGCGCGGTCTCGATCGCCCCCTGCACCGAGGGGCCGTTCGCCTGCCGCTGAAAGCCGCAATAGGGCGTGCCGTCGTATTCGATCGTCAGCTTGTAGCGCGGCATCGCGTCACCCGAGCCGATCGCCCGGGCCGAGTTTGGCCCCGCGCAGAACCACTTCCGCCGGCAGGGCCTTGCCCCCCGCGCGCTGTATCTCGATCAGCCGGATCGCCCCCTCGCCGCAGGCGATCGCGCCGCTCGCGTCGAGGATCTCGCCCGGCGCGGGCGCGCGCCCGCTCTGATCCGCGTCCGTGAGTGTGGTGCGCAGCACCTTGAGCCGTTCGACCGTGCCGCCGATCGTCGCCTCGCACCATGCGCCGGGAAACGGCGACAGGCCGCGCGCGGTGTCGTGGATCGCCCGCGCCGGGCGGCTCCAGTCGATCCGCGCCTCCGCCTTGTCGATCTTCCTGGCGTAGGTGACCCCCTCGGCCGCCTGCGCCGTCGTCGCGAAGGTGCCCGCCTCCAGCGCCTCGAGCGCCCGCGCCATCAGCTCCGCGCCGAGCGCGGCGAGCCGGTCGTGCAGATCGGCGGTGGTCTCGTCCGGCCCGATCGGCGTGGCGGCGCTCATCGCCACCGGCCCGGTGTCGAGCCCCTTCTCCATCTGCATCACCTCGACCGCGGTCTCGGCGTCGCCCGCCATGATCGCCCGCTGGATCGGTGCCGCCCCGCGCCAGCGCGGCAACTTCGAGCCGTGCAGATTGAGACATCCGAACCTCGGCGCGGCGAGCACCGTCTCCGGCAGCAGCAGCCCGTAGGCCACCACCACGCCGACGTCGGCGCCGTGCGCGCGGAAGGTCTCCGCCGCGGCCTCGTCGCGCAGGGAGAGCGGGTTGAGCACCGGGATGCCCAGTCGTTCCGCCTCGCGCTGCACCGGCGAGGGCGTCGGCGCCATGCCGCGTCCGGCCGGACGCGGCGGCTGCGAATAGACCGCGACCACCCGATGCCCCGCCTCGACGATCGCGCGCAGCGTCGGCACCGCGAAGTCGGGCGTGCCCATGAAGACGACGTCGAGCGCCATGGCCGGTTCCTCGAAACAGTTTCACCGGCAGGGATGCCGCGCGCGCCCCTCGCGGTCAAGCCCGCCGCCGAACCCGCAGGGCAATCGCTCGAAGCCGGACGGCCCGTGTTGCCCGGGGCGCAGCCGCGAGCCGCGGCTTACCGTCTCCCCTCGTGGGAGAAGGTGGCGCGACGCGCCGGATGAGGGGGGGTGGCCCATTCGGATCGGCATGAAATCCGACGAAATGCCTCTTGCCGCTCGGCGGCGCTCCTCGTCGCCCTGCATTGCCGGGGCCCCGCGTCGAGCGATTGCCCTAGTCGAACCCGCGTCAGCGCGGCGCCACCACCGTCTGCACCTGGACGCCCAGCCCCTCGACCTCGAGCCGCATCGTCTGGCCGACCGCGAGGAACACCGGTTCCGGCTTCGTCCCCATGCCCACGCCGGGCGGTGTGCCGGTGGTGATCACGTCGCCGGGCTGTAGGCTCATGAACTGCGACACGTAGGCGACGAGCTCGGCCACGGTGAAGATCATGGTGCGGGTCGAGCCGTCCTGGCGCACCACCCCGTCGACCGCGAGCGTCAGCCGCAGGTTCTGCGGATCGGCCACCTCGTCGCGCGTCACCAGCCAAGGCCCGATCGGCCCGAACCCGTCGCAGCCCTTGCCCTTGTCCCAGGTGCCGCCGCGCTCGGTCTGGAACGCCCGCTCCGACACGTCGTTGACGGTGCAGTAGCCGGCGACGTGGCCGAGCGCGTCCGCGACCGCGACGTGGCGCGCCTCCGTGCCGATCACCACGCCGAGCTCCACCTCCCAGTCGAGCTTGGTCGCGCCCCTCGGCATCGGCACGTCGTCGTTCGGTCCGGCGATGCAGCTCGTCGCCTTGAGGAACAGGATCGGCTCCTTCGGGATGGCCATCCCCGCCTCGGCGGCGTGATCGGCATAGTTGAGGCCGATGCCGACGAATTTGCCGACCCGCCCGACGCACGCCCCGATTCGCGCCCCCTCCGCCACCGGCGGCAGGCTCGCCGGATCGATCGCCGCGAGCCGCGCCAGCCCCGCCGGCGACAGCACCTCGCCCGCCACGTCGTCGATCACGCCCGAGAGATCGCGGATGCGCCCCTCGGCATCGATCAGGCCGGGCTTCTCGGCGCCGCGCGCGCCGTGACGGACGAGTTTCATGCGTGAATTCTCCCCGATTTCGGCGGCGAAATCCTCGCCCCCCGGTTCCGGGCCGAGCCATAGCACCGATCGCCGACCCGCGCGACGCCCCGATCGCCGATCGGGTTTGTCGATAGGGTGAGCCTATCGAAAAAACAGAGACAATCTATTTGAACGATGCCGTCCGCCGCATTAGCTTGTGGTTGCTCGATGAGGCCCACCGCTTCACCGAGACGAGAAACACTTGGGTTTTCGAGGGCGATCGCCCGAACCTCACGCCCGATGCGGGTCCGAGGGCGGGGTGTCTCGTGTCCGTCGCCGCGGCGAGGGCATGCGGGGGTCGCCTTCCTCACGAACGAGCAACCAGGAGAGAACAGATGTCTCTGATCAACACGGAAGTGAAGCCGTTCAAGGCCACCGTCTTTCACAACGGCGCCTTCTCCGAGATCACCGAAGCCAGCCTGAAGGGCAAGTGGTCGGTGGTGTTCTTCTACCCGGCCGACTTCACCTTCGTCTGCCCGACCGAGCTCGGCGATCTCGCCGATCTCTACCCCGATTTCCAGAAGATCGGCGTGGAGTGCTACTCGGTGTCGACCGACACCCACTTCACCCACAAGGCCTGGCACGACGCGTCCGACACCATCAAGAAGATCAAGTACCCGATGGTCGGCGACCCGACCGGCACCATCACCCGCAACTTCGACGTGATGATCGAGGAGGCCGGTCTGGCTCTGCGCGGCACCTTCGTCATCAACCCGGAAGGCGTGATCAAGGTCGCCGAGATCCACGACCTCGGCATCGGCCGTGACGCCAAGGAGCTCTACCGCAAGGTCGTCGCCGCTCAGTACGTCGCCTCCCATCCGGGCGAGGTCTGCCCGGCCAAGTGGACCCCGGGCGAAGCCACCCTCAAGCCGTCGCTCGACCTCGTCGGCAAGATCTGATCGCGAACCGATCGCGCTCCTCCGCGGCCCTCGGGCCGCGGACCCCCGCGCCCTCCCGGAGCCCACGGGCTCCGGGTCCCCTCTCGGACCCTCCGGAGCCCTCCGGTGCCGAACCTCACCCGTGATAGCGACGACGAGACGCCGTGGCCCCGGCCGGCGGCGCATCCTCCTCGCCATTTCGACCGAACCTCTGGAGACGTGCCATGCTCGAAGCCGGCATCATGGATCAACTGCGCGCCTACATGGAACGCCTCGTCGCGCCGATCGAACTCGTCGCCTCGCTCGACGACGGCGACGCCTCGGCGGAGCTGCGCGCGCTGGTCGAGGACGTCGCCTCCACCTCGCCGCTGATCACCGCGCGCTGGGACGGCACCGCCGCCCGCCGCCCCTCCTTCAGCGTCGGCCGCGTCGGCGAACCCGCCCGCATCGCCTTCGCCGGACTGCCGATGGGCCACGAGTTCACCTCGCTGGTGCTCGCCCTCCTCCAGGCGAGCGGCTATCCGCCCAAGACGGCGGAGGCCACCGTCGCCGCCATTCGCGCCCTGCCCGGCGAGTTCGAGTTCGTCACCTACGTCTCGCTCACCTGCCAGAACTGCCCCGACGTGGTGCAGTCGCTCAATCTGATGGCCGCGCTCAACCCGCGCATCCGCCACACCATGGTCGACGGCTCGCTGTTCCAGGCCGAGGTCGAGACCCAGAAGATCATGGCCGTGCCGACGGTGTTCCTGAACGGCGCCTCCTTCGGTCAGGGCCGCATGCAGGTCGAGGAGATCGTCGCCCGCCTCGACACCGGCGCCGCCGAGCGCGCCGCCACCGAGATCGCCGCCAAGGCGCCCTTCGACGTGCTGGTGGTCGGCGGCGGTCCCGCCGGCGCCGCCGCGGCGATCTACGCCGCCCGCAAGGGCATCCGCACCGGCGTCGTCGCCGAGCGCTTCGGCGGTCAGGTGCTCGACACCCTGGCGATCGAGAACTTCGTCTCGGTCTCCCACACCGAGGGGCCGAAGCTCGCCGCTGCCCTCGAGGCCCACGTGCGCGAATACGGCGTCGACGTCATGAACCTTCAGAAGGTCGCGTCCCTGGTGCCCGCCGCCACCCCGAGCGACACCATCGAAGTGCGGCTGGCCTCGGGCGCCTCGCTCCGGGCGAAGTCGGTGATCCTGGCCACCGGCGCCCGTTGGCGCGAGATGAACGTGCCCGGCGAGAAGGACTACAAGGCCAAGGGCGTGTGCTTCTGCCCCCACTGCGACGGCCCGCTGTTCAAGGGCAAGCGCGTCGCGGTCATCGGCGGCGGCAACTCAGGCGTCGAGGCGGCGATCGATCTCGCCGGCATCGTCGCCCACGTCACCCTGATCGAGTTCGACGGAAAACTGCGCGCCGACGAGGTCCTGCAGCGCAAGCTGCGCTCGCTGCCGAACGTCACCGTCCACGTCTCCGCCCGCACCACCGAGGTGCTCGGCGACGGCGAGAAGGTCACCGGCCTGCGCTATGAGGATCGCACCACCGGCGACATTCACCGTGTCGAGCTCGAGGGCATCTTCGTGCAGATCGGCCTCCTGCCCAACACCGAGTTCCTCGACGGCACCGTCACGCTCTCCCCGCGCAAGGAGATCGAGATCGACGTGCGCGGAGCCACCTCGGTGCCCGGCGTCTTCGCCGCCGGCGACGCCACCACCGTGCCCTACAAGCAGATCATCGTCTCGATGGGCGCCGGCGCCATCGCCGCGCTCTCCGCCTTCGATCACCTGATCCGGGCCTGAGCCGGCGTACCCCGCGACCCCCGAGGCCCCCGGCGCTCCCCCGCGTCGGGGGCATTCGCGTCGCCCACGCGGCACTACGACTGTCGGGCCGAGGGAAACGGTGGCAGTCTCGGGGCGATCACCGGCCCGAGGGGAGGCGGGTCGGCGCGGAGACCGCCCATGACCGTTGCCTCGCCGCACTCCGATTTCGATCCCGCCCGCGCGCCCTGGTGGCGTCGCGGCGTCGTCTATCAGGTCTATCCCTGGTCGTTCTGCGATGCGAACGGCGACGGTATCGGCGATCTTCCCGGCATTCTCTCCCGCCTCGATCACCTGGAGCGCCTCGGCGTCGACGCGGTGTGGCTGTCGCCGGTCTACGTCTCGCCCATGGCCGACTTCGGTTACGACGTCGCCGACTACTGCGACGTCGATCCGCGCTTCGGCACCCTCGCCGACCTCGATCGCCTGATCGCCGCCCTCCATGCGCGCGGCATGCGCCTGATCCTGGACTTCGTCCCCAACCACACCTCCGACCGCCACCCCTGGTTCGTCGAGAGCGCGTCGAGCCGGACCAATCCCAGGGCCGACTGGTACGTCTGGCGCGATCCCGCCCCCGACGGCGGCCCGCCCAACAACTGGCGCTCGATGTTCGGCGGCATCGGCTGGCAATGGTGCGAAGCGCGCGGCCAGTGGTACTACCACGCCTTCCTGAAGGAGCAGCCGGACCTGAACTGGCGCAATCCCGCCGTCGTCGCCGCCATGCACGACGTGTTGCGCTTCTGGCTGAAACGCGGCGTCGACGGCTTCCGCGTCGACGTGATCTGGCATCTCCTGAAGGACCCCGCCTTCCGCGACAACCCGCCCAATCCCGATTGGACCGAGCGCGAGCCGGAGGTGCGCCGCCTGCTCCAGACCATGACCTGCGACCAGCCCGGCGTCCTCGATCTGGTCAAGGGCTTCCGCCGCGTGCTCGACGAATTCGGCGATCGCGTCCTGATCGGCGAGCTCTACCTCTCGCTCGATCGCCTCGTCGCCTACTACGGCGACGCCCTCGACGGCGCCCATCTGCCCTTCAACTTCCACCTGATGATGGACCCCTGGCGCGCCGACGTCGTCGCCCGCCTGATCGAGGACTACGAGCGCCTCCTCCCCCCCGGCGCCTGGCCGAACTGGGTGCTCGGCAACCACGACAACCGTCGCGTCGCCTCCCGCCTCGGCCCCGCCCAGGCCCGCGTCGCCGCCACGTTCCTTCTGACCGCGCGCGGCACGCCGACCCTCTTCCAGGGCGACGAGATCGGCCTCGCCGACGGCGTGATCCCGCCCGATCGCGTCCGCGACCCTCAGGCGCTCGCCGAACCCGACGTTCCCGGCCACGACCGCGACGTCGCCCGCACGCCGATGCAGTGGGACGCCTCGCCCGGCGCGGGCTTCTCCTCGGCCGAGCCGTGGCTGCCGCTCGTGCCCGGTCACGAGCGCTGCAACGTCGCCGTCGAGGCCGACGACCCCGCCTCGATGCTCACCCTCCACCGCCGCCTGATCGCCCTGCGCCGCGCCCATCCGGCGCTCGCCCTCGGCGAGGTGCGCGTGCTCGCCGTCGCCGGCGACCTTCTCGCCTACGAGCGTCGCGCCGGAGACGAACGCTTCGTCGTGGTGCTCGCCCTCGGACCCGCCCCGCTCCCCGTCGCGTTTCCCCAGGCCGACGGCGGCCGCGTCGTCTTCTCGGTCGCGGGCGGGCGCGACGGCGAGATCCTCCGGGGACCCATCGTGCTCGACCCCGACGACGGTCTGGTGATCGCCTGTCGCCGAGCCTGATCGTCGCCCGCGCGGCGGCCGTGCGCCGATGCGCGGTGCATGAGCCCGCGAAACCGGCTAGAGATCGCTCCGCCGGGCCTCCGCTCGCGCCGCCGACCGAGGCCCGTCCATGACGTCCCACCTTCCCCCCGCCGCTCGTCCCACCGCGGACGGCGCCTCTCCGACCATCACCTGGGCCGCCGCCGGGATGCTCGGGCTGCTGCCCTTCTCCACCGACGCCTATCTGACGGCGATGGTCGACCTCGGCCGCGACTTCGGCGTGGCGGTCGAGGGCGTGCAGCGGACCATGCTCGCCTTCACCTTCGGCTTCGCGCTCGCCCATCTCTTCGTCGGTCGCCTAGCCGATCGCTTCGGCCGCCGCCCGGTCGCCCTCGCCGGCGTGGCGGTCTATCTCGCCGCCGCCGTGGCGGCGGTGGTCGCGCCGAGCCTCGGCCTCCTGGTCGTCGCCCGGTTCGTGCAGGGCGCGGCGGCCGCCTGCGGCCCGATCGTCGCCCGCACCCTGATCCGCGACACCGTCGCCCCGGAGAATTCCGGCCGCGCCCTTTCGAAGGTCGGCGCGCTCTTCGCGATCTCGCCGCTCGTCGCCCCCTTCGTCGGCACCTTCGCCGCCGAGATCGCCGGCTGGCGCGGCACCCTCGCCACCCTGGTGGTCTATGCCGCCGTGCTCGGCCTCGCGCTGGCGCTGCGCCTGCCCGAGACCCGGCCCACCACGCTCCACGGCGCCGAGCGCGTCTCGATCCTGCGCGCGCTCGCCCATTGCGTCCGCACCCGCGCCTTCGTCGTCGGCTGCCTCGCGGTCGCCACCGGCTACGGCGTGCTCTACGCCTGGCTCACCACGTCGGCCTTCCTGATGATCGGCGAACTCGGCTACTCCAAGTTCGAGGCGACGATGGTCTACACCGCCGGCGCGGTCGGCTTTCTCGCCGGTGGCATGATCGCCATGCGCCTCGCCCGCCGCCTGTCCCCGGCCCGCGTCCTGCGCTTCGCCGCCGCCGCCATGGTCCTCGGCACGCTCGTGCCGCTCGCCCTCGCCGCGAGTGGGCATCATCACTGGGTGCTGATGCTGGTGACGCTCTTTCCCTACTACGTCGGTTGGGGTCTCGCCCAACCCATGGCCACCGCCATCGCCATGCGCCCATTCCCGCAGATGGCCGGTCAGGCTTCGGCCTGGCTCGGCATCGCCCAGCAGGTCGGCGGCATGGGCTTCGCGATCGTCGCCGCCCAGCTCGGCGGCGGCATCGTCACGCTGGTGGTGATGGCGGTCGCCGCCGTGGCCTTCACCGCCGTGGTCCTGCCCGCCGAACGCGTCGCCGCCTGATCAGGCGATCGCCGCCCCGTCGACGCACGTGATCGTCACCGTCGCGAGGCTCTCCCGATCGGCCGAGAAGCCGACCGAGATCTCGAACGCGCCCGGCTCCACCCGTGGCGCGAGATCCGGCCCGAGCAGCGCGAAGTCCTCGTCGCGCAGCGTGAAGGCGAGGGTGCGCCGCTCGCCCGCCCTGAGCGTCGCCGTCTCGAACCGCGCCAGTTGCAGCACCGGCCGCGTCGTCGAGGCGACCACGTCGCGCAGGAACAGGAACACCGTCGCCGCCGCCTCCGCCGCGCCGGTGTTGGCGAGTTCGACGCCGACCCGCACCGCCTCGCCGAGATGGAACCGTTGCGGCTCCACCTGCGGCGGGCCGAGCTCGAACCGGCCGTAGCCGAGCCCGTGCCCGAACGGGAACAACGGCGTGTTGGGCACGTCGAGATAGCAGGTCGAGAAGTGGTCCTCCGGCCGGAACGGCCGCCCCGTCGGCCGCTCGCCGTAGAAGATCGGGATCTGCCCGACGTCGACCGGCCACGACACCGGCAGCCGCCCCGACGGCGACCGCGCGCCGACGAGCAGGTCGGCGATCGCGTGCCCGCCTTCCGAACCCGGATACCACGCCACCAGCACCGCGTCGGCCGCCTCGAACAGCCACGGCTCGATCAGGGGCCGTCCGCAGAACAGCACCACCACCACCGGCCGCCCCGTCGCCAGAACGGCGCGGGCGAGTTCCTCCTGTAGGCCGGTGAGGTACGGCTGCGCCCGGCTCGCCGCCTCGCCGGTCATCGACCCCGGCTCGCCGATCGCCAGGATCACCACTTCCGCGCCGGCCGCGGCCGTCACCGCCGCCGCGATGCCGCCGTCGTCCTCGGCCTCGCCGTCGTCCTCGACGTCGTCGCGTCCGAGCCCGCAGCCCTCGACCACCACCAGCTCGCGGTTCGGGAAGGCCGCGCGGACGCCTTCGGCGAGCGACACCGCCTCCTCCTGATCGCCGAGGCAGAACCACGAGCCGAGCATTTCGCCCGCCCGCTCGGCGAACGGCCCGATCAACGCGATCGGCCCGCCCTCGCGCGCGAGCGGCAACACCTCGCCGCGATTGGTCGCCAGCACCATCGAGGTCGCCGCCGCCTCGCGCGCCAGCGCCCGGCGCTCCGCGCGCGGCCGCGCCGAAAGCCGGACGGGATCGCCGCGCCCGTGAGGCGCCGTGAACAGGCCGAGCCGCTCCTTGGCGTTCAGCACGCGGACCACCGCCGCGTCGATGTCGTCGAGGCCGATCAGCCCGCGCCGCAGCGCCTCCGGCAGGCCCTCCGCATAGGCGCCCGACATCATGTCGAGGTCCATCCCCGCCCTCAGGGCCAGCGCCGCCGCTTCCGCCTTGTCCGCCGCCACCCCGTGCGCGACGAGCTCGCCGATCGCGTCGTAGTCGGAGACGTAGATCCCCTCGAACCCCCAGCGCTCGCGCACCAGTTCGGTCAAGAGCGCGCGATCACCCGTGACCGGCCGTCCGGCGATGTCGATGAAGGCCGGCATGATCGCGAGGCACCCCGCCTTCACCGCCGCCTCGAACGCCGGCAGATAGACCTCGTGCAGCACCCGTTCCGAGACGTCGACGGCGGCGTAGTCGCGCCCCGCCGTCACCGCGCCGTAGGCGACGAAGTGCTTGGCGGTGGCCGCCAGACTGTCCGGCCGGTCGAGCCGCGCCCCCTGGAAGCCCGCCACCTTGGCCCGCGCGAAGGCCCGACCGACGGTGGCGTCCTCGCCCGGCCCCTCGACGATCCGCCCCCAGCGCGGATCGCGCGCGAGATCGAGCATCGGCGCGAAGGTGAGCCCGATCCCGTCGTCGGTCGCCTCCTCGGCCGCGACGCGCGCGGTCTTCTCCCACAGATCCGGCCGGAACGCCGCCGTCTCGCCGAGCGGGACGGGAAAGGCGGTGCGATAGCCGTGGATCACGTCGAGCCCGAACAGGAGCGGGATCTTCGTCCGGCTCTCCTCCACCGCCACCTTCTGCAGCGCGTGGATGCGCTCGCGCCCGACCAGATTGAGCACCGAGCCGACCCGCCCAGCGCGCACGTCCTCCACGCTCGGCTCGCTCGCCGCCTTCGGTCCGGTGACGATCGTCTCCGCCCCGAGCGACACCATGACCAGTTGGCCGATCTTCTCCTCGACGCTGAGGTCGGCGAGCAGCTTGCGAATGCGGGGGCTCATCGGGGGTGCCACGGAGAAGGCCTTCGTCGGGTTGATTCTCGACCGCGAAGCGGCGCAAGTTCGAGACGAGAGGATGTCACCTCCCCCGATCGGGGGAAAGAGACGACGTCGGAACGAGGTCGACGGAAGATGACCGCCGAGACGGCCCCAGAACCACGAGCCACGTCCCCGGCCGCGCCGGCCGCCGCGGTTCCCCCCGGCCCGTTCCCGCCGGCGGCCACCCTCGATCACGTCCGCGACGTGGTCGCGCGCATGCGCGGCACGCCCGAACTGCGCCCTCTGGTGATGCTGGTGGTGATGCTGGTCGCCACCATCGTCTCCAACAACATGGCCCAGATCTGGCTGAACGACTGGCAGGGCCTGTTCTACGACGCGCTCGAGCGGCGCGACTGGCCGGGCTTCGTCCACGAGGCCCTGCGCTTCCTGCTCATCGCCGGCACGCTCCTGGTCCTGGTGGTGTCGCAGACCTGGTCGACCGAGATGATCAAGATCCAGCTGCGCTCGTGGCTGACCCGCGATCTCCTCGACGACTGGCTCGTCTCCAAGCGCGCCTATCTGCTCACCTTCGTCGGCGAGGCCGGCACCAACCCCGACCAGCGCATCCACGAGGATACCCGCCACCTCGCCGAACTGACCGCCGATCTCGGCGCGAGCCTGCTCCAGGCCACGCTCCTGCTCGTCTCCTTCATCGGCGTGCTGTGGGTGCTGTCGGAGCAGGTCAAGTTCGAGATCGACGGCGAGTTGGTCGGCATTCCCGGCTACATGGTGTGGTGCGCGCTCGCCTTCGCGCTGGCGGGATCGGCGCTGACCTGGTGGGTCGGCCGTCCGATGGTCGACGACAACGCCGCCCGCTACGCCCGCGAGGCCGACATGCGCTTCGCCCTGGTGCGCATCGGCGAGTCGGCGGAGGGCATCACCCTCTACGGCGGCGAGGCCGACGAGCGCCGCCTGATCGGTTCGGTCTTCGCCCGCGTGCTCGCCGCCATGCGCCGCCTCGCCGACGACCTCGCCCGCCTGACCTGGGTCACCTCCGGCTACGGCTGGCTCGCCCTGGTCGTGCCGGTGATCGTCGCCTCGCCCGGCTACTTCTCCGGCGCCATGTCGCTCGGCGGCCTGATGATGGTGGTGAACTCGTTCAATCAGGTCCAGTCGTCGCTGCGCTGGTTCGTCGACAACTATTCGCGCATCGCCGACTGGCGGGCCACCCTGCGCCGGGTCGAGACCCTGCACGAGGCGCTGGCCTCGCTCGATCGGCAGAGCGGCGAGGTCGGACGCTTCGACTGCGTCGAGGACGAAACCGACGGCATCCGCTTCGAGGACTTCGAACTACGGCTGCCGCGCGGCGTCACCCGCTTCGAGACGCCCTCGATCGCCATCGAGCGCGGCGAGCGCGTCCGCATCGTCGGCGGCACCGGCGCCGGCAAGAGCACGCTCTTCCTCGCCCTCGCCGGCCTGTGGTCGCGTGGGCGCGGCACCATTCGTCACCCGCCCCGCGCCCGCATGATGTTCCTGCCCGAGCGCCCCTATTTCCCGCTCGGCACGCTGAAGGCCGCGCTCGCCTATCCCGACGCCCCCGAGACCTTCGCGGGCGAGGCGATGGAGAACGCGCTCGAGGCCGTCGGCCTCGCCCGCCTGCGCGCCGCCCTCGACACCGAGGAGCGCTGGGATCGGCTGTTGCCGCTCGACGAGCAGCAGCTGCTGGCCTTCGCCCGCCTGTTGCTCCATCGCCCCGACTGGGTGGTGTCGGACGATGCCGGCAGCGCGCTGACCGATCGCGCCCGCCGCTGCATCGAGACCGTGCTC